>NZ_JBIAVW010000016.1:0-187124 GCF_042894785.1 Streptomyces sp. NPDC001502
ACCGTCACCACGAACAGCATCGGGATCACGGCGTGCATCCCGACACCCAGCGGATCCGGCCACGAGGCCGCACCGTTGAACGCGATCGTCGCGGCCGTCAGCAGCCACGCCGTCTGCCGCAGCAGGGGGAAGGGAATCCGGAGCCACGTCAGCAGCAGGTCCAGCGCGAGCAGCACACAGATGCCCGCGTCGATACCGATCGGGAACACCAGCGAGAAGCTGCCGAACCCCTTCTGCAGGGCGAGGGCACGCACCGCGGAGTACGAGCCCGCGAACCCGATCCCCGCGATGACCACGGCACCCGCGACCACCACGCCTATGAGAATCCGGTGCGTACGAGTCAGCCGCAACGATCGCGCCGTCTCCTTTGCGGTCACGGGTGAGCGCCCCTCCTGCATCAGTGGTCCCGTTTGCCTGAGTGACCTTCACACTCTCACGATGTGCTTCAGGTTGGCCCGGCCGGCAGCCGATCAGGCCTGCTCGCCAACGAATGCAACCGGTGGCTCTCCCCCCGCGCACTTGCGCGCGTACAGGGCAGCACCGTGGGATGGGGAAGGCCACCGGCCTACCCGGCGGGCCTCACACACTGGACCGAACGTGTGCGGCGATGAAGGACCGACAGGAGACATCGATGACGGTAACGATCCGCCCGGCCGACAGGCGCGACGTCATGGCCGTGGCCGAACTGATCGAGGAGATCGAGCGGTTCTACGGATCGACCGAGATCCAGCCGCTCGACGAGCGCCGTTCGCAAGTGGAGGAAGCGCTGTTCGGCTCCCCGCCCTTGGCTTCTGCGCTCTTGGTGCAGGATGAGGCCGGTGATCTCGTCGGGCTCGCCGTCTACTCGTTCCTCTGGCCTGCGGCCGGCTCCTCCCATTCCCTGTTCCTGAAAGAACTCTATGTCCGCAGCACCCTCCGCCGGCATGGCATCGGCGCCCGCCTCATGGACGAGCTCCGTGCCCTGGCCACCGCGCGTCCCGGGTGCGGCCGGGTCGAGTGGATGACGGACCGCGACAACCTGGACGCACGTGCCTTCTACAGGTCATTGGGGTTCGCAGAGTTCGAAGGGAAGATCGTCTACCGCCTGGATACCGATACGCGGTGAGGAATACGGGCCCGCGCCGGCGACGAGCGGAATGCGCCGGGCCACGCTGCCGGCCGGGTGAAGGTGACGGGCTCCGGCTTGGTGAGCCGTCTGAACAACCCTGCAGGTCAATACACCTAGGCGGCGTGGTGGCCGTGCGAGCGCACCCGGCCGGCCATGCACCTGCCCTCCAGATCGACGAGGACGAGGGTGATGCGCATGAGCCCGAGAGCCTGCAGCGACCGGGGGGTCTCCTCGACGAGTCTGCATCCCTGGAGGCCGACCTGCGGGTCGGGGTGGCGCAGCTCGCGCACCGAGCTTTCGTGGTGGACGAGGTCGGCACCGGATCCCAGGACCCAGTCCGGCATGTCCTTGAGGTAGGCGTCGCGCAGCGCCGGGTTCATGTAGACCTCGCGACGGATGGCCTGAAGGACGGGGTCGGCGTCGTGCCGCTCCAGACTTGAGGCGAGCTGAGCGAGCATGGCCAGCTGCCACTTCGGGTGATCGACCAGCACGGCGGGGGCGTCGGGGTGGAAGAGGCCGAAGCGCAGGAAGTTGTCGGAGGGCATCGCGCTTGAGTGGGCCCGCACGTTCCGGAAGAGGTGGCGGTAGGCCTTGTTCGCCATCCTGACGCCCCATCGGTGGTCGATCACGAAGGTCGGCAGCGAGAGCGCGTCCATCATCACGTTTTCGTAGTCGTCCAGGAAGGCCGAGGCGGCCGGGTCTGCGGGGAGGCCGCGGCGGAACATGGCGCGCAGCTCGGGCTGCGGAGCGCGGTCCACCGCGTACAAGAACAGGCGGGCCGTCTGGAACTCGGACATCTTCAGCGCGTCTGCCAGGGAGTACAGCTTGCGGTCCGTCCATTCTTTGACCCGGCCGCGTTCCCAGTTCCCGTAGGCACGGCCGCTGATCCTGAGACGTTCGGCGACCTCTTCCTGGCTCAGTTCCAGGTGATCGCGGCGCCCTTTGAGGAAGTGCTGCAGACGCTTGGCGCGCAACTCGGCGGCCAGGGCCTCCCCGAAGTCCGTCAGTTCGGCTTCCGTGCGCACGCCGGTGTCCAATGCAGTTCCCCCTTGACGTTGCGGCTCGGTGCTCGGCTTTTGCGGTGGCGGTGGCGGTAATCGGGCTCCGCGCCGGCTCGTGCGGTCGTGAACGGCTTCCGCCCCTCGCACAGCCTGGCGCCGCCCCAGCTGCTTCGCCATAGCGAACTACCCTTCGCGTGCTTGATGAGCAGGTGACATGACTGACTGGCAGGGTCATGCCAGTCAGGCGGCGGCGCGTCGATGACTGGGCAGATGACGACTCCACCCGCCCCCTGCTGACGGCCCGGCAGATCGTCCGTTGGCAGAGGCGAACGTCGAGCACCACGACGCTCGGAGGCTTCTCGATCTTCACCTCCTGTGGTGATCCTGCTACTCAAGACGCGTATCTGTCAACGATCGTGTCTCTTCGGGCCTCGAACTCTCCTCTTCCTGCCACAACTGTGGCAGGCTAGGGTCGCAGGACAGGCCCAGCGTTAGCCTCCGGGCGACCCGACCACATGCGGAGCAATCCCCGCGCCATCTAGGAGATTGATCGGTGACTGAAACCTCGTCGGCCTCGGGGCCCGAAGCCGCTGTGCGCGAACTGACAGCCACAGCCGAGAGGGTCATCGACCTGGCGGCCAAACTCGGACGGTCGCGGGACGAGGTCCTGAACGCCGGCGAGCTACACCTCGCCACGGGGGTTCCCACCGCGGTCGTCGAGTCGCTCCTCAGAGGAGAGTCCGCCGGCGAGCCGAACCGTCAGGAGCGGTTCAGGCAGCGGCTGAAGGTGATCCAGGCGCTGGATGTACAGGGGAACAAACGCAAGCACTCGCAGGCCGCCATCGCGAGGCAGACCGGCATCTCGCGCCAGCAGATCAACGCCCTGGCCAACGGCGAGCGCAAACCCACCATGGATCACTGCGCGCTCATCGAAACCTTCTTCGGCCGGCCTGCCGGTTTCCTCATGTCCGAAGACGCGGCCGCCGTCAACAGTGCGCTCCTGCTGATGGAGATGAGTCTGCTGAAGGAGGTGGCCAAGCAGGACCAGCCCGCGCCCACCCTCGCCACCATGCTCGCCGTGCACGGCGTGGAGGGGATCGCGGCCCGGGCAGCGCTGCTTCCCACGGACGACCACCGCGACAGGGTCCTCAGGATGATCGAGAACCTCATGGCCGAGTCCGCAGCCGAGACAGGCGCCGCCCGGAACGCCGTAGCCGGTGAGACGTCCGGTCCCTAGGGGGTGTCCTGCCGATCAGGCCGGGCTCGCGGTGCCAGACCCCGCGGGCCCGGCCTGATCGGCAGGACACCCCCTAGAGTTCGGCGGATGTGTGGCGACGGGGGAGAGACGTTGTCGGCGGAACACGGGGAGCAGACCTTCCTCGCCGCCGGAAAAGGGTCCTATCGGGGAGAAGTGATGTTCAGGCAGCAGGGCATGCGTAAGTCGGTCAGTGGCTTGGTGCTCGGGGTCCGCCATCTGGAGGCTCCGGTGACCTCCGAATTGCTCTGCCTCACACTGTGCGAGGTCATGGGCAAACGCCGGAAGAGGCCGATCGAGTTCCGGACCACTCCCTTCCCGCCGGGCACGGCCAGCGGCCTCGCCCTGAACCTCGGGGACAGGGACCTGATCGTGGTCGAACGGAAGACCGCACCGGAGCACCAGGTCATCATCACAGGCCATGAGCTTCGGCACCTTGAGTTGGGTCACTGCCACAGGACCGTGGCCGAGGGTACGGCCGCGGCACGCCTGCTCCGGCACGACGCCGATCTCGAAGGTGTCGTCTCCTCCGTCCTGGCCATCGCAGGACGGCAGAGCCCCTCCCTCACCGGTCAGGACGGCGCCGGCGTCAAGAACGCTCAGGAGCAGGAGGACAGCGCCGAGCTGTTCGGGCTGGAGCTGGCACACCGCGTGCGTCACCTGCTCGTGACCAAGGGGGTCGATGCCCCTGACCGCGGTACGACCAAGGGCAGGATCGCGGCCGCACTCAGCTACCACAACATAGGCAGTTGAGAGTGTCCGACCTCAGCTTCTTCGGCCCCGCTCTCCTCGGCGCCCTGGCCTTCTTCATCAGACTGCCCGGCCTGCTCAAAAACCCTCGGGACCCGCTGCTGCGTGCCGTGGCGATGCTGCTCCTCACGGCCACAGGGGTTTTCCTCTTCGGCTCCATCCCGATGATCGCCAAAGTCAACGAGATCACGGGCATCCCCAACATTGCCGCCCCGCTTGTCTACAGCATTTTGACGGCTTTCAGCGGTTCCTGCATCGTCCTGCTCATCAACTGGCGGGGAGGTTCACCGGATCGCATCCGCCAGGCGACTCGCTGGTGCATCGGCACGTACGGTCTGGTCATTGTCGCTCTGTTCGGGCTCTTCGCCCTGGGCAGCGCTCCCGCGGAGCGGCTGCGTGACCTGGACACCTACTACGCCAACACCCCGTACATCCGAGAGATGATCGTCCTCTATCTGGTGGCTCACACGGCGTCGTCACTCGTCATGACCTCCCTGTGCCGGCGCTGGTCCCGGGAGGTGGACGGTGAGCTGCGCATCGGTCTGTACCTCATGGTCTTCGGCTACCTGGTCACCGTCGCCTACGACGTGTGCAAGTTCTCGGCCGTCGGGGCTCGCTGGGCGGGGTACGACTGGGACTTTCTCAGTACCGACGTCGCGCGCCCTCTGGCTTCCGTCGCTTCCCCGTTCGTCGCGATCGGGTTCGGTCTTCCCCTCGTCGTTCAGCGCCTGAAGGGGCCGTGGTGGGACTGGAAGCGGCACAAGGAGCTTGGACCGCTCTGGCGGCTTCTGCAGAACCTCGCGCCGGACCACAAGAGCCCGCGAATCTCCGTGTTCGCGCCGCCCGGCGTTCGGGTACTGCAGCGCGAATCGGATATCCACGACGGATTCCTCACGCTCAATCCCTACTTCGACCGTGCGCTCAGGGACGCTGCCCGGGCCGACGCGCTGGCGAGCGGCGCAGCGCTGCAGGACGCGGAGGCCTACGCCGACGCCATCATGCTCACGGCTGCCAAGGAGGCTCTGCGCGCCGACCCCGGGCATCAGGTGATCGCTTCGTCCGAGGCACTTCAGGAAGGCCCCGGTGGCGATGCTCTCGACCTTGCCCGGATCTCAAGGGCACTCTGCCGCCACTCCCCCGTCGGTGCGGTCGTGCGCCTGACCGTGCAGGGCTAGGGGCGAGAGCATGCCCGTCCCGTCCCGATCACACAAGGCCGGCAGGCGTTCGCCGGGCCGTCGGACCGGTCCCCGCCCGTCCATTCTTCAAGCCCGGCAACGCTGTGGGCTTTCCGAGCCGCAGGGGGTTGCGCATGCCGGGTGAGTTCTACTTCATACCTGTCGGCCTCCTGGTCCTCGCGTCCGTACTCAGGCTCCCCGCACTCATCAGGAACTGGCGGGATCCGCTGCTGCGGTCCGTCTCTGTCGTCCTCGCACTGGGTGGAGTCGTCTTCTTCTTCGCCGCCCCGCCGACCATCGCCAGGGTGAATGCCTTCGTCGGCATCACCAACTTCTCCGCCCCCCTGGTGTACTGCCTCCTCACTGCGGCGAGTGCGGCCGTCATCAGCTTGGCGATCACCTGGCGGGGCGGGTCGGAGCGGCGCAGGGTCGTCGCCACTCGCTGGTGCCTGGGCGGCTACGGGCTGGTCATGGTCGCGCTGTTCACGTTGTTCGCTCTCGGTGACGCTTCTGTCGAGCGGCTGCGTGACTTCGACACGTACTACGCGGCAGAGCCGTTTCTGCGCGAGATGATCGTCTTGTACGTGCTGGCGCATGCCTTCGCCACGGTCGTGCTCGCTTCCCTGTGCTGGCAGTGGTCTCACGACGTCACTGGTGTCCTGCGCACGGGCCTCCTGCTGATCGTGGCCGGCTCGCTGCTGAACCTCGGCTACGACGCGTGCAAGGCGATCGCCGTGGGCGCGCGGTGGGCGGGCCATGACCTGGACACCCTCAGCACCTCGGTCGCACCGCCTCTCGCCGCTCTGTCCACGTTCTGCCAGGGGGTCGGCTTTGCCCTGCCGGCCATCAGCCAGTCGTTGACACGTCAATGGCGGAGCTGGAGCGAGTACAAGAGGCTCGCGCCGCTGTGGGTGTACCTCCGCGGGGTGGCTCCCCATGGGACCGTGCGCATCCCTTGGTGGTCCTCACCTGAGAAGAGGCACCTGCAGCGGACATCCGACATTCTGGATGGCCTGGCCATGCTGCCCCTGAACTCGCAGATCGGCGCCGAGGCCCGTGCCCAGGCCGTCGCCGTCGGCGCCACCGAGCAGCGCGCCGCGGCGACAGCCGCAGCAGCCATGGTCGTCGCAGCCCTCGAAGCTCGCCACGCACCCGGCCACGGTGACGTTCCGGTGCTCGGTCCGGGCGCGGCGAGAGCAGTCGCCGATGACGGCCCGGGGCTTCTTCTCCTCTCCGACGCCCTGCGCGATCGTGGCCCGGAGACAGTTCCCGGAGCTGACGCAGCGCGGTGTCTCTCCTCCTCCACGGCCGGCCGGGAGTGAGCTTCGAAGTCGCCGTCGTTCGCCGGCATGAGATCCCCGCGCTTCGTCACTGACGAGGCCGCGGCCCACCGGACCGAGCCGAAAGGGCAAGGCCCCCCTTGACTCTGCAGCAGTCCTTGCTTCCTCTTGATGACGAATTCCGCCCACGGCGGCCTGGTAGAGAGCAGTCACATGATCGACCGCAAGAATGTTTCCCCGGGCGCGACCGCACGCCGGGCCATCGTCCTGGGAGGAGGCCTTGCAGGGATGTTCGCCGCAGCGGCTCTGCGCGGCGCGGTGGACGAGATCCTGGTCGTCGAAAACGATGAGCTTCCTGACGGTCCCCTTCCACGGAAGGGGCTCCCGCAGGCAGGACACATACACCTTCTGTGGAGCGGTGGTGTCCACGCGGCTGAAGCCCTGATGCCAGGGATCACCGACTGCTGGCTGGCCGCCGGTGCACGGCGCATCCCGATCCCCACCGGCATGGTCGGACTCAGTGCGCAGGGTTGGTTCCGGCGCTGGCGCAAGGAGACCCACTTCCTGATCGCATGCAGCCGCGATCTGCTCGACTTCGTGGTCCGCACCCGGGTGCTGGCCGATCAAGAGGTGAAGGTGCTCCCGCGCACCCGTGCGGTGGGCCTGGTCGGCAACGCTGCACGCGTCTTCGGCGTGCGCGTGCGCGACGCTGACGGCCGTGAGCAGGTCCTGGAGGCCGACTTCGTCGTCGATGCCTCAGGGAGAGGTTCCCGAGCCCCCCAGTTCCTTGAGGAACTCGGTGTAGCCGGCCCGGAGGAGCGCACCCTCGACCTCGGCCTGGTCTACGCCAGCCGCCTCTTCCGTGCGCCGGAAGGGGCTGAGACGTTCCCCGTCGTCAATGTGCAGGCAGACTCCCGGGCATCGCGGCCGGGACAGAGCGCCGCCATCCTGCCGATCGAAGGCAACCGGTGGCTGGTGACGGCGGCAGGGACACGAGGCGGTGAGCCCACGGACCGGTCTGAGGATTTCGTCGAGTTCACCCGCAGGCTGCGACACCCCATCGTCGGCGAGCTCATTTCGCACCTTGAGCCGCTCAGCGGCGTGAAGATCAGCCGGAGTACCCGGAACCGACGGCGGTACTTCGAGAAGATCCGGCAGTGGCCTGAGCGGTTCGTCGTCCTTGGCGACGCCGTCGCAGGGTTCAACCCGATCTACGGCCATGGCATGTCGGTGGCAGCGCAAGGGGCTGTCGCGCTTCAGTCGATGGCCGAGGACCACGGCATCACGAGCACCGGCCTGGCTCGCCGCGTCCAGCGAGCCATCGCCCGGCCGGTGTCCGGAGCCTGGAATCTGGCCCTCGGACAGGACGTCTTCTATCCAGGTGTCGAAGGCGTGGCCCCGAGTGTGACCGACAAGCTGCTCGCCCGCTACGTGGATCACTTGCTGAGGACGTCCTGCGGATCCTTCACGATGACGAAGGAGTTCACCGACGTGACGTCGCTGGAGAGGCCCTCCACTCATCTCCTGAGGCCTCGGGCCCTGCTGGCCGCCGCCCTGGGACCTCAGCACCCTCCGCTGACCGGTCCGCCCCTGACCCAGCAGGAACGCGACATCGTTTCGGCCGGCAGCGCGAGGCGCACCGCGAACTGAGTCCGTTCCGGCGGCAGCCCTGCCGCCGGAACGGAAGACCGATGGAGCTCCGCCGGGTGGGGGCTCGGCTCGGCCCCCAGGTGGCGCCGGGCATGGTGGCCGGGCGCCGGCCGGGCGCCGAGCGCTTCCTTCAGCCGGTCCCGGTGCCCACCCCGCGCCGTACGGGCCCGCCGGTGCCGCTCTGGATATCCGGGGGCGCGTCCGCCTGCCCTACGAGTAGCGTCGCCTGCACGGGGTGCGGCCCTGGCCACCAGGGCCGCGACGGGGGCCGTGCTCCGGCACATGGGGCTCCGGCCGCTCGGGGCCGAATCGTCGAGGGGCGCGCCCTGGGGAGGCGGCTGTTTTTCGTCGGCGCGGCGTACCCGATTCTGCCTGATCCGCGCCGCTAGCCTCAGCGCATGGCTGACATGTTCGAGCACGCGCCGCACGTCTGGACAGCGGGTCGGCTGCGCTCCGCTCTCGCCGAGGTTGCCGACGACGCCCCCATCCACATCGGGGTCGCGGACGAGCCCGGAAGGTTCGAGGGGTACGAGGAGTTCATGCTCGTCGGCGCCGAGCCCGTGGAGCTCGTAGGCGACGACGGCGCTGCGGCGCCTCAGGTCCAGTTCACTCTTTTCGCGGACGCCAAGGCGGGCAGGTACCACCTGCACCTGGACTGATCAGGACAGGCCCACCCGGCGCCGGACCGGCATGGCGGTGCAGGGGCGGACCGAGGCCGTCTCTTCCGGATCTTGCCGGATGAGACGGCCTAGCCGTGCCTGTGGTCATCGCGTTGTCTCGCCCGGAGTCGGCTCTTCAGGCTGCCCGCGTGCTCGTTGTGCGGCGCGCCCCTCCCGAGCAGTACCAACACGCGTGCCAGGCACCGACCATCTATCGACAAATCGCCCGATCGGGTCGTGAAGACTTTCTTCACGGGTCACTCTGAGCAACAGCCGAGAATCCGGAGATACTCCTTGATTCCGGCCCATTTCCGCTGAGATGCCTCACGATCTGCCACAGGAAGACCCCTTTCCGGAAGAGGGTGTTCCTGGCCAAGGTGCCGCATGTCCCGGTAAAGATCGTGCACACAGACCAACAGCACCAACTGCCCTGGCTGACGTGCTGATTTGGCGCATCCGGGAGGAAACATGGACGTCGGCTCGCGTAACGCTCATCAGCGCAGAGAGCGCGACCGCACGCTCGCGGTCCTCCACGCCCTGATGGAACTGGGTTCCGGGCCGCACAGTTTCCGCTCCATCGCCAACCGCACCGGCCTGGACGACTCAGACGTCCATCGCCGCCTGCGCCAGCTCTTCCAAGCGCAGCTGTGCCACCGGCCCCACTACGGCCACTGGGAGCTCCGCCCCGCCCCCGCATCCCCGACCGGAGCGCCGGCCGGACTGGTGCACCCGAGCACCACGCCCCTGTTGGGCGCCGCCCTCCTCCTTGAGGGGATCCACCGACGGACCCAGCAGGTGGTGCTGCTGCACACCTACTCCCCCGTGAGCGGCGAGCGTCTGTGCATCTCCGCCGTCGGCACGTCCGGGCCGCGTTTCCGGCGCGAACTGGCCCTCGTCCCCGAGGCCGTCGACCAGCTCTGCCGTGCCCCGCTCGACTCCGACGCGCCGGGCCTGGCCATGCTCGCCAACCTCGCCGGTCAGGACGTGCCCCTGCGCGATGACCTCCGCCGGATCCGATCCGCACAGGTGGCAGTCACCGACTCGCCGTTGCCCGGGTGGGACCTGGTCTCCACGCCTGTCCGGCGCCTGCCCGGCGCCCCGGCCGTTCCCGGTGCCGAGCCGCGCGTGGTCGCCGCCGTCAGCATCCTGGCGCCGCATCGCACCCGGGGCGACGCTCTCGTCGCCTACGGACGGCTGCTGCGCAACGCCGTACTGGCAGCCGTCGAGACCAGCGTCGTCATCGCCCGCCCCCGCTTCGCGGCCACCAAGGCCGCGTGACCCGTGCGGCGCCCCCGTGCTCGCGTCAGTTGAAGCGGCAACCCCGTCACGCCCGAACGATCCGTCGGCGGGGGCGCGCCCGCGCAGGCCTCAGCGCATGCCACATCCGCCACAGGAGGACGAAGTGTCAGCCGGCAGGCCAGAACGTGGTGGGGAGCATCCGATGACCTAGCTCCCCCGGGGCCCGGCGCTGCCTGAACAGCCGGCCGGGCCCGGCCTCGCGTTTGATGCGGTGAGCCACCACCTCATCAACCGCCGGCCTTTCGCCATCGCCCGACTTGCCGGTCGGGCGAGTCCCGGCTTCCCCAGCAGAGGGAGCCGGGCGAAATCACTCCCACTCCGGAGCTCACGCCCCTGCCAGGGGGCTTTGACGTTCCACGACACCGGGAACGGATCACGTTCATGATGCAGCAGACAGCTGCCCTTTGTCACTCAACCCTGTCCAATTCATCCACTTATATCCTCTACTCCGACCCTCCAGTCCGTTCCAGGGTGCGGCTTCGCCACCCGCGCGCCTCGGCCGTCGCGGCGGTTCGGCTCAGTGCGGGGGCGGCGTGACCATGACCGGTCCCCCAGCCACCTTCCCCGCCGCCGGGGCTCGGCCGGCGGCACCGGCATCCCCGCAATGCCCCGAGACCAGGCACCGCGCCGTGCCCGCACCGCGCCCCCTGCAGCCCTCACTGTCCAGGGTTCCCGCTGACGCGGCCGCATGGGACCGCGCAACCGTTCATCGGCCACACCAGCGGACCGGGCTCCTTGCCGGACTGCCGCCACTGTCCGCACGCATGCACAAGCTGCTCGTCCTCGGCGACCAGGACGACGCGTACGCCGCCGGCAACCTTCAACGCGGCGGGAAGAACACGGCTGCCTCCGACCACGCCTGGGCCGTGACCCGGGCCCTTGCGGCCGAGGCCGTCCGAGTGGGGTGGAGCCGCGCGTCCTTCCTCCAGGTCCTGCTCGACGGCCCGTACGAAGCCGGCCAGTACGCCCGCATGCTCCAGCACCGCCGCGGCTACGACAGGGCCGCCGCGTGGCTCCAGAGAGCCTGGGTCGGCGCACAGCAGTACGTACAGAACACGGAGCCGATCACCACCCGCCAGGCCTTCCATGCCGCCCTGGCCGCCCTCCGCGCCCGAATAGAACGCACCTCTTGGAAGGGCATCGCCGGCAAGACCGACCTGCGCAACCTCATCGCCCGCATGGACATCTGCGCCCAGGCCGGAAGCTGGGACCACACCGTGTCCGAACGCGACCTCGCCGAGCGCATGGGGTGCAGCCGGACGACCGTGCACAACTCCAACGGGCGCCTCCAGCACGCCAGACTGCTGCGCCGGCTCGACCACGGCTCTCCCACCGAAGGCGCCCGCTGGATGCTCATCTCCCCCCTCTCCCTCACCGCGTCTCACCCCCGGTCCACCCCCGAAGGGCCGCAGGCTGGGGGGGCCCTGAGTGGCCCAGCCATGAGACAGGGCGACACCGGCGCCGACATCGACTCACACGCGGCCGCCCGCTTGATGCGCCTCGATGCCTTCGCCCACCATGGCCTCGGCGGCAGTGGGCTCACCCTCCTGGCCGCCCTCGCCGAACGCGACGGGCAGAGCATCACGGAGCTCCAGGGCAGCGCCTCCGTCTCCCGGCCGACGGCCTACCGCCAGCTCAACAAGCTCAAGAACCTGGGGCTCGTCGAACAGGCCGGCGAGGTCTACACACTCGCCCCGGCCGCCCTGGCAGGCATCGGGATTCGAACCACCGCGTCCGAGGAGCCCGGCTTCGACTGGGTGGAGGCTGCCTCCCGGCTCGGCACCGCAGGCGTCGGCGAGCGCCGCCGGCAGCGGCATGCGGCCCAACGGGCCCATTGGCGTCGCGAGCAGGCGAGGCGCCTGCAGAGGCGGCGCCCCGCCGGTACGGTCGCGGCGCACCCCGCTCTGGCACAGGCCGAACACGTCCGGGCCGACGGCGTTGCCGTCGATCCGTCGACCGGAGAGGCCATCGACGGCCTGTGCGTCGGCTCTGACGGTAGGTGGATCGTGCACCATGGGCCGGCGGAACACGGTTGGGCTGCGTGCTGACACGAGCGCGTCTACCGAAAGCAGCTGCGGCCCGTCATCCCTGAGGGGGAGCAGAGGCAAGGGACGGAGCCTTTGCGGGGACGGTCCTCATCGGACAGGTCACCCCAGCAGGCCGTTCCCGAGGTGCGAGTTGACGGCCTTGGCTTCCGATGCCAGCTCGGACAGCTCGACAACGGTGACCCCTGCTTCCGCCAGCCGCTCGACGCCGACGCAGTCGGCGACGAACAGGGCCGGCTCGCGCCACGCGATGACGACGCGCGGAAGATCAGCCGAGAGGATGAGCTGCGAGCAGGGCCGCGGCCGCGACCGGCGCTGCGAACAGGGCTCCAGCGTGCTGTACATCGTGGCGGCTGCCAATCGAGTGTCACCCTGGGGGAGTTTGGCCAGCGCGGACTCCTCCGCGTGCACGTGCACGTCCGTCTCCCGGCTGTATCCGTGGGAGAGCTCGGTGCCGTCGGCGCCGACGATGACAGCACCCACTGAGTAGGCGCCCTCGGAAGGCGGGCAGAGTTTGGAAAGGTCGATCGCCCGGCGCATCCAGTACAGGTCCCGGGCGTGGGTTACGGAGGAAGCGGTGTTCATCAGGAGCGCTCCTTCGGAGCGTATCGGAGGAGTATGACATCGCCGATCGTCCGGGCCTCAAGAAGGCGCATCCGAGCGACGGGGCCGCCAGGGTAGTCGGCGGAGCCGAGGAACCTCGGGGCGGCGGCTTCGCCGACCAGGAGGGGGGCGATGGCGAGATGTACCTCGTCGGCGAGGTTCTGCGACATGAGCTGGGTGTGGACGGTGCCCCCGCCTTCCACCATCAGCCGGCCGATGCCGCGGTGGCCGAGCTCGTCAAGGACCTGCCCCCAGTCGAGCTCGGGTCCGGTGCTGACGATGTCGGCGAGATGGCCGAGTTCCGCCTTCACCTTGTCGATTGCGGCGTCGACCGTGAAGACCAGTTTCGCGTCTCCATGGTGCCAGAACTTCAGGTCGGCGCTCAGGTCGCCTGTTGCGGTGACCGTGACTTTCAGGGGGAAGGCGGGCTTCCCCTCGGCTACACGGACCGCGCGCCGCCTTTCCGAGTTCACCAGGAGCCGAGGGTTGTCACGGCGCATCGTGGTCGCGCCGATCAGGATGGCGTCGCAGGAGGCGCGTACCTCGTCGACACGGTCGAAATCCTCCGCGTTGCTGAGAAGCAGCCGGTCGTTGCTTGTGTCGTCCAGGTAGCCGTCGACGCTCGTGGCGGCCGACAGAAGGACATACGGGCGGGCGGTCATCTCAGGACTCCATCTCCGGTGCGGGGCAGAGGCCGGCGTCGAAGGCCACGCGGAACTCCGCGACCTCGTGTACGTGATGCCAGCGCATCAGCGCCTGGTTCAAACGGGCGAGCTCAGTCATGATCCGGCCTGATCCGGTCACCTCGGCAACGGCCAGGGCGTGCATGGCGATCGCAGCAGCGTGCTCAGGGGCCCGGGCTCCGGCCAGGGACACGGCCTGCCGTGCCATGTAGACGCCGCGGTCACGGTCGTAGCCATCGGGCAGCAGCCGAATCGCGGCGGCGAACGCGTCTGCTGCCTGATCGTGCCTGCCCAGAGCCTCCAGACCCTGGGCGCGGTAGATCTCGACATACGAGGAGTTCAGCCATGCGCCCCACGGGCTGGGGTCTGCCGAGATGCCATCGAGGCTGTTGCGGACGTCGTCGATGGCCCGCTCGCTCGCGGCGGATTCCCCGCGCAGCGCGTACCCGTACGCCTCGTATGTCCGCGCCACGGCGGCCGGCCGGCTGCGCGGGCGCGCCATGCGCTGCGCCGCCCCGGCCAGGTCGACGACGCCGGCCGGGTCTGCCCTGTCCGCCGCGAGCTGGGCCTTGCGAGCCATGACGTACGCAGTCAGGTCTCCGCCGCCGACGGTGTGCGACCCGTGCAGAGCAGCGTCCAGCCAGCTGGACGCGGCCTTGGTGTCGCCCAGGTCCTGGTAGAGCCAGGACAGGAATTCCGCGTACTGGGTCTGGAGCTCCATCAGGTCGCGCCGGTCCGCGCCCTGGGCCTCTCGCCGCAATTCCTGGATGACCTGGATGTGGGTGCGCACCGCGCTGAGTGCCTGGCGCGGTCCCAGCAGGTTGTCGCTGTCGATCAGCAGACACCGTGCACGGCGCAGGTACTCCACCGGAGTCGCCTCGTACGTCGTCGCGTTCCGAACTCCGCGCACTGCACCCGGCACAGCGCCTGACGCTGCGGCTGCCGCCGGTCTACCGGCACCGACTGCGGCAGCGGCCCCGAGACCCACACCGCTGCGCAGGAGCAAGCGTCGATCGAGAGCCACCCACATCACCGACCCATCGCCCAGACGGCAGGGACCAGAGGTCCCCTCTTCTTCCGACGCTGCCTGCCTCAGGGCTGCCGAGGCAAGTACTGCACATGATCTGGCCACCTGAGCCATGGGATCGGGGCGTATCAGTGGACGGCGGGCGGTCCGAGCGGGGCGATCTCCCGCTTGAAGAACTCCGAGAACTCCTCGCCCTTGCGGTACAGACACTCGAACTCGGTGACCGTCGTCTCGATCTGCTCGGGATCGAGGAACCGGCGCGCGCCTGCACCCTTCAGTTCCTCGTCGTAGATCACGGAGTACATCACCGAATGTCCGAGCACGACGACCTCGGGCAGGGGGCCGTCGCGCTCCACGTCGGCGATCGCCCGCGCGTCCAGTACGCGGATCTCCTCACCCAGCTCTGACCGGAGCTTGAAGGAGTTCATCTCCCACTGAAGGTACGCAGTCACGGGGAATTCGACGACACGAAGCCTCCGGAACGCCAGCCCGCGTCGAGCAGCATCCTGGAAGTACTCGGCAACCGAATCCCGCTCGGTCTCGATCAGACGCAACGCGCCCGCCCAGTCTCCGGAGGCAAATGCATCCCAGCTCGGCGATCCTTGCTCCTTGAACGTCTGGCCGCGCTCGATCTTCGCAAGGAAGTGGATGTCGCTCCCGTGGAAGCGGCTGAAGTCGTCCAGGTAGTCCGGCCGCTCAAGGACCTCGCCGGCGCCGTCACGGAAGCACTCGAACATGGGGAAGGTCCGCCTTCGCTGCGATGTGTCGTCGTCCTCCGACGCCCGGACGTCCGGGCATTCAGGAATGCTGCTCTCGAACCGGGCTGGTCAGGCACGGGAGAACACCATGTCGGGCACTGTACGGGGGAACTCGCCGGTGGCGGTGGGGCGATGGACGATGCGGTCGGCGAGCTTGTCGTACCAAAAGGCGTGGGATTCCTGGCCGACGGCTGTGCAGGACATGGTCAGCGCGCCGCGCGGGTCGGCTTCGATCCGCTCGATCTCCACCGGGGCGCCCGCGGGGGTGCGGGTCTCGGGGGTGCCGTCTTCGGACCGGTCCTCGTCGACGATCACCTCGATGGCCAGCCGTGCTTCCTGAAGCTGATCGCGCAGGCGGGCGTACGCGGCGGAGTGGGCGATCAGGAGATCAGGGTGGTTGGCAGCGTGGCCGAGCGGCTGCAGGCAGTGCAGCCTGAGCTCGCGCCCACCGAGGTCCTGGACGGCGCGGGCCAGGGACGGCACCTCGTCGATGTTGCGGGAGGTGACCGTCAGGGTCGCCGCGGTGCGGACACCGAGCTCACGAGCGAAGCCGAGGGCGCGCAGCGCGCTCCGGAAGCTGCCGACCTTGCGGATCCGGCCGTTGGCCGAGCCGGTGCCCTCCAGAGAGATCCGCAGCAGGTCCACGTACCGGGCGATCTCGGTGAGCGGGCGCTCGATCCGGTGGCCGTTCGTGCAGATCTCGACCTGAAGGCCCAGCTCCTGCTTGGCGTGTCGCACGACGCGCATGAGGTCCTTGTGGACGAACGGCTCGCCACCGAGCAGGACGACGGCCTCGGTACCGTACTCCTCGCGCATGAGAGTGAGGAGGTTCGCTGCCTGCTCGGCGGTGAACGCCTCGGCGTGCTGGAGCCGTGCACCGTGTAAGCAGTCCTGGCACTCGAAGGTGCAGCGGTACAGCAGTTGCAGGTCCAGCATCCGGATCCTGCGGATCCCGGTGACTTCCCCGATCACGTGTGGGCCCCCTTCAGCCGGTCACCTTGCCGGAGCCCTGATCGTGGCCGAGAGTGCCGGAGCGTGTCACCGCGTATGGGGACGTTCCCGAAGACGTCCCGGGACGTCCTTTTCAGCGGCCCGCGAAGCCTTCCAGAAGCGTGATCACCCGTCCCGTGTCCGGCAGGTCCGGCAGGTCCGGCAGCACCGCGGGCGCTCCGACGACGCCCGTCTGCACCGATCCCGTCGGCGGGCTGCCTCCGAGCGCCGAAAACGCGGCGGAATGGATCTCCTTGCTGACGCCGGCGTTCTCGATGAGCGTGTGGTCGACGTCCCACAGAACGATGAGTTGCACGACGCAAGCGTCGGATCCCCACAACCATCCCCATACTGACAGAACGTCCCCAAACGTCCTTGCCGGATCACCACTGGCCCGCTTTCATGAGGCCTGTGAACGAGCGGCTGCACTCCGTACTCGCCCAGCGCGGCGTCTCCCCCGATGGGCTCGCCGAAGTCTGCGAGGTCGATCCCAAGACCGTCGGTCGCTGGCTCGGCGGTCGCCTGCCGCACCGACGTCACCGGTTCCGGGCCGCCCAACACCTGCGGGTGCAGGAATCCTTCCTCTGGCCCACCCCACCGCCATCCGCGAACAGGCCCGGCGCCGTGTGGGGCGGCGAGCTGATCAGCATCTACGAGAACCGCGCCGACGTCCCCCGGGACATGTGGCTCACCCTCCTGCACGAGGCACGGGAGGAGATCGGAGTGCTCGTCTTCTCCGGCACGTTCTTCGCCCAGTCCAACCCCCAGGTCACCGACATGCTCGCCGATCGTGCCGCCAAGGGCGTCCGCATACGCCTGTGCTTCGGTGACCCGGGCGGCCAGGCAGTGGCCATCCGGGGACGTGAGGAAGGCATCGGTGACACCCTCTCCGCCAAGATCCGTGCCTCTCTCACCTACTACCGCCCGCTGTTGCCCGAGGCCGGGTGCGAGGTTCGGCTCCACGACACCACGCTCTACTCGTCTCTCTTCCGCTACGACGACCACCTGCTGGTCAACCCACACGTGTGGGGCCGGCCGGCGAGCGCCAACCCCCTCCTGCACCTGAAGAAGGCCAACGGCGCAGGTTGGTTCGACAACTACGCTCGGAGCTTCGAAGCCGTCTGGGCCGCCGCCCGGACCTGGACTCCTGACCAGGAAGGGACCGCCGCCCATGGGCAGGACTGAGTACTACGACGACCCCACCGCACCGAAGGCGAACACCCTCATCCCCGCGAGCAACCTGCTCGTCGTCGACGACAGCGGCGCCATCCTGCTCCAGCGCCGCCGCGACACCGGCCAGTGGGCCCTGCCCGGCGGGGCCCAGGACATCGGCGAGACGGCCGCACAGTGCGCGGTGCGCGAATGTCTGGAGGAGACCGGCATCGTCGCCGAGATCACCGGATTCCTCGGCGTCTACACCAACCCGAAACACATCGTCGCCTACACCGACGGAGAGATCCGCCAGCAGTACGAGAACACGTACATCGGCCGGCCCGTCGGCGGCGCACCCACGGTCAACGACGAGGCCGACGGCGTCCTCTTCGTCCAGGCGGCCGACCTCGGCGACTACGACATCCACCCCAGCATGCGCCGGCAGATCGGTGACTATCTCTCCGGCACGTACCCCTGCCTCGGCTGAGCCACCAGCACGGCCTCCACCCGCGCCACCGCCGCGAAGATCTCCGGCGACGCCCGGCGGACGAACCGCCCCACGAGGCTGTCGGCGCCGTAGCGCCCCAAGACCTCCGTCACCCGGTTCTCAGCGGTGGTCTGCTCCCCGTCAGGCGTCGTCATCATGTCGCAGTACACGAGCGCGTCCACGAGCAGAGGCTCGTCCAGCAGAGGGAACTCCCGCTCCAGCACCTCCCTCAGCCCGCGCTCCTCGGCTTCCAGCAGGGCGAACGAATGGTTCGCCACCAACCGCACCAGCCGCTCATCAGCGCCATGCTCGTCCCGGAGAAACCGCGCCCCGTCGAGCGGATGAAAGCCCGTCCCGGCCAGCCTGGGCGCGTACCCCACGTCGTGCAGCACTGCCGCGGCAGCCAACAGCGCGGCGTCCCCTGCCAGGGCCGGACCGAGCCCAGCGGCACGCGCCCCTGCTCCCTGTGAATGCGCCCACCGCCGAGGGAGCACGTCGCTGAGCTCCTTCTCGGCCACCTGTCTCGCCCACGCCTGCATCGTCTCGTCCATGGCCTGCTCCATGCCCCGCACGAGCCATGAGCACTCCCGCCCCGGGATGCCGCCGGCCCTTCGCCGTCCAGGAGCGGCCCGGAGTACGGGGAGACGCGAGAGCATCTGACGGGAGAGCTGACAGCGGCCGAAACCCGCAGATCAGGCGCCGAGAACCGCGCTGACCCCGAGGAGCACCTCAAGCTCGGCGACCGTGTCGGCTTCCTTGACGGCGAGGACGGTGGTGATGCCGAGGGCCCGCGCCGGGAGCAGGTTCACGGGGTGGTCGTCCACGAACACGCACGCGGTGCCGGGCAGACCGAGCCGGTCGAGGGTGAGCTGGTAGATCCCGCGGTCCGGCTTCGCCAGACCCTCACGCCCGGAAATGACGTGCACGTCGAAGAGATCCCAGATCCCGGCGTGCTCGTACGGGTCGTGCGGGTCGAGGCCGAAGGAATTCGACAGGAGCGCGAGCCGGTAGCCCGCCTGCCGGGCGGCGCGGGCGAGCGCGATCATGCGGGTGGCGGCCGGCACTCCCGTCCAGGCCCGGCCCATGAGATCCACCGGGTCCACGTGCGCGCCCAGGAGCGCAGCGGTGCCCGTGTTCCATTCGGCCTGGCCGATCGTTCCGGCCTCCAGCGCCGCGTACAAACGGCGGCCCTCCGGGTGATCGTTCAACGTCGCCCGCCATGCCTCGGGCGCCAGGCCCTCCTGTTCGCACCATGCCCGGTGCACGGGGCGCGGATCGGCGGTAAGGACTCCGGCGAAGTCGAGGATCAGCCCTTTGCCGGTGCCGTGGTTGGCGGTGTCGGTGAGTTCGGGCATGCCGGCGCCATCCTTCCGTGAGGGGACTCACCGACGGACGCTACCGCTCCACCAGAGCGCGGGCCAGACCGACTTCGGAGCCGCGCTGCGGGTGTCCATTCGGGTTCGGTGACGGGGATGCCGTTCGTCCCCGCGCAGTCTCATACACCGCGTTCCAGAAGGCATCGCGGTGCCTCGTGGCGTTGGCGATCGGGATGGCCCGCGAGCACGGCGTCGATCAGGAGCTCATCGAAGTCGCTTCCCGGCGCAGCTCCTCGTATCCGGCGGAGCCCGAGTACGTCGCCAAGACGGCCGCTCGTGCTTGGCGTTGGGGCCCGGAGTTGGAGGAGGCAGCCGACGCCCGCCCGTAGCCCACGCTCGTGCTGTCGCCGCCACCGGGGGCTGCGTCGGCAGTCGGCCCACGAGCCGGGCCGCCTTCTGCCGCCGTGGTGTCCACGATCAGGTCCTCGGCCCGTGTCCGGGTACGCTGCCCGAGCCGACCTTGAGGCGCGCGAGCCGGCAGCACCGTCCGTCGAGCGTGACCAGCGCCTCGGTCACTGTCTCTTTGCCCGTGGTCGGCGGGCCGTACGGGATCGCACCCTCCTGCCGGCTACACGTACATCCCAGCCATGGCCTGACGGGCCTGGTCCGCGAGACTCACAGAAGCGCCCCATCGGTTGTCGACGACCAAGTGCGGCACCGCCGGACGCAGGTCAAGGTTGATCGTGGCCATGTACTCGTCCCACCGCTGCAGCTTCCAGGCGTCGCGGTCGGCCGAGCGGAAGGCGATGTGCTCCCGCATCGACTCTTCGTCGCAGCGCACCCACACCGGGAAAACGTCGGCCCCAAGGGAGCCGGCCCGGTTCGCCAGCCGCTGCATCCAGGTGGGGTCCGTCATTTCCGCAATGAAGGGTGCGGAGAGCACGGTGCTGATCCCCGACTGGATGTTGGCCATGGCCGACCGCATCAGGCAGTCGTATTCCGCTGCCCGAACCCGGGTCCTGTAGAGGTCGGTGTGGCGGTCGTTCGGATCACCGCCCAGTGCGATCAGCAGCTGCTCCACCAGCGGGCGGGTGAGAGGATCCTTGTCGAGCAGCGGCCATCCGGTGAGCTGGACGAAGAAGCGGGCGAGCTCGGTCTTTCCGGACCCGGCGTATCCACCGACCAGGATCAGGACCGGGCGATGCGGATCGCCGCCGGTGTGCCGGCGCGTCCACGCGTCGACAATGCGCTGCTGCAACGCGAGATGGTCGGACCCGTCCGAGCCGGGCCCGATCCGCCGGACTGCTCGCTCGACGGCCAGGACATGTGCGCTGTTGGGACGGTCGTCCCCCGGAGTCGGTTCGAAGGAGGTCTCCTCGCCCGGCTGCGCGTTCCGGAAGCCCAGGTCCGACTCCGTGGCCCGGTACAGGAGGCAGTAGGCCCTGCGGTAGTGCGGTCCCGGGTAGACCTCGCCCTGCTCGTGATGCCGCAGCGTCTGAGGACTCGCTGCGGGGACACCTCGCAACTGGGCCTGCCCGGCAACCTCTCGGAGGCGGTCACCAGCCTTCTCCAGTGTCAGGCCATGGGCCTCTCGCCGCTCACGCAGCCGGTCCGGCACCCACCCCGCCCGGAAATCCCCCACCTGTCCCCCTCCATCGTCGTCATGCTCAGGAGCCTTCGGCTCCGCCCTCAGAACCTGTGCGTATGAGGATGCTGAAAGCCGGTGAACGGCGTCGCGTACGTGCTTCGGCAACCCGCTGTGATGCTCCTGCCGCCGTGCCGGATGCGTGTACTCGCGGCCTGGCTCGCGCGTGAAAGGGTGGCCATCCGCCCATTCTCGTGCGCGGCCCGACCATGCCGCAGCGGAATGCGAAGAGACCGGGCTGCTCCCGGGCGACTTCCCTCGGCCACGGGACGGACTGGCCTGTGGGCGGCGTGGGACTGCAGGCGCGAGAGCTGCTCGACGAGCTCGCCGGCTCGCCGGCTCCCGAGCGTCAGGTGTGGATGCGGTTGTTCGTGCCGTCGTGGCTGTCGGCGTGGTCGTCGTCGAACCAGTGGTCGTCGGCGGCAAGGTAGCGGAAGGAGTGTGCGCTGCGGGCAGGCAGGGACACGCTGACCGCGCGGGTGCCGTCACCGCGGGACTGGAGGGGGTGCGCGGCAGGGTCCCACTGGTTGAAGTCACCGACGACGCTCACCGGCCCGTCGGGTGTGTCCTCGGGGAGGACGAAGGTGACCTGAGTACGGCTTTTGAGCTTCTTGCGTTCGAGCACGGACGACTCCAACCGAGGATCTGTGGGAGAAGGGGGCCTGTGCATCCTTGCTTTCGCGTCTGTCCACGGGCGCGGACGCGGCCGCGAGGGGGAGGCCAGTCACCCGCCTGGTCCCCTGAACGACTCGAAGCGAGCACGGCCATCCGGCGCGAACTGCGGCGGACGGCAGCCGCCCCGCCGTGAACGACAGGCCGGGGATCGCACAGATCACGATGGCCGCCGGGCCGTCAGGGCGCCTGCGGCGCAGCCGGCGTCAGCGGTCGTGGTGACCGTAACCGTCGAGGATCTGCTCGGACGTCTCGCCACGGAAGATCACGTGCCAGTGCATGTGCTTGGACTCCTGATACAGCCCGAGGTTCGTGGTGACCGAGCACGATCCGTGCTCCTTCTCGACCTGGGCCGCCACCTCACGGACCAGACCGACGACCTCGGTGAGGACGCTGAAGTCGGCGTTTCCCAGGTTCGTCAGCGACGGAACGTGGTCCTTCGGGATCACCACGATGTGCACCGGGTACGAAGGGTTGGTGTGGTGGAAGGCGAGCGCGCGTTCCGTCTCCGCGACGGTCTCGACAGCGACCTGGCCGGACAGCGCCTGGTTGCAGTAGAAGTCGGAGATGGCAGCACCGGTCGTCACGGTCAGTCCCTTTCCGTGGTGGTTGCGCGAACCAGTCATCAGCGTATCCGGCATGGCTCACCGTCTTACGGGAACCAGCCGCCCCCATCGGCACACGGGCGAACTGCCCGTACCCGGACTCTCTACCGACTGCGACACGCACCACGGCAGTCCGGACCCTGTGGCGGCGCCCCGCTCAGATCGCCAGAGGGATCGAGCAGCGTCCTTGTCGCCGCCGGCGCCTTTCCACATCGGGATGAGCAACAGTGCGGGCGAGTGGACCGATGTGCCTGTCAGGTGTCGGCGTCGGGATCGGCCAGGGGCATCCCGGAGGCGAGGGCGATCGCCTCGACTTCCTTGCGGTCGAGGGTCCGCTGCCGCTGCTGGGAGTCGATCTTGTCGAGTCGGGCCTGCAGTTGCTCGGGGTCGGCGGCGACTTCGGCCGGCACCAGCGTCATGGCGCCCTTCGTGTGTTCGCTGTCGCCGAGCTGGACGACAACGTGCTCCGCCCGGTCTTCGTGGCCGGGCTGCATCGCGCCGATCAGGCCCATCAGGGTGAGCATCTCCTGTCTGACCTCGCCGGTGAAGAGCGCCTTCTCCTCGTCGTCCATCTGTATCCGGGCGGTGCCACCGCCGTTCTCGAGCCACAGCCGGATGATTTCCATGAGGAGGTGGAAGCCGGCCTGGGGCATCCGGGCCCGGAGCGCTTCCACGTAGAGGTGGTAACGCAGTCGTGCGACCTCGCGCGGATCTTCCTGTTCGTCGGCCATACCTCTCCCCCTGTCAGTCGGGCACGTGCTCGTCGCGGCCGATTCTGCCAGTGCGGCCGATGCGGGTGCAGGCGATCGCCGGACGCGGGAAACAGCACCGCCACGAGCGGCATCACCCTGCGCCTCGGTCCCAGATGACGCCACATCACCGTGGCACCGGCGAATGGCATGCGACTTCACGACCGACAGCGGGGCTTCGGCCTTCGGCTCCCGAGCCGATGGATGGCTCGCAGGACTTCGGAGGTGCCGGTCAGGTCCGCCAGGACGTGATCTGCCCCCGCGTCTCGGAGCTCGTCGGCAGAGGCCGTTCCTGATGCGACCGCCACAATGCGGGCGCCCCCTTCGAGTCCCGTCCGCACGTCCTCCAGCGAGTCCCCCACGATCACCGTGTTGTCGCGCTGGAACCGCCCGCCGTGAGCGCCCGCAGCTCGTCGCTGGGCTATGCCCACCAGCGCGGGCCGGTGGGCATCGTCGGACGCGTATCCGCCGATGCCGGTATCGAGGTGGTCGATCAGCCCGAGGGCCGACAACTTCACCTCCGCGCTCCCCCGAAGGTTGCCGGTGACCACCGTCGGGATGAGGAGCTCAGCGCCGCGCACTGCGCGGAGTGCGTACACCGCGCCAGGCAGGACGATGCCCTCCGATGCGATGAGCGCGCGGTACCCCTCAAGCCTTCGCGGCAGTTGGTCGATGATGCGACTCGCGAACCGGTCGATCTGCGTCGCCGGGACATCGTTCACGGAGAGGAGTTCGCGTACAGCGAGCGGCATGGTGACGCCTGTTCCGCGGGCCGGCAGGGCTGTCGGCGGTCTGCCGACGACGTCCGTGAAGCTCTCCCTGTAGACACGACGATCGATGTCGCCCGTGTAGAGGAGCGTGCGGTCGATGTCCCACAGAACGAGGATCACGCTGCCCGTTCCTCCATGACGTTCCGTCCGCGCTCCAGAAGCTCCCGGACGACGGCAGTGGTGTCGAACCGCCGGGCTTCGGTGAGCATGGCGAAGAGGTTCTCGTCCAGCCGCGCGGACCGGACTCCGGCCACGAGGGAGAGAACCTCGTGGCCGGTGGTGCATCCTCGGTCGGCGTCGCCGGCCCGCATCTGGGCGGTTGCCGCACGGGAAAGGAACTGAGCGCGGGTGCGCAGGTCATCGACGGCCAGGGCGCCCCGGGCCTCGGCGAACGCTTCAGCGGCCTGATCAGGTCGGCCGAGGTCGAGATAACAGCTGCCTGCCTGGCCTCGAATCTCGCCGGGGTTGATCCAGTACAGCCAGTGCGGGTCGTCCTCTCCGCGGCCACGAGCGCACAGCATCTCCGCCTCGTCCAGAGCGGCAAGGGCTTCTCGGCCTTCTCGTAGCCGGGCGTGCCCCCGTGCCTGCCGGGTCAGCAGCATGGCGTGGAGCCCAGGGGCGTCCTGATCGGCGATCACCTGGCGGGCTGTGCGCGCGGCGGCGACCGCATCTCGGGGGTCACCCACGGAGTAGCCGTGAATGGCGAGGAAGGAGAGTGCGCCGGCACGCAGGCGGCTGTCTCCCGATACGTGGGCAGCACGGAGCGCGCCAAGGAGGAGGTGCTGTGCCGAGCCGTGTGCCCCGCTGTCGAACCGGTACCAGCCGGTCTGGATCGCGGTGTCCGCTGTCACGGCGGCCAGGCGGCGGCCCGTCGCCTCGTTGAAGTTGCCCTCCTTCAGAAGGCCCAGCAGAACCTTCAGGTGTGTGGTCGCGGTTCGCGCGATTCTCCCGCTGCCATGGTTGGCATCCGCCTGCCGGAGAACGTCGGTCGTGGTTTGCAGCGAGGCGAGGAGTCGGTCCGAGACCCGGATCCCCTCTCGGGCGGTGGCGGCGATCGACTCGGTCGGCGCGATGGCAGCCTGGAGTACGTACTGTGTGAGGCCCGCCCCTCCCAGGGCGGCAATCACGCCTCGACGGTTCAATCCGATCATGGCACCTCCGACGGCGGCATCCAGTGCCGTCACCATACGAGCGGGGGTCCATGGCAGAGCCGGGTCAGCTGCCTCTGAGGAGCACTCCGCGTCGGCGTGAGCGAGGGGGGCGAGAAGGAGCGGGCGAAGGTCCGCGGGTACGCCCAGGCCGGTGAGGAGGGCGACGATCGCCTCCCTGCCCTCGACCTGCTTCCGGCCGTTCTCGAGTTCGGAGATGAAGCTCTGGGTGAGCCCCGTGAGCTCCCGAACCGCTTGTTGGGAGACACCGGAGCGATGTCGAACCAGGCGGAGAACAGTGGCAAAGTCCCAGGTGGATAGGGCTCGGTACACGCCCTCGTCGCGCCAGGCGCGGTCGGGGATGCGCGGCATGATGCCGGCCCTGGAGCAGGAGGCGCAACGCGATCCGGGGTTGTACCGGCTCATCGTCCGACCGCACTGGCCGCATGCTCGCTTCGGCGTGATCAACTCGCTACCCGTTCGTCGGCAGTCCGCGTCCTGACTCTGGGCTCCAGGCTATGGGCAGATCGATATCGCCACAGCGATACCGCCCCAGCGATACCGGAGATCCGGTCGTGGCTTCAGGCTCGTCTCACCGCAGAGCGCCGGCGGTCGTCAGAAGTCACACTTCCGGCGCCGTAGGCCTGGAAGGAGTGAGGGAGGGAGGCCCCATGAGAGCACACCCCGTGAAAGCCCTGTCCGGGGCCGAGGGGTGGGGGTGGATGCCTGTCCTCCATTCGGTCACGCTGCCGTCGCACACCGCCTGGAGCCGCCGCCCCGTACGGCGCGGCGGGGGCGGGGCCGAGGCCGAGGCCTTCGGCGAAACCTCACACACTGCCGTCGAAGCCACCGAATTCCTCTGCGGAGCAAGGCCCATCCGCGTCCCGCCCGGCCTTCGGCACGACACCCCCTAGCGCCTACCCCCGACCGAGAGCAGCGGAGACACCGTGCCCATCTCCTCCTTCGACCTCTTCGACGAGCGCGTACTCACCGACCCGTACCCCTTCTACGAGGTACTGCGCGGCTTGGGCCCGGTGACCCGTATGGAGCGCCACGGTGTGTGGGCCGTCCCCGGCCATGAGGAAGTCCGCTCGATCCTGGCCACCCCGGACGCGTTCCGCACCGAGGACACGGCACAACACGGGCCGAGCAGGCCCGGACTCCTCACGGGGACGGTCCTGGCGGTCGACGATGAGGCGCACACGCGGCTGCGCCACATCCTGAGGAGCCAGCTGAAGCCCACTGCGGTAGCCCGGCGGCGGCAGACGATCCAGAAGAGGGCGGACCGGCTGGTTGCCGAGCGTACGGCCGACGGCGGGTTCGACGCGGTGGACCTGGCTCGCGAGATGGTTACGGGCACGGTGATGGACCTGATGGGCCTGCCGGAGGACGCCCAAGGGCTCGCCCTGAACAAGATCCGGCCGTCCCTCTCCTCTTCTGGCGCGGTCGACGGCCCCGGCGGGGCGGAGATGCCCACCGAGCGGGCGATGACCGCTCTTCTCCGTCAGCGGGCTGCCCGGTCCACCGTGCGTGCCGGGTCATGGATGGGCGCGATCTTCCAGGCCGTCGACAGCGGGCGACTCGATGAGAGCGAGGCCGTCCCGCTTGCTTCTGCCTACGCCACCATCGGCATCGACTCGACGATCCTCGGTCTGGCCGGGACGATCGTCCAGCTGGCCCGCGATCCCGAGCAATGGGCCCAGCTCCGCGAGGTCCCGGCTCGCGCGGAGGCCGCATTCCACGAGTCGATCCGGCTCGACGCCCCGATACAGGTGACCAGCCGGCTCGCGACGGAGCCAGTGGACCTGTGCGGCGTTCGGCTGGAAGCCGGGGACCGGGTCTGGCTGCTCCTGGGCGCCGCCGGCCGCGATCTCCGCAAGTGGGGCCCGACCGCGGAAAGCTACGACCTTCGTCGGCCCCACACCGACAAGCACCTCTCACTCGGAGTCGGACCGCACGCGTGCCCCGGCGGCCACCTCGCGCTGATGCAGGCCCGCTCCCTGCTCAGAGCACTCGCCGACCACTGCCTGACCCTGGCGCCCGCCGGACCTACGACGCAAGCCGTGCACCCCATCCTGCGGGGCTACCAGACGGCGCCCATCGCCATCGGCGCCCCCAGCCCGCGATTCGGATTCCGGCGGGTACACACAGCTGCCCGAGCGAGTCTTCGATGAATGCCCACGGCCACCGGGCCGACGGCGGGGCACCCCTGGTTTCGGACACGCCGGCCCCGGACGTACCCGGACTCCGACGGACACACGCCCCATGGAGCAACTCGCCATGACCATCGCTCTGTTCGGCCTCGACTCCACCCTCACCGACCGCACCAGGAGCTTCCGGCGGTGGGCCGCCGAGTTCGCCACCCGCTTCGGCATCCCGCAGGAAGACCTGGAAGCCGCAGAGAGGCGATGCGCCGGCCGGCGCGACCGGTGCTTCGCCGGCCTGAAGACCGGCCACGGGATCACGACCTCCATCGCCGCACTCCATGCCCAGTACCGACGCCGGACCGCCGAACTCGTTCCCCACCGACCGCATGCCCACCTGCGTCCGCCGAGCCGTCCAGGCCGGCCTTCGCTCCGCTGAAGGATCTGACCTATGCCCGCGCGTATCGAGGACTACGCACTGATCGGCGACCTGCAGACCGCAGCGCTCGTCAGCCGCGACGGATCCATCGACTCAATGTGCCTGCCGCGATTCGATTCCGACGCCGTCTTCGCCCACCTCCTCGGAACGGAGGAACACGGCTTCTGGCGCATCGGCCCCTCCCACCCCAGTCACCGCCCGCCACCGAGCGCCGCCCGGCGCCACTACCTGCCCGGCACCCTGATCCTCGTATCCGAATGGGACACCCCCACCGGATCCGCACGGGTCATCGACTTCATGCCGCCGCGCGAAAGCGCTGCCCCGCAGGCGATCCGCATCGTCGAGGGCACCGCCGGCACCGTGGCCATGCGCAGCGTCTTACGGATGCGCTTCGGCTACGGGCGTGTCGTGCCCTGGGTCAAGACCACCGCCGACGGCCGCCTTCACGCCATCGCCGGGCCCGACTCCCTGTGGCTCGACACCACGGCCGGCACCTACGGCCGGGACCGGACGACGTACGCGGAGTTCACCGTCCGCGCGGGCGAGCGCGTCGAGTTCGCGCTCAGCTGGCAGCCCTCCCACCAGCCACCGCCGCCGGTACCCGACGCCACCGAGGCCGTGGAGGCAGCCGAGAAGTACTGGTCCCAGTGGAGCTCGCACTGCACCTACGACGGCCCCTACCGCGAGGCCCTCCTGCGCTCCCTGATCACCCTCAAGGCGCTCACCTACGCACCGACCGGCGCAATCGTCGCAGCACCCACCACCTCACTCCCCGAGCAGATCGGCGGCAGCCGCAACTGGGACTACCGCTACACCTGGCTGCGGGACGCCGCCATCACCCTGTCCTCCCTGCTGCGCACCGGATACCGCGACGAAGCCCGCGCCTGGTGCGCCTGGCTCCTGCGCGCGGTCGCCGGCGACCCGGAGAACCTGCAGATCATGTACGGCATCGCCGGTGAGAGGTCCCTCGGCGAGGTCGAGCTGGACTGGCTGCCCGGCTACGAGAATTCGAGCCCGGTCCGCGTCGGCAACGGCGCCGCCCACCAGCTCCAGCTCGACGTGTACGGCGAAGTCGCCATAGCCCTGCACGCCGCCCGGCAGGCCGGCCACGGACCGGGCGAGACCGCGGCGCGTCTTCAGGTGAAGCTGGTCGAGTACCTGGAGTCGGTCTGGGACAAGCCTGACGAGGGCATCTGGGAAATCCGGGGCCCGCGCCGCCACTTCGTGCACTCCAAGGTCATGGCCTGGGCTGCCGTGGACCGCACCGTCACACTCGTCGAGTCCGGCGGCGCGACCGTCGACGCCGGCGTCCTGGAACGCTGGCGGAGGCTGCGCACCACGATCCACGCCGAGGTCTGCGACCGCGGCTACGACCCCGTCCGCGGCACCTTCACCCAGTCGTACGGATCCCGGGAGCTCGACGCGGCGCTGCTCCTCATCCCGCAGGTGGGTTTCCTACCCGTGACCGACCCGCGGGTCATCGGCACGATCGACGCGGTCAGGCGCGAGCTGTCCACCGCCGACGGTTTCCTTCGGCGCTACCCCACCGCCGGAACCGAACCGGGCCTGGACGGGTTGGAGGGCGACGAGGGAGCGTTCCTCGCCTGCTCCTTCTGGCTCGTCGACGCGCTCGCGATGAGCGGGCGCGTCGACGAGGCCCGCATGCTCCTGGAGCGGCTGCTGGACCTCCGAAGCGACCTGGGCCTGCTCGCCGAGGAGTGGGACCCCGCGCGACAGCGCCAGGTCGGCAACTTCCCCCAGGCGTTCAGCCACGTGGCGATGTGCGACTCGATCCTCCGGCTCGCTGTCCCCCGCCCGGTGGGGAGCTCGCACTGACGCCCTCCCGCCTCACCCAAGTCCTCTTCACCCTCTACGTGATCGCCTCCGCCCTGCCCCCGTTCACCGCCGCTGCAACCGCCGTGCGGTTCCACACCGAGCAGGGCCGGCGCACCTCGCGCACGCCGAAACAACCATCTGACCAGGAGCCGCTCCATGTCCTCCACACGTACTCACCGTCCCAGGGCCGGCCGGAGAACCCCGGGGTCCGCCCTCGCCGAGCCCGTCCTCGGCCTGCCCCGCGTGCCCAAGGGCACGCACCTGACCGGAGAGGACCGGGTGAGGTTCAACCTGGCGGTCATCGCCGCCTACACCGACGAACGCCAGGCTTCCATCCGGCAGATCACCGAGGAAACGGGTCGCTCGTACGGCACCATCCACCGGCTCCTCACCGACGCGAACGTCCCCCTGCGCGGCCGCGGCGGCTCCCGCGAAAGGCAAGGCCGCGCGCCGACCGGCCCTTGCTGAAGAGGGGGTGTTCAGCCCTTGGACGGACTCACCATGCCCGAGGACGGCGATGGTGCGGTCACCGCGGACCGTGCGGGCGCATGAGGCCGGGGCACCTATTGGGCCTACTGGCTGGGCGGGACCCCGTTACCGCAGTCCGACGACCTGTTCATGCGGGACCGGCAGCTCACCGGCTGGGACCCGGTCACGCTGCTCCGCGGGCTGGCCCACCCGTGGCTGCCGCAAGCGTCCGGTCTGCTGGCGCACGACCTGGCGGAGCGTACGGAGCGCCCGCTGGAGGGGGGCGGCATCTCCGGAAGTTCCCGGCGCGAACTCACGACCGTGAACTACGTTCTATCCAGGACTGGATCGACACGTCGTTGACCAGTCTCAAGACGGCGTCAGCGCAGGCCCTCGCGGAGGCTGCCCTGACCATGTCGCCCCTGGAGTGGCGGAAGACCTTCCTAAGGGGCCGTCCCGTAATCCCCGGCGGGCGCGCGACGCCGGCTACGGCACCTCGCCGCGTTGTCGGAGCACCCGAATACGCCCAGTACGCGGGCGCCCCTCCGCCTTGCGAGGCACCGCATCTGACGCCGCGCGCTGATCCACCGGGGATTACGGGACAGCCCTTAGGGCAGTAGCCGGACCTGGAGGCGACCAAACCCCGGCCGGCCGAGGGCGAGGGGCTGCACGCTCACTACGGCCGCGGCGCGATCCGCGTGAAGGCCGTCCGGGTGGGCGGGGATCGCGTACAGGTCTCGGTCATCGACCGATCCCCGGCGGCCCGGCCATCCCGAAGCAGGCGGCGCCGTTCGACGCGTCCGGACGCGGCCTGTTCCTCCTCGACGCGCTCGCCGCCGAGTGGGGCACCGACCGGCTGCGGTGGGGCAAGCGCGTCGGGGCCGACCTCACCACCCAGGACGTGGCCGCCGGTTGGGGAGGAGTCGGCGGCCCCGCCCAGCGGCCGCCGACACCCCCGGCCGGACACCGCCCAAGCCCGAAAACCCGAAGGCGATCACACACCCAACCGCCCTACTCTGCTCGAAACTTCGGGCCTGCAGAGGAGAACGACCGCCATGACCGCGATCCCGCCCGTCCACTCCGAGATCCTTGACTTCTACGCCAACGGCAACGAGGGCGGCCGTCTCACCAGCTCCGCCAGCGGCCGCCTCGAACTCGAACGCACCCGCGAGCTGCTACGCCGGCACCTGCCACCACCCCCGGGCAGGATCGCCGACATCGGCGGTGGCCCCGGCGCCCACGCCCGCTGGCTCACGGAAGCCGGCTACGAGGTCCACCTGGTCGACCCCGTCCCCGGGCACATCGAGCAGGCCGCCACCATCCCCGGCGTCACCACCGAACTCGGCGACGCCCGCACCCTCAGCGCCCCTGCCGGCGTCTTCGAAGCCGCCCTGCTCCTCGGCCCTCTCTACCACCTCGAAGCCCGCACCGACCGCCTCACCGCCCTGGCCGAGGCGCGCCGCACCGTACGCCCCGGCGGGCTCGTAGCCGCGGCGGCCATCAGCCGCTACGCCCCGCTCCTCGACTACGCCGCCGCCGGCGCCCTCGGCGAGGAAGGCATCGCCGACCGCGTCCGACACCGCCTCGCCACCGGCTACCACCCCGCCCCCCAGACCGGACTGACCACCGCCTTCACCATCGCCTACTTCCACACCGCCGCCGGCCTCGCGGACGAACTGACCGAGGCAGGGCTCCGCAACGTCCACGTCTACGGGATCGAAGGACCCGGCTGGCCCATGGTCAAAGCGATCGAACGCCACACCGGCACCGACCTCACCGGGACGCCGATGACACACGGCGCGCTCGTCGCCGCCCGGCTCGGCGACGACCACCCCGAACTCACCGACATGTCCGCCCACCTCCTCGCCATCGCCCGCACCTGACCGCCCCCGGGGAGGGCGCACCCCTTGCGTCATCGAACCCGACCGCACAGGGGATGCACGGCTGTACGTGCCGCGCCGGTCCTCCTGTGCGGGCGGTCGGGTGGTCGTGCACTGCTCACGGCCTCCATTCGTCGACGAGGACGGAGTACAGGATGCTGTCCCGCCAGGCCCCGTTGGTGTGGACGTGATCACGCAGCACGCCCTCCCGTACGAAGCCGAGCTTCTCCACCAGGGCGACGGACGCGGTGTTCTCCGGCCCGATGGCCGCGCTGATGCGGTGGAGGCCCAGCTGGGCAAAGCCGAACGAGACCAAGGCCCGGGACACCGCCGTCGCGTACCCGCGTCCCCAGTGCTCCGCTGCGATGGCGTAGCCGAGCTTCCCCGCCTGGACGCCTGCGAAAGCTATCCGGGCGAACCCGACGACGCGGCTCTCATCACCCTGCGGCGCCACTGCCAGGTAGTACTCAGTGCGCGGTTCTTGCTTCGCGCGCGATACAGCGCCGTCAACCATGGCAACGGCCTCATCGCGGCTGCGACTGTCGAAGGACAGTGACGCCGTGACGCGGTCGTCACCGATGATGGCGAGTACGTCATCCACATCGGACGGGGCGAACTCGCGCAGAACAACCTTGCCGGCGGAGAGTCGGACGGGGTACGGCAACGGGGGCTCCTCGCGAGGAAGGGACTTGAGCGGCGTGCGGGTGAAGGCCCGGATCCGCTCCTGGAGATTCGACGCATGCGGGGCAAGGGGAGAGTCGCGCAGCGCCTGGTGGACACGCTGAGTGCGGATCAGGGGGTGTGGCCCACGTACTGGAACTTCCAGGTTCCCGCCTGGTAGGTGCGGACCATGTCCGCCAGCTCGGCGGGCATGGTGGCGGGCACCATCAGGAGTTCCGCGGCCTTGACGAGGGGCACCCACTCGACGCCGGTCTGGGAGTCGTCGAGGTGGTGTCCGCCGAGCGCCGCGGGCTCTTCGACGAGCTCGACCCAGAACAGCGCGTCGAGGCGGTGATTGACGAACCCGGACGGCCGGGACTCGCTGCCGGGGTCGCGTTCCGGGAGGTATTCACGGATCCGCATCAGCTCGACGGCGCGGCCGCGGACTCCGGTCTCCTCGTGCAGCTCGCGCACGACGCACTCGTCCAAGGTCTCCCCCACCTCCTGGCCGCCGCCGGGCAGCGACCAGCAGCCGGGCCAGGGGTAGTCACCCGTGACCATCAGCACGTGGTCGTTCTTGACGACGAGGGCGCTGCCTGCGGGGCGCAAGCGGGGCAGGTGAGTCATTGCGGTCTCCTCCTGGGTCTCGTCCTGGGTCTCGTACTGGCCGGCGGTCACCGCTCGGTGTCGCTGACGGTCCAGGCGAATTCGCTGTAAGAGGTGCCGTCGGCGATGTGCCGGAGCGCGAGCGCGAGATATGGGGCGGTGGGCTGGGGGATCCCGTCGGCCTGGTGCCAGTCCCAGCCGTCGCACTTCTCGGGCTCGGTGTTGACGACGTCGCTGCCCGGGTCGTCGGCCTCGAAGAAGAACGCCAGGCGCTCGGTGCGGGTGGTATGGGTCGAGACGTGGTGCATGAGGTGCACGAACCGCAGCTTCTCGGCCGGGATGTCGAGGCCGGTCTCCTCGCGCAGCTCGCGGGCTGCGGCCGAGCTGGCGGCCTCGCCCTCTTCCATCAGTCCGGCGGGGACCTGGTAGCAGCCGGGGAACACCCGCTGCTGATCAGAGCGCCGCCCTACCAGGAGGTGATCGCCGCGGCGTACGAGCACGTGGACGTCGGCGTAGTGGGATGCGTACGTTCGGCCGGACGGTGCGGTCTTGGGGGGCATCGGATTCCCTTCGAGGCTGGTACAGGGTTCGTGCCGACACCCCGCCATACGAGCGGGCGGCAGGGCGGCAGCGTCCACACTTGGTCGCACCCAGCGGCATGCGCAGGGTGCCGCCCGGCAGCTTTTCGCCGGGTCGGCCTGGGGGGCGGTGATCAGGTTGCCGACGCGCAGAACGTACGGACAGGTGGCCTCGTAGGCGTTCGCGAGGTCGGGCGCTTGGCCTCCCAAGAGGAACCGCACGTCCAGCGGTTCCGGTTCCCGGGGCGTAAAGAGGCTGGGTAAGCAGCTCATGCCCGTCACGTTAGCGTGCGAATCCCGGGCATCCCCGTGCCGACCATCGTCGGCACCTCGCACTCGACCAGGACCTCGCCCGCGACCCTCGTCAGGACGCGGTGGCCGCGGCGATGTCGTCGTAGTCGAAGGTGCGCGTAGCGCCCGTCCTCTTCTCGACTTCTCCGACATGATCTCTCGGAACTCTGAGGGGCCCTGTCCTGGCCGGCCCGGCCGATCGCAGGAGTGCCGGTGTCGAGTTCACCCACCCGACACCCGATGCCTGCTGGACAATGAACGCGCGGCGTCCGCTGCCGCCGCGTGCCCCGACCTGGCGCGGCGGCACCGCGGGCTCGTCCTGGGCTGAGAGGTGGGGCAGTGCGCGTACTTGTGACCGGCGCCTACGGATTCGTGGGCAATGCGGTGGTACGACGGCTCTCCGAGGCAGGCCACGAGGTCGTGGCGCTCACGCACCGGCCGGCTGACGTTCCCCTCCCGGAGCTGCCGGTTTTCGAGACCTTCCGCGGTGACATCCGGGACGGGAAAGCCCTTGCGGCGGCGCTCGACGGTGTCGAGGGTGTGTGCCACCTCGCGGCGCTGACCCGGGTCCGTGAATCGTTCGACCGACCGGAGGAGTATCAGGAGGTGAACGCCGGCGGCACGGCGGTACTGCTTGACGTGCTGGCCGCCGTCTCGCCGAGTCCGGCTCCGAGGGTCGTCCTGGGGTCCACGGCGGCCGTCTACGGAGCCCCCGTGCGACAGCCCATCGGCGAAGACACCGTGCCCGCGCCGGGCAATCCGTACGGGGTGTCGAAGCTCGCCGCCGACGATGCGCTCCGGGCCAGGGCGGAGGCCGGCGCGGTCAAGGCCGTCAGCCTGCGCTGTTTCAACGTCTCGGGGGCCGTGTCCGGGGTGGGGGACGCGGATGAGAGCCGGATCATCCCGAAGGCCGTCGCGGTGGCGGCCGGCCGCTACCCGCACCTTGAGATGAACGGTGACGGCGACGCGGTCCGGGACTTCGTACACGTCGACGACTTGGCGCGCGCTTTCACGCTGGCCCTTGAGGCCGGCACATCAGCCCCGTACCGCGTCTACAACGTGGGTGCCACGGCAGCGAGCATGCGCGAGATCGTGGCCACGGTCGAACGGGTAACGGGAAGGCCGGTGCCCGTAGTGCACCGCCCGCCGCAGCCCGAGCCGCCTCGGCTGGTCGCCGACATCTCCAGGATCACAACTGACCTGGGATGGACGCCCGTACAGTCCAGCCTTGAACGTTTGGTCGCCGATGCCTGGTCGGTCGTTTCCGGCAGCCGTGGTCAGGGCTTGTTCCAGCGTCCTTGACGCTCTCCGGAAGTCGCGTACGGCATGGATCGCTGAAAACCGATCGAGAGGGGCCGCAGTGCAGTGGAAGATCCACGGGGAGCGTCCGGTCTACGAGAACGAGTGGGTGAACCTGTGGCTCACCGACATCGAAACGCCGGACGGGCACCGCTGGGAACACCACGTCGTCAAGCTCCGCCACCTGGCCGTGGCCGCCGTGATCAACGACCGCCAAGAGGTCCTGATGATGTGGCGCCACCGCTTCATCACGGACGCCTGGGCATGGGAGCTGCCCATGGGCCTGGTGGAAGCGGACGAGACCCCCGGCGAGGCTGCCGCCCGTGAAGTCCTCGAAGAGACCGGCTGGCGTCCGGGCCCGATGAAGCCGCTGATCTACGCCGAACCGGCGAACGGCATCACGGACTCCCAGCACCACCTGTTCCGCGCGGACGGCGCGACGTACGACGGGCCGCCGACCGAGAAGAACGAGTCGGACCGGATCGAGTGGATCCCCCTGGCGAACATCCGGGGCATGATCGACCGCCGCGAGATCGTCAGCAGCGGCTCCCTCGTCGGCCTGCTCTACGTCCTCATGGACGAAGGGGTTCGCTGACCTGGCAGGGAAGGCACCGCGGGTCGACGTGCCTCGAAGGCGACCGCGGCCGGCACCCCGCGACGGTGCCGTACAACAGCCGGTCAGCAGCCCGGTCATGGCCCGTCCGATCGGGCTCGCCCTCTCGTGGCACGAGCGTGTCATCAGCGGCGTTCTCGCCCTGACGGGATCTCCTCGCGGGCGAGGTACTCCCTGATGCCCTCGCCGTCGCTGTAGAGCCGTTGCACGAACTCCTGACAGCGCAGGACCAGATCACGTCCTGTATGGCGGACGGCACCCTCCTGGAGCCCGTTCTCGTCGTAGAGCAGGCGGTACACCACGTCTTCGCCCAGCGTGATCAACTCGGGAAGTACGCCGTCCTCCTCGTACGAGCGGACCCGCCCGGCGTCGATCACCCGAGTGTGGCCGCCGAGTTCGTCCCGCAGGAGAAGCAGGCGCAGTTCCCACCGCATGTAGTCGGTGAGCGGCTCCTCCACCACCCGGATCCGCCAGGTCTCGAACCCGTGGGCCCGAAGCTTGGCGTAGTGCCGGGTGAGTTCCTCGCGGCGGCTCTCCAGCAGGGCGAGAGCCTGCGGCCACTTCCCCTCTGAGAAGGCGACCCAGCTGTCGTCCGTGGGCTCCTGGAAATCCTGGAGGCGCTCCAGCTTCCAGAACCCCGGATCACCGATCCGCCAGAAGTGTTCGTCGAAATCCGCCCGATAGGCGTCGCCGAGCAATCGTTCACCCGGCGCGCCCGCCAGCTCGTCGAACATCCGGGACGTCGCCGGCTTACGGGGCATCTCCATCACCTCTCCAACCCAGGGCTTCCGTCTGTGGGCAATCGTGCAGGACGCCGCAGCCGAATGTCGAGGCACGGCGAGGCATGGCGAGCATCCGCTGAGCCACGACCAACGGCGGGCCCGCGGACCGCGACGCTCGATCTGCCCGGCGGCCGCGAGGACGACGAAGCGCTGGGCGCCCAGCCGTCTACGGCGTCACGCCGCCCGCGGCCAGGGCTGGAGCGATCCGGGCGCACCGGGCCGCGTACTCCGCAAGATCCTCTGCCTCGAACAGCGCTGCGTCCCAGTCGTGAGGAAGGACCTCGCCCTCCGTCCAGATGTACGCCCACGCCCGGCGCCCTGATACCAGCGTGACCTCCCGCAGGTCGTAGAGCGTGTCCTCGAAGGCGTCGAGAATGTCCCAGTCCGTGAGCGTGAGGTCGTTGAGCAGCAGTCCGGGAGCCACCGCGTCGGCAGCCGCGACCAGACCGGGGTACTGCCGGCCGGCCAGCGCCGCGGTGCGCCAGCCTGGTGCCGAATCCGGCTGCCGCTCGGGAACCCGGGACAGCAGGGCGTGCAGGACGGCGTCGAACCGGAGCGTGCCATAGCAGAAGAGCATGTCGCCCGGAGAAAGCCGTGCGGAGCGTGCCGGCCTGCGGGCAATCCGGTGGGTGGTGAGCCCCTGCATGGTCGGTGCGGCCTCCATCAGCGGCCTGAGGTCAGGAACATCGCGTCGTAGAGAGGCGAATCGTCGGCGTGGCGAATCCGGCCCATGATTTCGTACCCCCACCGCAAGTAGGCGTCGTGTGCGGGCTGGTTGTCGATGATGCACGTCAGGGCCGTGACCGTCTCGGAGCGCCCGGCGATGACCGTGTCGTGGATCTGGCGTCCAAGTCCGCGGTTCTGCAGCCCGGGAAGGACCATCAGCTCTCTGAGCCAGAAGATCCGACCGGCGTCGGCGAGGCCGACGAGGTCCGCGGGGCGGCGGTCGCCGAGGGAGACCCACCACGGCTTGTCGGCCGGCAGGGTGGCGCCGTGCACGTAGCCGATGATCCTGCCGTCCATGTGTGCGGTGACGGTCTCGAATCCTTCGGTGTCGAACGCGGCCTCCAGGCGGTCGCGGAAGGAGCTTGGCGAGAAGAACGGGTCGCCGGCGTACGGCGGCCCGGCGTACACCTGTCCGTACACCTCGACCAGCTCGTACGTGATGGCCTTGGCTCCCGGGCCGTCGTGACGCTGGAAAACCACATCCACGTTGTGCACTCCTTTGTTCTTCACGCAGCCTTCGCGCGGATCTGTTCGAGCAGGTCCCCCACTCCGCTGCTGCGGTGGTGAGGGGCCAGCTTGTCGTGAACGATCTTCAACTGATTGACCGCCCTGGTGGAAGACATGCCGCTCTCGATGAGGCGGAGGGCCTCGGTGGTGGCGGCGACGCTGTGGTCGATGTCGCCACCGCTCAACGCCGCGATGGAGAGGTATCCCAGGCAGATGCCCCGGTTTCGGGAGTGAGCGACATCCTGAAGGGTCTCGGAGCGCGCCAGGAGCCTCTGCGCACGGGCGGCTTGGCCGAGGTCGAGGCGGCACATGCCTTCCAGGCATGTGAGCTCGGCCTCGTTGAGGAAGCCGGTCCAGTCCGGGTCGCGGTCGCTCTCTCCCCGGTACCAGCTCCGCCATGCCTGCCGGATCGCCTTCTCGGAGTTGAGCCCGTCTCCGAGCCGCGCATGCCCCTGCGCCTCGCGGATCGCCAGCAGGGCAGCGACCCGGTGGGGCGCCCGCCACTGCTTGGCGTGGGTCTGTGCCAACTGGGCGAAGCGCACCGCTTCCCGGCCCTTGTTCAGGTCGACGGCCTGCCGGCACATGTTGCTCAGGGTGCGGCTCGCCAGCACGTCATCGTCTGTGAAGTTCGCAGCGTTCCAGGCCTCGGCGAAGTGCGCGCGCGCCTGCACCTGGAGGCCGGCGTCGTAGCAGTACCAGCCGAGGCTCGTCGTGAGCATGCCCGTAACGGTGTGCAGCTCGCGGCCCAAAGCGTCGTCGTAGAGACCCCGGTCGATCATGTGGTGTGCCCAATGCAGATTCGCCTGTGTCAGCCGCCACAGCTTGGCGCCGCCGAATTGCTGGTCGATGGCGTCCATGTCCTGCGCAGCCGCCCGCAGCAGTTCGACCTCGGCCTCGCCGATGCGCCACTCGGTTGCGCTGACAGCAGCGGAAACGGTCTCCGCCATCCAGGGCGGCATCTGGTCTTCCAGGGAGGACAACAGGGTCGGCCCAGGGCCCGCGGTCAGCATCGGGACGGTCAGGGAGACCTGGGCGACGGGGCCTCCGCGCGGTCGGAGTCCGAGCGCTTCCAGGGGTTGCTTCCAGTAGACGCCGAGGACCGTCCTGGTGTCAGGGTGCGGCCATGGAGGGGCGGATCCCTCCCATTTGCTGTACTGCCGGACCGTGAAGGTAGGCGTCCTGCGTACACGGCCCTGAGCGAACAGGCGCCTGGCCAGGTCGTTGAGGTCGTCGACCACCTGCTGCTGCGTGCGGTTGCCTGCCTCGCGTAACCGCTGCATCTCGCTCATGGAAGTCCTTGCCCTCTGGATGTGTGTTCACCGTAATAGGTCGCGGGCCGCCTTGTGAGGGGTCATCGGCAAACGGCCTGGTGAGAGAGGGGTGTGGGCCGAAAGTTCCGGCAAAGGGCGGGTGAAGGGCAGTCGGAATTCCGGGGAAAGGACCTGTTCACCGTCTTCGGCCTTCGTTGCACTGGGTCATGGCGCTCACGATGCGTCCGATGGCTGCGGAGGGGGGGAGGACCGGATGACTCGCACGCGTGCGGGCACGCGCGACCACCTCGCGACCTGGCTCGCCGAAGCCACACGACAGCCGGACACGAGCCTCGAACGCTGGAGCCGGCATCCCCTCCTCCTTCGGCGTTTGCGGACCGGCGTCACCTTCGACGCCGTGCTGGCCGACAGAACGCTGGTGGTAACGGCCATCTCGATCCTTCGGTCCTACGGGCAGCCCGTCGGCCCGGCCATCGCCTACCCGTTCCTGGGCAGCGCCGCCGTGTTGGTTCCTTGCGGTACAGCAAGCCGGTGGAGCGAGGTCACAGCCCACTGGCCCGAACGGGCACCCCGGCCGCTGTGTCTCGGCCAGGGCCACACCCTCCAGGTCCCTGCGCCGCTTCCGCAGCGAGGCTGCCTGCCCGCGCAATGGCTGGAGCCTCCCGACCCCGGTCAGATGATCGGAGATGGCCCTCTGCTGACGAGCCCGCCGGCGCTGGCCCGCTGTCTCGCGGAAGCCCGCGCCGTGCTGACGGCGGAGGGCGAGCCCAGGCCCCTCCGCAGGGTCGCAGGCACCGTCCGGGCAGCCTTGAGCACCCCGAAGGGGACGGGATGACCGCACCCTCCGAGCGGCTGGCCCGCAGCCCTGACGACCCGGTCGGCGGCCCATGGCCGACGATGGCTCCCGCACCGGCGATCGTCACCGAAGCGGTGCTGGTCGTTCCGCCGGAAGGGCTGCCGGAGGTACCGGAGTGAACCGGCAGCGCCGCTCCGCCCACCCCGCCCACCCCTCCCTGGCCTCCCCGGCCTCCCCGGTGATCAGCCCGGCATACGCGTCCGCCGACCGCGAGTGGTACAGGGCCCGGCTTGCCGACGCGGCACTGGCCGGCCGGGACATCATGATGAGAATCCTCCAACTCCCCCTGCTCGTCCTCCCTGCGGGCCGATTCTGCGGCTGCGGCGTCGAGGCGATCACCACCGCCTACCTGGACGATGCGGCTCCGCGCGCCTCGCGCTCACTCTCACACTCGCGCTCGCTCCCCGCGCATTCCCCTACGTCCCGGCGTTTCCCGCTGGGATGTGCTCAGCGGGTGCGCAGCGGCGCACCGTTCCATCTGATGCCGCCATAGCGGTTCTTCCGGCCGAACCCGGAAACGACGAAGCCCCCACCAGCTTGGATTCTGGGAGGGCTTCTGGCACCGAGATTCCGCGACCCGCAGGCCAGTGACCGCTAGGAGCTGCGAACTCCTTGACGGCCTTCGGTTCTTCACGACAAGAACCCGGAACCCCGATGACGAAATCAATGGGGCCCCGCCTTGGTGCGGTGCCCATCCTGGCACAGGCTGCCAATCCCTCGCGAGACCACGGGCCACTTCGGCCCTTGCGAATCTCGCCGGAATGCCCCGCTCCCCCGTCGTCGAGGACCGCGACCTGCGGGGATACTCCGGGATATCCCGGAATCCCCGGTGCTCCGTTCGGCGGACCCACGGCGCGCCGTCCGGCGGTGTCCTGATGAGCGCCGCAGCCCTGGCCGTGCCGGCCCCGTACCAGAGGATCGCGCGCAGGCAGCGTGAAGGAACCGTGCGCTCGCTCGTGACGCGCTTCCCCGCCTCGTGGCTGACCCGGTTCACCGGCGACACCATCCGCGTGGCCACCCTCGCCGACGACTACGGCCGGGCCGCCCGTGGAGAAATGGACCGGCGCGGTTGCTTCGCCGCCGACAAGACCATCGCCGAACAGCTCGGCCTCCACCCGGTCACCGTGCAGTCCGCGTTCGCAGAGCTGGAGGACCGCAGGAACGGCGGCGCGGGCGCGGTCGTCCGCTCGACCCGGACGCACCGCGCCACGAAGACCCGGTGGGTCAAGCCGACCGGGAAGGACGAGAAGTGCGCCACGGTCTCCTCCCATGCCCTCACCGTCCTTTCCGCCAACCGGTTCAAGGTCTACGCGTTTGTGCGCATGGAGAACGACTTCGAAACCTGTCCGGCAGCGAAGGAGATCACACAAGGGCTGGGGATCACCCGCGAGACGGTCCGCCAGGCCCTCCTCGACCTCCTCGCCGAAGGCTGGGTCAGCAAGACCCAGGAAGGCGGCGGACGGGGCCATGAGACCCGCTATCAGGCTCACGACGTCCCCGTGTTCCGCATGACACAGCTCCCCCTGTTCCCGCAGCCTCGCCAGGTCAAGAGCACGCCGCCGGAGCCCGCGGAGGAAGCCCCGCACCCCGGCGCCGGACCGGATCAGATGACGCTCTTCGACGGCTTCGCATGGCCGCGAAACCCCCTCGGTCCGGCTGCAGGAAAGGCCCTCGGTCCGGCTGCGGCGAACCCCCGCGATACGGCTGCACGGAAGAGGCGCTCCTTTGAACCGGCTCCTTTGGATCAGGCAGGCGAGGCACACGGTGGTTCCGCCCGAAGGGCGCTGCAGGTAGTGGCGCGCGGCCGTGCGGACGACCCGGACGCCGCACCGCATCCGCCGGCGGTGGCGGTGGCCGGGCCCGTAGCGGCTTCGCCGGAAACGCAGCACAAGTGCGCCGCCACGATCTCGGCCACCGCGTACCGCGTGCTCCGGCTGCTGCCGCTGCAGCTGTCCTCCAGCCAGTACGTCCTCGCCTCCAAGGCCGTCGAGAAGGCCGTGGCCGAAGCCGGAGGCGACATCGACCGCATCGCCGACCGCGTCCACCGGCATCTCGCCGGCCGGCACGTCACCGACCCGTACGCCTGGATCACCAGGCGGGGCCTGCGGAACTCCCCGTGTCCCTCGCCGACGTGCGAGGACGGCCGCACCTGGCCGGCCGGAGCGAACTGCCCGATCTGCCGCGAGCGATACGCGGACCGGCGCGGAACCCCGCTGAGCTTCCGGGACCGGGCCACCGCGATCTACGAGGTGACGTGGGCCTGCGCGACGTGCGACCGCCCCGGCGCCGGCGTGCCTCCCGCCGACGGCATCTGCCGTGACTGCTGCCCCGATGCCGTCGGCGCTGAACGGGCGCCCCGCCTCGCCGCCGACGTCCGGGAGTGTGCTGCGGCCGTCCGCGCGGGGATCCGGCACAAGACCACCACCGAACCGGGGCACGACGCCCAAGCCGCTGCACGCGAACGGACCGGCCGGGAGATGATCGGCCGGCCGTCCCTCGCAGACATCCAGCCGTCCGGGGACCGCCAGCCGGACCTGCAGGAAGGGCAGGAGGCCAAGGACATGCAGGCCGGAAACCGGCGGGCTGCGGGAGCTCACCGTTGCCCCGCCCCACCTCCTCCTCGGCCTGGCCGGATGCGATGAGCGTAGGCATGCACTCGGACGAACACCTCGGCCGCCTGGTCTCCGGCCTCACCCGCACGAACGGCCGGCTCGTCAGCGTCTGCGCTCACCACGGTGGTGGTTTCGGAGAAGACAGCCGTCGCGGACGCGAGCATCTCCCGCCCGCTCGGCGCATACGCCATCATTTTCTTGGCACCACCGCCCGCGTCCACCTCTGTCTCGCGGAGGGACTGGCCCCCGGCCCAGAGGGGTTGGAGCCTTCAAAAGCCAACTCGAATACTCACGTGGTGGCCGATGCCCGAGGCCATCGAAGCAGCCGCCGAAGGCGCTTCACCTCTCACGCCTCACCTCTCACACTCCTCCTCGCCGACCGGACCGCAAAGGACGAACCTCATGCCCGATCCCTTCCTCCGGGTCACCGCCGCCATCTGCGGGCTCGGCCCCTTCTGCCATCCGCGCGGTGTTCGCGGGCCCTCGTGGTGATATCCGAACTCGCGGAAGCCCTGCACCAGCGGGCGGCCAGGGACCAGGAAGCCCGCCGTGCGGCTCAGGAGACCGGTCTGGCCGGTGATCTCCTGAGCGTCGACGCGGACAACACCGCGTGGCTCACGGGAGTCGTCGCGGAGCACGGGTGGCCCGGTATCGACCTGGTGGGGGAAGAGGGCGCCGAGGAGGCGTGGCTGCTTGCCCAGCACGCGGATCGTGAGCCGCAGTTCCAGCGGCGTGCCCTGGAGTTGCTCACGGCGGCCGTCGAAGCCGGACAGGCGCCCCACCGCCATCTCGCCTATCTCACCGACAGGTGTCTGGTCGGGGCCGGCGAGCCCCAGGTGTACGGGACGCAGTACGTCAGCGGCCCGGACGGCACAGGCCTGAGGCTCCACCCGGTGGCCGATCCGGAAGGTCTCGATGCCCGACGTGCCGCCATGGGTCTGGAGCCGTCGGCGGCATACGACCGCCGCATGCGTGCCCAGGAGTGACGACCGGTGTCCTGCGCGCCCCTCCCCCTGCCACGGTCAGGAGCGGGCGCCGTGCCGTCCGGCTTCGTCAAGGTGCGGCCCGTGCTCCAGGGAGGTTCGACGTGGAAGAGGAACCCCTCGACCGCTGGGCCGCACGCCGCCAAGGGCGCCGTCGAGCGGGCCACCAGCGCTCATCATCCGGCCCCGCACGCGACCGACCGGACAAGCTGGGGGGAACCCCGGAACCCGGAACCCCCGGCCTTCAGGGCGGGAAGGATGTCGGATCCGGCAGCCCGGCGACCTGCCAGGCGCCCTGTTCCAGCCCACCGCACCTCTGCGTTCTCGCCCGACATGCTCAGCGGCTCGCCCGACGAAGGGAACAACCCCGTGCCTCAGCCGACCGACCACCGCACCCAAGCTCCCGGGCCGGCGCGCGACTCGATGACCCTGTTGGTCGCGGCTGTCATCGTCCACGACACCGCCACCAGTCGCATCGTCCTCCTGCAGCGCAGCAAGGAGGCCAAGTTCGGGCAGAGCCTGTGGGATCTCCCCTCCGGCAAGAGCGAGCCCGGTGAGCCGATCACCGAAACCGCGGTCCGCGAGCTCTACGAGGAAACCGGCCTCGTCGTGAAATCAGAGGCTCTCAAGGTCGCCCACATCATCCACGGCGCCCGGGGCGTCGAAGCCCCAGGCGGCTTCCTCACCGTCGTCTTCGCCACCCACGACTGGAGCGGCCGGCCCGAAAACCGCGAGCCTCGCAAGCACTCCCAGGTCCGGTGGGCAGGAACCGATGACCTGCCGGCGGAATTCGTCCCCAGCACCCGCAGCGCTCTTCTCGCCTACCTCGGCAGCGGGCAGCCTCAGGTCTCGCTCAGAGGGTGGCTTTAGCCGGGCTTCAGGTGTCGTCTCGTGCAGGGCCGACGACGCGTACCGGTCCAGCGGTTGCCGGAGAGAACCGAGGCGGAGGACGGCGACTGACGCGAGTCCGAAGGCTCGCCGCAGGTCGGCGTCGCAGAGCAGGCACGGTCCGGAAGGGCGGGACTCGCACCGGCCGGCCGAAACCCCGTCGCGCCGGCCTTGATGGGCGTGCCAGCCTTACGGGCATGCACAGTCACGCTGATGATCCGACCGGTCCCGTCGACCAGGCACGGCGCCTCGCCGCCGATTACTTCCCCGACGCGCTGAGCGTGGTCCTCGCGGGCTCCATCGCCTCCGGCCGTGTCACTGCCACCAGCGACCTGGACCTTGCGGTCCTGATCAAGGAGGGCGGCGAGACGCGCCGGGAGACCCTCCGCTTCGAGGGACGGCTGGTCGAGCTGTTCGTGCACACGCGGGCCGGCCTCGACGAGCTCTTCGCCGCCGACACGGCCTCCCGCCGCGGCATCATGCAGCGCATGTACGCCGAGGGCTTGGTCCTCTTCGAACGGGATGGAGCGGCCGCCGGCATCAAGCGGCACGCCGAGGACGCGCTCCGCGAGGGCCCAGGCGCCCTGGATCCCGCCACTGTCGAGAGCCGGCGCTATGCGCTCACCGATGCGCTGGACGACCTGGCCGACGCATCGGAGGCCGTCGAGCGCCTCGCCGTGGCAGGCGTCGTCCTCGGCATCGCCGCCGACCTCCTCTTCGACCACCGCCGGGCATGGGTGGGCGGCGGCAAATGGCTGCCCCGCCGCCTGCTGCAGGCCGACCCCGAGCGCGGCGGAGCGCTCCTCGACGGCTACCGGCGCCTCTGCGAGAGCGGCACGCCGGAAGACCTCTCAGACGCCGCTGCGGAGATCCTCACCCTCGCAGGCGGCCCCCTCCGCGAGGGCTACACCCGAACCTGGCGCACTGCTGCCGAGCGCCGGCCCTCCGGGCCGCTCGGGAAGCCCCTGTGAGAGCGGATCGATGGCCGCACGCCCGCGCTGCGCCGATCGTAGCCACCTGTTAGGGCAACCGAGCAGACCTGCGACACCTGCTCGGCAGGCTCGTCGACCGGGGAGGTCGTGATGGGGAAGACCGTGCAGTTGCGTACGTACACCGTGCGGGACGGACTGCTCGACGAGTGGGTGCAGCGCTGGCGGGAAGAGGTCGTTCCGCTAAGACTCGCGCTGGGGTTCACGATCGGCGGGGCCTGGGTGGACCGGGATCGGAATCAGTTCCTGTGGCTGATCTCCTACGAGGGATCCGAGAGCTTCACCGCGCGCAACGCCCTCTACTGGGCGTCGCCGGCGCGCAAGGCCATGAACCTCGATCCGGACGACTACCTCCTCAGGACCGAGGAACGGACCGTGGAAGAGCACTTCTGATCGGCCCCGTCAACGGCAGGTGGCGGCCGGTGGCAGTGATGTCGTATCGGCGCGCGTTCGAGAGCCGCCTTGGTCAGGGCCTTGCGCCGGTGGAAGTCCCGTCCCATCTCCAAGCCCTGCGTAGCCCTGACCAGCGACAACTATCCGGATGGCAGCTCCTGCCCGTTTGCGGTGCTTGAATGGACCGTCGTTCCTGGTCCGGCAAGGAGAAGCACTGTGCCCCTGGTGTCTGTCGTGATGCCCGTGTACAACTCGGCAGCCACCCTCGGCGCAGCCGTCCGATCGGTGCTCACACAGACCCACAGCGACCTGGAGCTGCTCGTCACCGACGACCAGTCCTCCGATGGCTCCATGGACCTGCTCCGCGAGTTCGCCGCGCAGGACAAGCGTGTCCTGCCGGAGTCGGCCCCCGAACAGGGTGGTGCGGGCCGGGCCCGCAACCTCGCGATCGAACGGGCTCGCGGGGACTACATCGCCTTTCTCGACAGCGACGACATGTGGCTGCCGGAGAAGACCGAGAAGCAGCTCGCCTTCGCCGCGGAAGGCGATGCGCCTTTGACGTTCACCTCGTACTTCAAGATGGACGCCGACTACGACGGCGAGAGCACCGACTGGGTCCCGAACGGGCGGGTGCTCCGTGCGCGGGAGCACGTGGACTACCGCGCGATGCTGGTCCAAGACCACATCGGTGCTCTCACCGCCATGTACGACCGCAATGCCCTGGGCACGAGGCTGATGCCGGAGATGCGCAAGCGCCAGGACTACGCCCTCTGGCTGTCGATCATGCGGGACGGCGCCGACGCCCGGGGCCTGGCTGAGCCGCTCGCGGTGTACAGGGCCCACCAGGCGGGATCTCTGTCGTCCAACAAGCTGTCGCTCGTGCAATACAACTGGGCCCTGTACCGCGAGCACGAGCATCTGTCGGTCCCCCGGGCGACGCGGGCGCTGGCCGGCGCTGTGTGGCAGTCGCTGCGCAACTCGCGCATCTAGTGCCCGGGTCCGGGGAGCCCGTGCGCGACGGTTTCCGGGGGTGCCGGACCGGGGCCCGCCCGGGGGCGGAATCGGTGGGTCACCGGTGCCGTCGGCCGGCTACGCGGCCGAGCCGTCGCCGGCCCTTGCGCGCAGGAACAACTGACCGGGACGGTCTCCTGACCGCTGTGGAGTGTCTCCCGGCCGTGCAGGACCGTCGAGGACGCCCGCCGGACGCCGGAGGCGGCGGGATGGTTCACCGGCCGGGAGGTTCGGCTGTGGTGTCAGGAAGTTTCCACACGGTCTTCGGCGCTCCTGCAGGAGGCCGGGTCGTCCCCCGACCGGCCTGAACTCCTTGGGCAGGAACGGCGACCATCCGGCTCCCCGCGTGCCCAGCCCACCGGCGGCGATCACCACTGCCGTGGCCGGTCGTGCATTCACCGGTGTGCCCCCTGGACGGAGGCGTCAGGCGATAGCGTCGGCGGATGCATGCACGCGTGACGGGCATCGTCATCGAGGACGGCCAGATCCTGCTGCTGGACCAGGACACCGACGGAGATCGGTCGTGGAGCCTGCCGGGGGGCAAGGTCGAGCCCGGGGAAACCCTGGAAGAGGCGTTGCGGCGGGAGATGCTGGAGGAGACCGGCGTCGAGGTCGAGGTCGGCCGTCTGCTGTACGTGTGCGACGTGACACGGGCTCACGTTGTTCACATCACCTTCGAGGCCCGCCGGGTCGGCGGACAGATCGGGGCCGTCACGGAGGGCGCGGATACGCGTCCGATCCGGCAGGTCGAGTTCGTGAAGCTCACCGAGCTGCCCGGCCTGGGGTTCAGCGAGACGTTCATGGCCTTGTGCCAGGACGGCTTCCCCGGGGCCGGCACGTACATGGGGCCCAAGGCGGCCATCGGGCTATGACCCGCAGGTCAGCGCGGCGACCCGGGGTGCGATTCGTACCGCGGCTCACGAACCATCGGGCACACCGGGAGGTTGACCGGGCGCGCGCACCTCGTAGCGGTCGTCGCCGGCCGGCCGAGAGGAAGCGGTGGCCGTAGTCTGCGCGTCGAGCGCCTTCCGGGCGGCCTCGGCGGTGGTAGCGGCGTGATGGCTCACCAGCTCCGCGGTGCGCGAGCCGAGCTCGGCGACGAGGCCGTCTCTTTCGGATCACCTCGCGCTCCAGATGTGGATGGCAGCAGGGTGGAGCCCGGCGAGGTAGCTGGTGGCGGTCTTGTCGTACCTGGTGGCAAGGGCGCGCCCTTGCTTCTGCGGGGGCAGTCCGCGGGACGGTCTGCGATGTGACGCTCGCAGATCGCCCGGTACGTGGGGAAGCGCAGAGCGATCTCGGAAAGCCTCGCGATCATCTCCGTACGTGTGGGCAAGGGGTAGCACTCGTGGTGCAGTGCGATGCCCAGACGAACGGCGTCGTCTGCCTTCCGTACCCACTCGTCCAGAGTGGACTTCATGGAGGCACCGTTGTCCGTTCCCGACCACGCCGCGACGTTCAGGAACACGATCGCCTGTTCTGTCGACGCCTGGCCGGCTTCCACTGCCGCAGCAACAATTTCGGCGATGTCGTCGGCGCCGTAGGCATCAATCAGGTCGTCCACACGGTCGAACAGCTCGTCAGGGAAGTCGCCGTCATCCCGTTCCGACACTTGCACGGCACACAGCCGGCCAAGCGCCTCGCCCACTGCTGACGTCGCCATAAGACCCCCTGTTGCTCGCCACCCGGACGGACAGTAGCCGGACCAGCCGCAGGGAACCGCCCACGCCCGGGTGTCAGGGCGTGGGCCAGCAGCAGCGCGTTGACCGCGATCAGCGTCCCAGGGCGACCGGGGGCTGCGGAGCCCGTGGTGAAGAAGAGGTGGAAATGACCCGCCGCACCAAACTCCTGGCCGCGGCCCGGCCGTCTCCCGCAGAGGTCCGTGGCCGCCCAGCCGTCCGGGAGATCGTGGACGCTCTCTCCATCAACCGCTTGGTGCTCGGCTCCGTACATCGAGTCGTTCAGGCTTCCTTGTCAGCGAGCGTGGTCGCTCTTCGGCCCGATGCCTTTGATCCTGGCCGGAGTTCCCTCCGGGGCGAACGGGCGGTGGAAGGTGAAGGCGTGCGGCGCGGAGCCGTGGTCGTGGAGCTGTTCCAGCCTGGATACCCCGTCCTGCCAGGTGGGTATCACGCCGTCGGAGAGCCACCAGCACACGTAATTCGGGTGTTCTGTCCTCTCGAACCAGTCGTAACGCCTGTTCAGCGCCTCGCGGTGCAGACCGGTGTAGACGGCGTCGAAGGCGGGGCGCAGGTCGGTCCAGAGTGAGAGGGTCGCGGCCAGGGCGGCGGTTTCCGCTGTACGGCCCTTGCCGTACCAGGTCGGTACGGCGAACTCTCCCCATGCACCCCAGTCCGCCTCGAAGAGTGTGCCCCGGTCGCCGTCTGCCGCTTCGGCACGGGCGAGGTATCCGGGGTGCTGGCTGATCTTCCGGTAGACGGCCTCGCCGATGTCGTAGAACTCGTTCGTGAGAGGTGCGGGATCGGCGAGAGGTGACTTCAGGACGCCGAATGTGTACAGCGCAAGATGGGGCATGCGTCTCTCTCTGGTCGGGGTGGGTGCCTGGTGTGGCTCCGGTTCGGTGGCTTGCGCAGGGGCGCGAGGGTCCGTGGGGCGTGACCAACTCATCCCGTCGCGGGTGGCTCAGCCCGAAGGAACTCCTGTGCGACCGTGGGCGATCGCCGAAGACCAGGTGAAGGTAGCTGCCTCTGCGGCCCATGTCGAAGTTGCGTTTTCCCTGTCCAAGTGGCCTCTTGCACCGGTCCTTGCGGGGGCTGGGGCGGTGACGGGCGGGGCAGGCTGCGGGCTACCGGTGATCCACTTCGGCGGATCGGTTCGTCCGCCGCGCCCGCCCGCACCCCGTGTCCGGTAGCCCCGAGTGCCGCCGAACGCGTGCGTTTGAAGAAGATGGCCTACGGTCACAAGGCCGAGCACCGGCTGCGGGTGCGGGTGCGGGTGCGTGCACAGGTGGTGCTGCACGCCGTGCGCCGCCGACGTGGCCGGCTCGCCCGGGCGGGCCTGGCCGGGCTCAAAGACCGCAGGCGCTGTGGCCGTCCCGCCTCGTTCACACCGCTGCAGGCCGCCGAGGTCGAGGCGCCGGCCTGCCGGCTGCCGGCCTGCCGGCTGCCGCCTGCCGCCTGCCGCCTGCCGAGAGTGAAGTGCCGCTCTCACGCCGGCCGTGCCCGGGAATGCGCCCGCGAGGCCGCCCGGCGGGGCATCGCGCCGTTCATGTCGGCGTCGGCCGTGCGTCGGGCCGGCCGGCCCAGGACACGCCGGGGCCCTGGCGGCACCGCTCCTGGGCCCGGTGCCGCTGCCACCCCACCCTCGCCCCCGGCAAGTCCAGGGCGATGCGCGTCAATCACACCTGCGGACGCCCAGGTCATGAGCACCGGGATCGAACAGCCCGGCGGCGAGGACCTCAACATTCCGGCCATGCACGCCCTCTTCGATACCCCCAGCGTGCTCCCCCAGGTCGGCGTCAGTCTGGGCGCATGCTGCAGCGCCTCACGCTGCTGACCGCGGCCCGATCACCATCGGCGGCCACCACGCCCCGGACGGCGCTGGCTCGCGAAACCCGAGGGACGGACCGGCGAGTGCACTGATCCGCACCGTCCGTCACAAGGTCGCATGGCCTCATCGGCCGACCGCCGGCCGGGCGGCGCAAGGGTCACGCTTCCTGCGTGTCGGCCGAGGTCCAGTAGTCGTCGAGCATGTCTGACACCCAGGCCGGCGTCCGGACCGAGCCGCGGGGGCCCATCTGCTCGAAGTAGGGCGCGAGGTCGACGATGGGAGTGCCGTCGACCGCGTCGAGGTCTTCGACGTGGATGTCGCGGCCCTTGATCGCGAGGATCCTCGGGAAGGACTGCGCAAGCCGGTTGGGGCGGCGATGGTTGCGGTGAACGTAGGTGCCGGTGGGCTCCCAGGCCGGGTTGTTGCGGGGGCTGCGCACGCCCAGGTGGACATCGGCGTCGGAGCCCTTGTGGAAGTGCCAGACGACCAGCAGGTGGGAGAACTCCTCCAGGCCTTGCAGTGTCTCGACGGGATACTCGGGGTCGAGGCGGATGATTGACTGCACGCCTCCCTGGCGGCCGTCAGCCGGAGCTGTGTGGCCTCCGACGACACGGGCGATGACCTTCACCTGGATCAGGTCGTCCTGCACAGCTTCCTCCCCGGTGGTCGCCGGCCGTCCCGCCGCGTCGGCAGCCCGTGGCCTGCTGGTGTGATCCCACGGTCAGCGTACCCGGCTGATCACTGCGCGGGCCCGGTCGTCCAGGAGTGCCAGGGCGGCTCCACCGCGGGCGCGGTAGGGCGAGAGCGCGCGGCGCATCTGGACGACGGTGTCCCTTGCGCGGCCGGACTGGACCCCTTCCATGGCATCGAGGGCCTGGGTCCAGGTGGCGCAGGCCGCGTCTACCGCGCCGCGCTGTATCTGCACGGCGCCGAGAAGTCCGAGGGTGACGGAGTGGGTGCGGGCGAAGGGCTGGGCCCGGCGGGTGCGGACGCTTCGGACGAACTGGCGCTCGGCTCCGTGCAGGTCGCCGAGAGCTTGAAGGGTGCGAGCGGTTTCGTGAGCGAGGGACGCTTCGGAGAAGAAGAAGACCCTCGCGGGTTCGCCGTCTGCGGGCTCGGCTCTGCGCAGGTCGTCTTCGGCGCTCAGGAGCGCGGTGAGGGCCTGCTGCCTGCGGCCGGCGCAGGCCAGGGCGCGGGCGTGGACGACGCCGAGGAGGGCGCGCTCGCGGTGGCAGGCTTGCCTGTAGCGGCGGTGTGCGAGGGATGCCTCGGCGAGCTGCAGTGCCTGGGCGGGGTGGCCCAGGTCGAGGGTCTGGTGGGCTTTTGCGCGCAGGATGTGGCCTGCGAGCGGAGCGTCGTCGGCCTCGGCCGAGATCTGCAGGGCCAGGTCGAACCACTTCTGGGCCAGGACGTGCTCGGAAGCGTCGAAGGAGGTCCACCCGGCCAGGTAGGCGAGCTCGCCGGCAGCGGTGAACATGTCTCTGCGTACGTCCGCGTGAGAGAAGCGGCCCTCAAGGTAGGCGGCGACATCAGTGCGGAGGTAGGCCACGAGCGCGGCGCGGCCGTCCGCCCCGCCGCGGCGTTGCTCACGCTGCGACAGCAGCTGGGTCATCTCGCGGACGCCGGCGACATCCTCGGCTCCCACCGGGCGGCCCGTGGTGGCGGGTCGGGTGACCGTCGCCGAGAGGGATCCTTCCCACCACTGCTCGGGCGGTGTGACGAGGCCTGCGAGCGAGAAGGCGGCCCCTTTGAGGGTCTGCCGGCGTTCTGGGTCCAAGTCGATTCCCCCGAGTTCCACAAGTTGCGCGATCGTGTGGCCGTCCAGGGGCTGCGCCGCACCGATGTCGCCGTCCGGGCCGGGGAGCCCGATGGCGGCGTGTCCGATCGCGCGGTGCAGTCCTCGCGACAGCGTCTCGCACAAGATATGGGCCGCTGTCTCGGAGGGCCTCGATCCGCGGACCCATTGATTGATGTGCGAGGCCGTGACCGTCTTCACATCGTCGGCGCCGACTTCCGCCGCCACGCGCACGAAGTGGCGCGCGGTGACGGCCTGTGACCAGCCAAGTCGCAGTAGTACACCTTCAAGTTTGGTGTTGCGTTCGCGTGGCACGAAGCACCCCTGTCCACGAAACGATCTTTACGCGCTTTACGCAATCCCGTCCCGCTTCCGGGATACCCGTGCGGCGTGAAACACGATTCGCTGAGCGTAGTCCCAATGGTCCGCCGAGCGGGCCCTGTTCACCCATCGGCTGATCCGGCGGACTGCAGTTGCCGCCCGCGAGGAGCGCCCACGGAACGCGGAGGAGAACGCGATGAAGCCCGGACGCACCGCACGCGGCGAGATGCTCCAAGCCCTCGGCTCCCCGGACGCCATGACGGTGTGTCTGACCCTGCCGAACGCGCCGGAGTCCGTCGCGAAGTCGCGCCGTTTCGTCCGGTCGCAGTTGTCCGAGTGGGGCTGCCCCGAGCGCGCGCACGATGCCGTGCTGATCTGCAGCGAGCTGGCCACCAACGCCGTCCAGCACGTTCCTCCGGGCCCGAATGCCGGCGAGTTTCTCGTGGTCCTGACTTTTGTGGCCGGTAAAGCCCTCGTGGCGCAGGTCGCCGATTCCTCCTCCGCCCAACCGATGGCGACCGTCAGCCCGCCACAGGCCCTCGACACCTCCGGCCGCGGCCTGCTCATCGTGACCGCGCTCGCCGACTACTGGGGTGCCACGCCCAGGGCCGGCGGCCAGGGCAAAATCGTCAGCGCGTACATGCGGTTGCGGCAGACCGCTCCCCGTTCACCGGAGCCGGCGGATCTCGACGGGTACCTGACCGCGCAAGACGAGATCGTCGCAACGCAGACAGCACAGGCTGCTGCGCTCCCGCCGGGCCCGGACCCGGATCACACCGTCGTCCGTCTGGCGGCAGGAGACCCTGTGGATCTCATCGTGGACCGTGGTCATGCATGGCGACGGCACAACCCGACGGGACACTCGTCATCCAGTCGCCTGGCGATGGAGGCCACGGCCAAGGCCGGGCGCTAGGCCGTCTCTTCCGGATCAGGACATCGCCCCTGAGGCCCGGGCGTCGGCTATGCCGTGGGCAGGACGTCCGCAACAGCCTCCAGGGCGGCGTGCCAGGGATAGGCGGCCGGGTTGCCCTGGCCGGGCTCGTTCGGCACGAACCCGCCCTCGCCGTAGACCACGCGGACTCCGGCACTCCGCAGTGCCTCGACCGACCGCTCCCACTGGGGGTGTACCACGTAGGCGCTGTTCACGCAGGGCATCATGGCGATCGGGATCCCCTTGCCGATTCCTTCGGCAACGACGCCTACGAGCCACTTGTCCGTGATTCCGAGGGCCCAGGCATTCACGGTGTTGAACGTGGCCGGGGCGACCACGATCGCGTCCGGCTTCGGCCAGACGTCCGGCTGACCCGGCATCCGGTAGTCCCAGCGCACCGGGTGTCCGGTGAGCGCGGCCAGGCCGTCCAGGGACTCGGCGAGCCAGCGTGCGGCGGTCGGGGTGAGGCCGAGGCAAACGTCCCAGCCTGTGGACTGCGCCTCCTCGACGACCCGGGCGATGTCAAAGACCGGCGGGGCCGCGCTGCTGAACAGGTACAGGGTCCGAGTGCGCATGACTCCATCCGATCACATGGCTTCCTCCCCGATCCAAGTGAGTCAGGGCGAAGCCATGTCACGCGGCATCAGCGCAAGTAGCGTTGCCGATGACGAGTCAGGAACGGAGACCGGTATGCCGGGATTGGCTGACGACCACACCGGAAGGCGCATCAGGGAACAGCGGAATCCGGCGAGGCGGACGCAACGCGAACGGGCAGCACACGTCCCGTACGCGTACAGCCGGCTCATCCAAGTCGAGCGTGGCGCCGGACCGGCCTCCGCCGACCTCACCGCCCACGACGTCACGCGGTGCTGCGGCCGGGCGACGGCGTCATCCGCGACCGCCTTTCACGTTCTTGAGCCGCCGCCGGCAACAGAACCCGCACACTGACCCGTTTCGTCCGTTCCCCCGCAGGCACACCGCGCTGAGGCCGGCCCAACCCTGCGGAGCATCCTCGGCGTCCCGTACGCCCGCAGACGCCAGGGCCCGGCCCTGGGCCGGCGCCCACAATCCCCCGCCCGGGCGACAAGACCCTGTTCGAGCGAGTTTCAACGCCAGCACCACAGGCATACCAAGCCCACCGGGCCAGAGGAGAACATTCGTTCACCATTCGCCCCCGATTCGGCCGTGACGCACCCGATCGGGAGCCGTTCTTAGAGCACCAGTGCCAGCGATGCGCCCAACCGGAGGACCCTGTGAACCCCCTGCCGAATCACCTCCAAACCCCCGCCGTATTCGAACGTCCCGAGTCCGCCCCGTACCCGCGCCCGGCAGACGGGCGCCGTATTGACGCCCGCTCCTTCGCTCGCCGCGACTCACGACCGGATACCGGGAGGGCTGCGTGAGCAAGGACTCGACGGCCGGATCCGGCGCCGCGCGGGTGTCGGAGTCCGAGCGGCTCCTCTTCGGCGGAGAGCTGGCCTACGACATCGGCTGGGACCGGCACGAGGGCGCCTGGCTGAAGCTCGGGTTGTGGACGATGGCGAAGGAACTGCCGCGCCTGGCAGGGACCGGCCTACGACTCGCGAACCTGGCCGACGCCCGCGCCCTGCGTATCGTCCTGGTCTCCGAGGGCGGCCGCGGCATCGCCCAGGCCGTGGGTCTGGTCGCGGTCAACAGCGTGCTCGCCCACATCCTCGGGACCGGCAGTACCTCCGAGCGCCTCACACAGGCGGTGCCCGCACTCGTGGCCGTGGCTCTCACGGCGTTACTCGGGTCCCTGCTGCGGTCGGCATCGACAGCGGCCACCGGGGCGCTGGAGCCGAAGGTGCAGCGCGTGGCGACCGAGCAGTACCTGGGTCTGGTGCATCGGGTGGAGCTCGCCGCGATCGAGGACGACGAGTTCCACCGGCTCCTGGACGCCGCCCGGTACGGGGCGGACTCCGCCCGGCGCATGATCCGCTACTGCACCAACACCCTGAACTCCGCGGTGTCGCTCATCGCCGCGGCCGGTGTGCTGACCGTCCTGCACCCGGTGCTGCTGCCGCTGCTGGTGCTGATGACCCTGCCCAGCGCCTGGAGTTCGCTGACGATCGCCAAGCAGCGGTACCTCTCCTTCCACACCTTCGTCCAGCACGCCCGTGCCGGGCATCTTCTCGGTCAGCTGCTGACCCAGAAGGAGGCGGCGGCGGAGGTCCGCGTCCACGGCGTCGGCCCGTTCCTGCTGGGCCACTTCCGGACCATGGCCGAGACCGGCGAACGTGAGCAGACCCGGCTCGCTCGCCGGGCCGCGCGCGTCGGCCTCGTCGCCGACGGCGCCGGCGGAATCGCCACTCTCCTCGCCTACGGGGTGCTGGGGCTGCTGCTGTGGGGCGGGGCGATGGAACTCGCCGTCGCGGGCACGGCCGTCCTGGCCATCCGGACCGGCGCCGCCAGCCTGGACATGCTGGTCGTTCAGATCACCGAGTTGCACCAGGAGTCGCTGTTCGTCGCCGACTTCGAGCGGCTGTGCGTGGAAGCAACGACGCGCGCCATCCCCTTGGGCGGGCGGCCGCTTCCCGAGCGGCTGCGGGAGGTCCGGTTCGAGAAGGTCACCTTCACCTACCCCGGCAGCGGCGCGGCCGAGCCGGAACCGACGCTGCACGACGTCAGCCTGGCGTTCCCCACGGGAAAGATCATCGCGCTGGTGGGCGCGAACGGGTCCGGCAAGTCCACGCTGGTCAAGCTGCTGGCCGGCCTGTACCTGCCCGACGAGGGCAGCGGGAGGATCTGGTGGGACGACGTCGACGCGTGCACCGCGGACCGCGATCAGATCTTCGGCCGCGTCGCCCTGATGTCGCAGGACTTCTACCACTGGCCCTTCACCTTCCGCGTCAACGTCGGCATCGGCCAGCCCGGCCAGGCCATCGACGACCCTGCGGTGGAGAAGGCGGCCGGCTTCTCCGGAGCCGACGAGGTCCTCGCCGGCCTGCCACGCGGGCTCGGCACGCTGCTGGCACGCGGATACCGCGGCGGGCACCAGATCTCCGGCGGCCAGTGGCAGCGCGTCGGGATCGCCCGCGCCAAGTACCGGCAAGCGGACATCCTGATCGTCGACGAGCCCACCAGCGCGCTCGACGCCGTCGCCGAGCAGCGGGTCTTCGACCAGATCCGGGCACTTGCCGCGACCACCGGGCAGACCATCGTGCTCATCACCCACCGCCTGCACTCCGTGCGCCACGCAGACCTGATCCACGTCCTCAAGGACGGCCGGGTAGCGGAGTCGGGAACCTTCACCGCGCTGATGAACGAGACGACCGGCACCGGGGACTTCCGCGACGCCTACCTCGTCCAGGCCGCCGCCTTCGACGCCTCCGTCCCGGCCCAGCCCGGCGGCGACCACGACGCGCTGCCGGCACGGGACCGGTCGTGAGCTCGGACCTGACGCCGCTGCGGCGCGCCCCGGCCCCCGGCCCCCCAGCCGCTCGGCACGACCTCTCCATCCCCACGTCAAGGAGCTTGTGATGACCGTGTCGGACGTCCCGCGCAAGACCGCCGCGCTGCCGGCTGACTTCCGTGGCCGCCGCCTGCTGCGCCTGCGGGACGCCGACAGCCTGCCCTGCCCTGAAGGCACCCTGGCGACCGTGCTCACCACCGCACGGTGTCCCACTCCGTTCCCGGGCGCCGAGCAGCCCGAGGGGCGTCTGGTCCCGTCGGGCGTGTCACGGTGAACGCGGAGTCCGAGGTGGTGGCCGTGGCAGGCATCCTGTCGCGCTGCTACCGGATCGTCCCCGCCTCGGTCGTCGACGGCCCACGGGGGACCGCGACGCGCAACTACCTGGCCCGGGAGCGCGACAGCCGGCGTTGGTTCGTCAAGGTCTATCCGCCGGGCACGGACCTCCAGGGTGAGCAGGAGGCGCTGCGGCTCGGTGAGTTCGCACGCGGCAGCGGGGTTCCGGTACCGGCAGTGCGCCGGTCACCGGCCGGCGAGCTCATCGTGACTGCCGAAGGTACGGCCGTGTCCGTCTGCGAGTACGTCGATGGCGCGCACACTGCCGAGGCCGGTCTGCACGGCCGCAGGTGGGCAGCGGTCGGCGAGGCGGTGGGTGCGCTGCACCGGGCTCTGGCCCGGCATCCGGCCGGGTCCCCGCGGCCCGTTCCGGCGAGCGAGGTCTGCGACGTCGCGCGGGCCCGTCGGCGTCTGGAGAGGCTGCTCGCCCTGTACGGGAGAGGAACCACCGCCGACGGGGAGTTCGCCGCGTGGGCGCGCCGTGCCGCAGAGGAGCGCTTCGCCGCCTTGCCCCGCGTGGCGACCGTGGTCGGAGGGCTTCCGCCGATGCTGACGGCTCAGATCGTGCACGGGGATCTGGCCTCCCCGAATGTGTTGCTGCGCGAGCAGGAGGTGGCGGGCCTGATCGACTTCCGTCCGCCCCGTCACCGCAGTGCTGCGTGGGAGCTGGGCCGGATCGTCCTCGATCCGCGTACGGTGCTCGCCGGCCCGGGCTGGCCTGCAGGCCTGGCCGAGGCGGTCGCGGCCTACCGGGAGGCGAACTCCGGGCTCCCGTTGGTGGATCTGCTCGCCGTGCCCCGAGTGGCGACCGGTTACATGGCCTGCTCGGTCTACCCGCTGTCCGAACCCGTGGACCATCCGGCCGCGGTCACCCCCGAGCTTGAGAGGTACGGGCGAGCCCGGCACGCCGCCGTGAGGGTGCTCACCGAGCGTCTGGCCGAGGCGGAGGAGGTGCTCCGTGACCGTCTCGCCTGAGTCCGCCACCGTACCCGCGTCGTTGTGGCGCCACCGCGACTTCCGGCGCTACCTGACCGGCCAGACCGCCGGCGTGGCCGGCAGCTCCATCACCTCGATGGCGCTCCCCGTGCTGGCCGTGCTCGAACTGGACGCCACCGCCGGACAGGTCGCCTGGCTGGCGTTCCTGGGACAGCTGCCGCCCGCGCTGCTGGCGCTGCATGCCGGTGCGCTTGCCGACCGGCACTCCAAGCGCCGCCAGATGATCATCGGCGACCTGGTCAGCGCCGCCGCCCTGGCGACCGTGCCGCTGGCAGCAGCCTTTGGCGTGCTGACTCTGAGACAGCTCATGGTCGTTGCGGCGGTCCAGGGTGCCGCGGGTGTGCTGCACGACGCGGCGGCGATCAGCCTGCTGCCGAAGCTGGTCGAGAGGTCCTTGATCCAGCGGAGCAACAGCCGGATCGGGAGCCTGTTCGCGATCGCGGCGACCGGCGGGAGCAGCCTCGGCGCCGCCCTGACCGCGTTGCTCGGCCCGGCCCGAGCCCTGCTCGGCGACGTCGCGTCCTACCTTGTGAGCGCCTGGTGCACGGCCCGGATCCGGACCCGCGAGAGCAGCCCGGCCCGGGCGGAGAAGCGCCGGCTACGGACGGAGATCGCCGAGGGCCTGCGGTACGTGCACGCTGACCACAGACTGAGGGTGCTGACCTGGGTCAACGCCACGACCTCGCTGGCCTTGGCCGTTCTCAACACGTTGTGGGCGCTGTACCTGCTGCGGGTCCTGGAGATGAGTGCGACCGTCTTCGGCGTGGTCCTGGGAGTCGGCGCGTCGGGGGCGGCCGTCGGCGCCTTCGCCGCGCCCGCGTTCGCACGACGATGCGGACTCGGGCCGATGATGCTCGGCGCGCTTGCCCTCACCCCGCTCACCCAGTTCCCGCTGCTGCTGGCCTCCCCGGGGCTCGGCTGGGAGATCACGATCGGCGCGACCCTGTTCCTGCAGCTGGCCTGTGCCGCAGCCGCGGGCACCACCCAGCGGTCCATCCGGCAGATCGTCACCGAGTACCGCATGCAGGCTCGGATGCAGGCCGTGAGCACCTGTCTGACGTCCGGTGCCCGCCCGCTGGGGGCGCTGCTGGCCGGCGGCCTGGGTACCTGGGCCGGAGTACGGCCCGCACTCGTCGTCGGTACCTGCCTGCTCGTCGTACCGCTCGCAGTCCTGGCGTTCTCGCCGTTGCGCGCTCTGCGGCACATGCCCGATCCTCCGCCCGAGCCGCATGACCCGACCGGTCCGGCCGGACGCCCCAGGCCGGCCCCCTTCGCGGCCGTGCCCGCCCCAGGGCCGGCGCCTGCTGATGGACACCCGGAGGGCTCCATGGGGGGAGGTGCCTCGTGACACCACGCAACGGCCCAGGACACCGCCACCCGCCGGCAGGCAGCCGGATCCCCGGCCCGTCACCGAAGGAGACGGGCCAATGACCCCGCCCACCACCGCTGTCACCACGCCCCGGTCCGGCGGCTGCCTGTGCGGCAAGATCCAGTCCACGGTCTCCGGACAGCCCGACCACCCCCACACCCGCAGTTGCCGGAACGCCGTGCCCTGGCCGCCCCAGGTCCCCGACACCCGCGACCGCCCCCACAGCTGAGCACCACGCCCGCGCCAGGAGATCGGATACCCGTGCCCCTGTTCGACTCGGTGGACCGCCACTACGCCCGTTACCGCCCCAGACTGCCGGACAAGGTCGTCCAGCTCCTGGCCCACACATGGCGAGGGACGCAGGCGCCCACGCTGCTGGACCTCGGCGCCGGCACCGGACAGGTCGCCCTCTCCATGCTTCCCGCCCTGCCTCCCACGGCCCACCTGGACCTCGTGGACCAGGACCCGGGCATGCTCCGCACCGCACTCGACGAGCTCCGACCGCACCTGAGCGAGCGCACCGCCACGGTGCACGCCGTCCCGGCCGAACAGTTCGTCCCCGCCCAGCCCGGGTACCAGACCGATCTGATCACCTGTTGCCGGGCCTTCCACTGGATGGACCGTCCCGCGGTGCTGGCCATGGCGGACCGGTTTGCCGCGCCGCACGCCGCCGTCGCGATCATGGGGGACGGCAGCCTGTGGACCCACCCGGCCGAGTGGACGGCCGCGCTCAGGAATCTGATCCGGTCCCACCTCGGAGAAGACCGCCGCGCCGGCACCACCGGCGCCTACCGTGAGCCCGGCCGCCGCTACGAGGACGACCTCGCCGATTCCGTGTTCGGCGACATCACCGAGCACCGCTTCCCCTTCACCCGGCCGTGGACCCCTCGCGGGGTCCTGGGCTACCTGCGGTCCACCAGCTTCGCCCGGCCCGACCTCTTCGCCGACCACACCGGATTCGAGGAGCAGGCCCAGGCCCTCCTCCGACGCCACGCCGCCCAGGACGGAGTCCTGCACGAGGACGGCGTGTTCACCGTGCTGCTCGCCCGGCGCCCCGGGACCTCTCGGTGAGCGGCGGGGCCCGGCACACGGTGCCGGTCGACGTCCACCTCGTCCTGCGGCGCGACGGTGAAAGCGGCCCGGAGGTGCTGCTGTCCCGCCGGGCCGGTCCCGTGTACGCGGCCGGGATGTGGCATCTCCCGTCCGGACATCTCGACCCGTGCGAGGACATGGTCGAGGCGGTGATCCGGGAGGCCCGCGAGGAGACCGGGGTCCTCATCGCGGCGGAGGACGTGACCGCGGCCGTCACCGTCCACCACCACCCGCCCGTCGGCTCCCGGTCCCGCCTCGGCGTCTTCTTCGAGGTGCGCCGCTGGTCCGGGCAGCCACTGCTCATGGAGCCGGACCGCTGCGACGGCATGGACTGGTACCCGCTGGACGCCCTCCCCGGGCCGATGGTGGCGTACTGCCGGGCCGGGCTGGACGCCTACCGCGCCGGCCTGCCCGCCGCGGTGCACTTCCAGCAGCCCGGCGACGCCATCGAGTACGGCCCGGACGGTCCCGACCGCACCCGTCTCCTGGCCGGGCCCGCGACCGGTGGGGTGGAGTTGCCGTATCGGCTGCGGGTGTTCGCGGAGCAGGCCATCGGCAGGATCGCGCACGCGACGGAGGTGTCCTGGGTACGCACCGGCAGCCGGGTGTGGCGGCTCACCGGGGCTGGTGGTGGCACCTGGTTCCTGAAGCGGCACCGCGGGTCGAAGTTCCATGACCGGGAAGTGGCCGCGTACCGGTCGTGGGTGCCGGCGCTGGAGCCGCGGGCTCCCCGTCTCGTCGCGGCCGACACCGCGCTGCAGGCCGTCGTCGTCACCGCGCTGACCGGACGGTCGCCGCACGGCATGGTCCTCGGCGCCGCCGCCGAGGCGCGCGTCCAGCACGGTCTGGGCGGCCTCACCCGTGCCTTCCATGACAGCGGGCCCGAGCGGCCCGCCGGATCCGCGACGGCCGCCGACAAGGTCAAGCGCCATCTGGAGGGGGCTCGTCCGTACCTGGCCGACGGGGACGAGGACCTGGTCCTCACTCTGGCGCGCGCCTACGCGGATCTCGCGCAGCCCATGCTCGTGCCCACCCACGGAGACCTGCAGTACCGCAACGTCCTGCTCACCGACGACGGCGAACCGCAGCTGTTCGACTTCGAACGGACCGAGTACGGCACCGCGACCGGGGACCTGGTGCGGCTGAGCGACACCTGGACCGGCCGGCCGGACCTGCGCGCCGCGTTCCTCGACGGCTACGGCAGACCGCTCACCCCTGCCGAGGAGCTTCGCCTGGACTGCGAGGCCGCCTTCGACGCCGTCTCCGGCATCGCCTACGGCACCAGCCACGACGACCCCGAGGTGACCGAACGGGGCCACCGCACCCTGCGGCGACTCCACGCCACCGAGCACCGATAGCCCGTAGGTCCACTCGCCCTTCGAAGGAAGGAAACCCCGTGCCCGAGCCCCGCCCCGCCACCCCTGCCGATGCCGCCGAGATCGCCCGCCTGCGTTCCGAGAACATCCTGAGCGAGCCCCTGGACGCCGACTGGCTCACCCGGTGTGCCGATCAGCTCGCCTTACGCCTCCAGGCCGGGGGTGACGCCCGTGCGTACGTCGTCGACTCCCCCACCGGCGGCCTCGCCACCTGCGCCCTCGGTCTCGTCCACGCCGTGCTGCCGGCCCCGAAGTACCCCGAGGGGCTGGCCGTGCGGATCCACGCGGTCGCCACCGACCCCGCCCACCGGCGCCGCGGCCACGCCAAGGCCGCGCTCTCCGCTCTCCTCGACCAGCTGGAGCGCGAGGGGGTGACCTTGTACGAACTGTATGCCGGCGAGGGCTCCGCACCGCTGTACGAGGGCCTCGGCTTCAGGGCCGACCCGGCGCTGATGCGCATGACCCGCTTCCCGGGCTCGGTCGAGCGGAGCGGATCATGAGCAGGCAGTGGCTGCCTCCCGACGAGTTCGCCGCGACCCTGCCGAAGGCCACGGTCTCCGGAGCCGTGTTCTTCACCGACGAGAACGAACGGCCCGTCCAGCTGCGCGCCACCTACGCCGGCACCCACCCCTGGCAATGGCCCGGCGGCGTAGCCGTGCCCGGCGAGCGCCCCGGTACGTGTCGCCTCCGGAGATCGCCGCGCACAGTGCCGGCGCTGCCGTCGACCTGACCCTCGTGGACGCGGACGGCACCGAGCTGGACATGGGCACCCGGGTCAACTCCACCCCGGAAGAGAGCGCGGGCGCCTGCCACACCCTTGCCGACGGCCTCCCCCACCAGGCCCGGCTGCACCGCGCCACCCTGAGCCGTGCGCTCACGGCCGCCGGGCTCGTCAACTACGGGACGGAGTGGTGGCACTGGTCCTTCGGCGACCGTTACTGGGCCCTGATGAGCGGTGAACCGGCCGCCCTCTACGGACCCGTCTCCCGGCACCTCGGCGATCTCGCCTGAGCAACCCGACGAAGGGAACACGCACGGCATGAGCAACACGCACACCGCCCTCGACTGGCACGCCCACTACGAGGCCGGCCGCGACTTCCGCCCGCTGACCGACACCGAGAAGGCCGTCCTCACCGAGAACCTGACCCTGCCGGAGGACACTCAGGAGGCCCGGGCCTTGGAGGTGGCCTGCGGGACCGGCGAACTCGCTCGCTTCCTCGCCGCGGCCGGGTACCGGGTCGACGCGGTGGACTGGGCCCGGTCCGCCGTCGAGCGCGCCGCCGCGGCGTCGAACGGCGTCAACTGCCTTCAGCTCGACATCACCGGCGGGGACCTCTCCTCCCTCTGCCCGCCTGGTGCCGGCTATCGGCTCATCACCCTGCGCCGGGCCCTGGCCCACCTGCCCGACCGCACCCGCACGATCGCCGAACTCGCCGTCCTGCTCGACGAGGACGGCACGCTGTGCGTGATCACCCCGCACGCCGACCGGCACCCGGAGGATCTCCGCGGGATCTGTCTGGACGACGCCGAGATCGACCTCGTCGCCGACGGCTGGCAGCACACCGAGCGCATCGAGGCCGGCGACTCCACCGTCCTGCTGCTGCGCGGGCCCAAGACCGGCCCCGTCGCCTACCGTGAGAAGCGGAACCCGAAGCCGGCCGCGATGGCCGGTGTCGCGGTCGTGGTCACCAACGACCGCGGGCAGGTCCTCCTCGGCTGGAACCCCTCCCGCGGCATGTGGGAACTCCCCGCGGGCACGGTGGATCCGAGCGAGGCGTTCGAGGCCACGGCGGTACGCGAACTCGCCGAGGAAACCGGTCTGCGCGCCCGGCCGGAGTCGGTGCTCCTGCTGGGGACGCTGTGCGACACCACCCACGGATTCACCCGGATCACCGAGATCGCCCGCATCACCGACCACACCGGCCGGCCCTCGGCACGGGAGCCCGAGTCGACCACCCGGTGGGAGTGGCACACCCCGTCCGCCGTGCGGAGCCTGCCGCAGCCGCTGTTCACCGCTTCCGCCCAGGCCCTGAACGTGGTGTGGCCGGGCCTTCTGCCCGAGGTCCCGCCCGCGCACCTCACTCCCCGGCCCGCCGGAGACGTACCGCTGACGTTCGCGGAACCGGCCGCGGCGGTCCGGCTCCGCGAGCAGCTGGTCCGGGACCTCACAGCAGCCGGATGGACCGACACCCCGGAGCTGCGGCGGGCGTTCACGACCGTGCCACGCCACGCCTTCCTGCCCGAGCAGGCGCTCGCCCGGGCGTACGTCAACGAGGCGGTGGCCACCGTGTGCGACGACGCCGGGCGGTCGATGAGCTCGGTGTCGCAGCCCGAGATGCAGGCAATCATGCTGCGCCGGGCCAACCTCCGGCCGGGCGGGCACGTCCTGGAGATCGGGGGCGGCGGCTGCAACGCCTCCCTCATCGCCGAACTCGTCGGCCCCCACGGGTCGGTGGTGTGCGTGGAGATCGACCCGTACGTGCACGCCCGCACGGAGCGCTTCCTGACTGAGACCGGGTACGCGGACCGGGTCCGGTCCGTCCTCGGCGACGGCGCCCATGGAGCCCCGGAGCGCCTGATCCCGGAGACCGGCTTCGACGCGATCATCGTCACCGTCGCCTCGAACGACCTGCCCTCGCGCTGGACCAGTCAGCTCGCAGAAGGCGGGCACCTCGTCGTGCCGCTGCGGATCGGCGGCTTCACCCGAGCCGTCGGGCTCCGCAGGGTGGACTCTGCGCTGGTCTCCACGGACATCAGCCCGTGCGGGTTCGTCCCGATGCAGGGCGCCGGCCGATGGGACGACACCCCGTCCCCGATCGGGGACACCGGCTACGGAATCCGCTGGGAGGACACCCCGCCTGCCCCGCTCGACGGCTTGGACCGAGCCCTGGCCGCAGGCGGGGTGGAGCTGTGGACCGGGGTGACGGTGCGCGGCGGCGAGTCGCTCGAAGACCTGCAGCTGTGGCTGGCCACTTCCCTGAGCGGTTTCTGCCGGATGGCCGGCGACCCGGACCTGCCCGGCCCGGTGCGGCTGCCGAAGAGGTCGGGCGCCGAAGCCATCGTCCTCGGGGGCTCGCTGGCCTGCCTGATGACGGAACGACGCGAGCGCGATGAGGCCACTGGCACGTCCACCTGGGAGTTCGGGGTCCAGGGCTTCGGGCCGGACGGCAAGACCGCCGCGGACACCTTGGCCGCCGCAGTCCATGCCTGGGACCGGGAACTGCGGGACCGGGCCACGCCCCGGCTGACGGTGATGCCCGCAGGCACCCCCGACTCCACACTCCCCGCCGGGCACGTCGTGGAGAAGACCGACTGCCGCATCGTGATCGGCTGGCCGGGCCGTGACGAGGCCGCCGACCCGGCCGTTGGCCGGAACATCGGGACGACCCGGCATGGCGGCGCCTGACCGCGGCCTGTGTCGGCGAGATCGCCGAGCACGGGGGCGGTCACATCATCGTGCGTACGTCCGTGCTCACTCGGGCGGGCGCTGACCACGCCGCTCCCGCCCTGCGATGCCGAGCACAGTGCGGGTGCGGGTGCGGGTGCGGTGGATGAACTCACCGAGTGGCCACAGTTCACCCGCATCGACCCCAAGCAGCTCGCCGCCCGCACCACCAGCCCCAAGGTCATCGACGCCCGTGGCACCCTCGACACCGATCAGTGGCGCGAAGCCGGCTGGATGTAGCGGGCCCTCGGCCGCAGCTGACCTCGCCGCCGCCGGCCGATCTCGCCCCGGCCGGCCGGCCGGGGCGAGGCCTTGCGCCGGCCGCAGGTCGGCTGGAGCTCCCGGTACGAGGGCGATGTGCCGTTTCTGGTCCTCTCCTCCCCGCGCACGTGCCCGGCGTGCGGCTTCGGGCCTCTGAGCATCGAGGCGGCCTCCGAGCCGCACCTTTCACGGCCGCCGCAGGCAGCGGTCCACCGCCTCCCCGATATCGCCGGGTTCCGTCACCAGCGGAGCATCGGTGCTCCAGCTCCAGTGCGGGTGGGCGGCGGTGAGCTTGTCGGCCAGTTCACCGCACAGCCTGCGCCGCTCGTTCTCGTCGTCCGTGTCGGCGATAAGGCGGCCCCAGCGCACCGTGTCGACCACGGCGGATTTCGTGGCTTCGTACGCGAGGTAGAAGTCGAGGTCGGCCTGCCATCCGGTGAGGCACTCCTCGGGGGCGGACCGTTCCCACGCTTGCGTCACGGCCCGTCGTTCGGTCGGGGTGTAGGACATCTTGTGGAGGTGGTCCGCGAGGTCGTACACCGGGTCGCCCCACAGGGCGAGCTCCCAGTCGAGGAACGCAACGTGGCCGTCCTCAGCCATGATCATGTTCTTGCGGTGGATGTCGGCGTGCAGCAGTCGGAAGAGCCGCCGGGACATCCGGCCGGCGCGTTCGACGAGCGCGGCGCAGGGATCCTCCGGGACCCCGAGCGCCTCGTACAGACTGAGGTTCGCGTGGTCGCCCCTGCGTCGGATCTCGCGTACGAGCGCCAGGAGCAGACCGGCGAAGCCCGGCGTGTCGCCGTCCTGCGGCCAGTGCTCCGGCATCGGGGGCAGCACGGCGCCAGGCACACGCAGTAGCGCCGCGAAGAATCCTTCGACCGCTTTGAGCACGGCCTCCGGCAGCGCTTCCCCGTCCGGCGCGAGTTCGTCGATCCGCCGTCCGGGGACGTACTCGTGGATCTGGAAATCCGGTTGCCGTGAGGCGTGCAGGAGGCACGGGACGGCGGCCACGTGCATGCCTATCGACTGCAGGAGCTCGGCCTCGGGCCAGAGGGTGAGGTCCATGCGCTCCGATTCCCCGGACCGGATCCGCACCAGCACGGGTCCGCAGTCGGATTCCACTCGCACGTTCCGGTGGTAGAAGCCGGCCAGGGCCGTGTCCTGGCCCATCGCCTGTTCGTACAGCGCAAGGGCATCCACGACTACCCCTCCCACCATGGGGCAAGGATGCGGGCGACCCGCTGCGGGGTGAGGTCCGGGAGGGAGCCCCACACCCTGCGGGCGGCATTCACCTTCCTGACCAGGCGCCGGATGAGAAAGTCCCGCTCCGGGGGCGCGGCAGCGGCGAGCTGCTTCGAGTAGCGAACCGTGTCGACGATCGCCGACTTGATCCGCTCGTGCTCCATGTAGAGGTCCAGGTCCCTGAGCGGACCGGCTGTGGACGGTGCCGGAAGCCTCTCCCGCCACCGCTGGAACACCGCAGCGCGCTGATCCTGCGGATAGTCCATTTTGTGAAAGTGGATCGCGATCTCGTACATCGGATCCCCCCAGAGGGCCAGTTCCCAGTCGAGGAACCAGGTATGGCCGTCGGCCACGATCATGTTCTTGCGATGGAGATCGGCGTGGAGTACGGCAAATGGGCGGGGGGTCAGGGTGTCCCACCGGGACTCCACCACCGCCAGCGGGTCGGCCGGGATTCCCATCTCGGCGAAGACCACCCGGTACTCGTCCCGGTACATCGCGTAGATGTCCTGCGTGAACCTCGCCAGCAGCCGTCCGAAGCCGGCGCTGTCTCCCGAGGCGGGCCAGTCATCGGGAATCCCGGGGGCCTTCTCCAGCGGGATCCGCACCAGCTGGTCCATGAGGGTCACCACATCGGCCGGCACGTTGTCGGGTACGGAGCTGTTCCGCGGAGAAAAGCTGTCGAGCACCCGGCCCTCGATGAAGTGGTGTACCTGGAAGCGGGGCTCCTCGGAGACGTGGCGCAGCTCGGGGACCCGGCAGACATAGGGCCGGATGCAGGCGAGGACTTGCTCCTCCCGCCACAGGCGCACATCCATGACGTCCGCGGCCGCCAGCGGGATACGCACATTGACCTTGCCGTCCGCCGTGAGCACTCCCACGTTCCGGTTGTAATTGCCGGCCGCGGCGCCGTCCGCCGTGAGGGCCCGACCGTATAGTTCCAACCACGCCACAGGGCCACCTCATTGACATCGACACGACTTCCGTCAGCTGTCCGAACTCTTCGGCCTTGCCCAGAGCCCGGAGCGAGGGGCAGGCCCGTTTGGCCGGCGCCATCGTCTCCGGTCCGGTCCGGTCCGGTCCGGTCGGTCCCGTCCGGTCCGGTCCGCGATCGACTCTTCAGACTCGACACGGGTAGCCGAATTCTCCCAGGCTCGGGCCTGGGCGAGGGGTCGGTCGTCGGAAGTACTCGATCGCACTGGACAGTCCAGCCATCCCGACCGGAACGAGATGGGCATGAGCCTTGTCCGCGAAGGCCGTGGAGGTGACCCGGGCGGCCTCCAGACCGTCGAATGCGAGGGCCAGGGCTACGGCACGCATCTGGGTGCCGTAGCCCTGGCCCTGAAAACGGCGGCCGAGTCAGAAGCCCGTGCGGGCCTCGCCGGTGGTGGCGAAGTACCTTCGTCGTCATCCAGCCCGACGAGGACGACCCGGTCTGGTCCACCTCCGGTCGCGGTCCTGGACGAAGGCAGACGGATCAGCGCAGTCCGGCGAAGAGGTCGTTCTCGGGTACGGCCGCGCCGGTGGCGTCCTTGACACGTACGAAGGTCTCCGTGCCCATCAACCCGGCGAACCGCTCCTTGCCCATCTTGAGGAAGAAGATGTTCTCGCCCTGACTGGCGTGTGCGGCCAGCGCGTCGAACTTCTGACCGCTGAACGCGATGGTGTCCACCCACGTGGTGATCTCATCGTCGGGGAGGCCGATCTCGGCCATCGCGGCGGCCTCGGCGGGATCCGGCTCCGGCATGTCCTCGTGAAGCTCGCGCATGATCTCCCCGAACCGCTGCATGCCCGAGCGGGGCATCGTCGTCCAGTACACCTTCGGTGTCAGCGCGGTCATCTCCAGCGCCGCCATCGTGATGCGGTGGGCCTGGATGTGGTCGGGGTGGCCGTAGAAGCCGTTCTCGTCGTAGGTGACGACCACATCGGGTCGGTAGTGCCGCATGAGTTCCGCAAGTCGGGCGGCGCCTTCCTCCACGGGGGTCTGCCAGAAGGATCCGGGGGCGTCGTTGCTCGGCCAGCCCATCATCCCGGAGTCGGCGTAGTCCAGCGTTTCCAGATCGCTGATCTTCAGGACGTCACAGCTCGCCCCGAGTTCTTGTCGGCGCATCGAGGCGACGGTCGCCGGATCGTGCCCGGGTTCGCCCGGCTTGACACCCCCCGGTCCGTCACCGCAACGGCCGTCGGTACAGGTCACGAGAACCGTGCGGATGCCTTCCGCCGCGTACCGCGCGAGGACCCCTCCGGTTCCGGTGGCCTCGTCGTCGGGGTGGGCGTGCACTGCCATGAGCGTCAAGGGCCGGTCAGTCACGAAACAATCCTCCTGCGGAAATACGTCTTGGTCACAGTGCGCGGCGGGTGTACCGCGATCCTGGGAGCCCGGGTTCTGGTGGGGCGGACGACCTTGTGGTCTCCGTGTTCCCCGCCCTTGCGGCGCCGGTCCCTCAGTCGATGCAACCGCGACGACCGGACCGGCTGTTCCCGGCTCGGCCGCTTGGCCTTCCACCCCACCTCCAGCCTCACCCAGCGCATCGACTGCGTGCTCTTCCGGGGCGAGGCCGCCGCACTGGCGACCAACGGGGTGGGCGATGCCCAGACCGAGCGCACCCCGTCAGGCTCGTGGCGCTCCGACCACGGCGGCGTCGGCGTCCGCGTACGTCTGCCCGGGGCCTGGATGGCGGGTCGGCGCGTCGGCTGGCAGCCTGGAGGAGAAGCCGTAGCGGCGGGCTGTGCCACGTGCCGCCACTTGCGCGACGTGGCGCCTCCACTGCTGGAAACCACTGTTCGCGTTCGCGGGAGGTGGACCTCCTTGAGCAGGCACGCTTCGTTCATCACAACCGCACGGAGTCTCGCTGTGGCCGGAGTCCTGTCGGCCGCACTGGTACCGGTATCGGCAGCACCGGCGACAGCCGTCACGTGCGACGCGGCGGCCGCTGCCCGAGCCCCGAACAGCAGCAACGACAGCGCCGTACGGAATGCGCTGGTATGCCTCATCAACAACCAGCGCACGCAGAGGGGTCTGCCCGCCCTCACCACGAACCAGGCACTGACAACAGCGGCGCAGCAGCACTCCGCCGCCGCCGTGCAGCTGAAGTGGTGGGGACCGGGTAAGGATTCGCACCGCAACCCGCAGACCGGTTCGACACCGCAGAGCCGGATCAAAGCCGCGGGCTATTGCCCGAACCCCAGGTCATGGGCCGTCGCGGAGATCACGTACACCGGCTGGGGCGGCTCGGGGACCCCGAATGCCGCGGTCAACTGGTGGATGAATGTGAGCACGTGGGGCCACCGCCAGATCATCCTCGACCCGTCGATGCGAGAGATCGGCGCCTGGGCCCAGCCGGGCTCGGCTGACCCGGCCGGGGCCGGCGCGAGCCAGGCCGGAACCTACGTCGTGACATTCGGGCGCTGCCAGCAGTGACCGGTGGAGTTCGGGGTTCAGGGCCAGGTCCGTACCGCGCGTTTGCTGCGGGCTCAGGTGACCGCGTGTTCGACGGTGGAAAGCACCCGCACCAGTGCCGGTGACGCAGGGGCCGACGCGAAGCCGAAGCGCACGGGCGGGATGACGGGAGCCAGTGCGCCGAGGTCAGTCCCGCCGAAGGAGGTTCGGGCGGATACGATCGGCCACAGGCCGCCTGCCGCATACCACTGGCGACATCCTGGGCGCGAGCTGCCCCGGGTTCGTACGCCGGACATCAGGCGGGCGGGCACGTCTGTCACGGCCGCCCACAGCGGCCGTCGAACGAGCGCCCGGGGGACGGCCCGCAGGGCCAGACCGAGGGCTCCCTGATGCCCGACCCGGAAGCGCAGGTCCAGGGGTCCCGCCGCGACGTCCCACGAGCTGTCGCGAATCTGCACTCTCACGGGGTCCGTCCGGACCTCGTCGAAGTGGTAGGTGCCGGCGATGTACTCCGCCGTCCGGGCGGTGGGCGCGAGCAGCGTGCGCCACCCGTCGGCGCGCTCCAGCATCACGTCACTGAACGGCCCGAAGGGTGACCGCGGCCAGTGGCCCACGATCACGCGCGTACCGGACCCCGTGCCGACGGCAGCGATCCAGCCGTCGAACATCAGCCGTTCGCGTCCCACGCCATACGCGTACCCCGCTACGCGGCTGCGCATACCGCCGGGCCGGGCGCGGCCGAGCTGCGGGTATGGGTGCCGGTGCACGAGCAGCCCGACACCAGTCGGCCCGGGACGTGATCGTGGCTCCCGTCGCCGCCACCTCCTGTGACGTGGACTTCTCCGTCACTGCCGGGCACGGCTTCGTCGAGCCGCCGTTCGACCTCGGACACGAATGCGTGGCCCGCGATACCGACACCGGTGACCAGGTGACCAGGTGACCAACGTAGGACCGGGCGACCTCGTACAGGCCCCACCCGGGCGGCGGCGGCCGTGTGGTCCAGGACGACGGCGATGGCCGCCACTACGCGGCTGCCCGCCGGTCAGGGCGTGTCGCCGGACCGGTAGAAGCGGGACGTCACGCCGGGGCCCAGCGCGTCGGCGGACGGGCTTTCGCCGGCTGATCGAGGAACGGGCGCAGCGCGCGCGGGAGCAGAGCGGCGCCGCGCGCCTGGCCGGCTTTGCGGCGGCGCCGGAGAACGGTTGGCGGGATTCGCCGGAGCGGTCGGGTCAGCCCGGGCTCCGGCTGTCGTCGCCGAGGCTCGGGGGCAGGGGGTCGGCGAGGTAGTGCTGGATGGTGGGGGCGATGAGGTCGGTGACGGAGGGGGCAGGGAGGGTGGCGATGGTGCCGATCTGCCAGATGTAGCGGTTCATGACCATGCCGATGATCTGGGTGGAGATGAGGCTGGCCCGCAGGTTGCGTTCGGTGTCGGGCAGGCTGTGGGAGACGACAGCCAGGACAAGTTCGGAGAAGAGCTGTCGCAGGCGCTGCAGGGCGGCGGGTTCCTGGGCGGCGGTGAGGATGATGGAGCGCAGGATCTCGGCAGAGACGGGGTCTTCCCACAGGTTCAGGGCGGCCTGCACGAAGGCGTGCCCCCGGCGGTCCATGGGCTGTTCGGCGGCGGCGGCCACGGCTGCGCCGAACGCCTCGGGAGGTTGCATCACCTCTTCCAACAGCCCGGCCTTGGTGCGGAAGTAGTAGTTCACCAGACCGGGGTCGACACCTGCCTCCTGAGCGACCGACCGGAGTGAGGTCGCGGCATAGCCGCGCGTGGCGAAGGATCTGCGGGCGGCGGCGAGGATCTTGTCCGCCTGCTCTCCGCGCTCACCCCGAGGGCCTCGGCCAGTCACACCGCATCACCTTCCGTAACGGTTGCAGGAGGGGGCTTCCCCTCGGCGAGAGTTTCAGCATACGTTGAAATTAATTTCCACATGTGAGGAAATTACGAAGACGTTCGCCTGGGACAAGACCCTTGTGACCGTCTTCGGCAACCTGGCCGACGACTCCGAACTCAAGGTCCACCCCGGGAGGCGTCGCAGTGCCGCGTTCCGCATCGCATCGCATCGCATCCACTCCGCCCATGACCCACGACCCATGACCCATGGGCCCCACACAACAGCTCACAGGTGCCGTTCCAGCCCCTCGCCGTGTCCGCGTGCGTGAGCACTACTTCGACCCCGGACAAGGAGTCCCACCCCCGTGAACCGCACACCCGACGTCGTCACCCTCGCTTCCCTCGACACTCACCGCCTGATCGTCACCCTCCCGAACCGGGGCCCTGCCGACGTCCGCTCGAACCTCCCGCGCGCCACCGCCGCCGCCATGCTGCGCCGCCTCGCCGACGAGCTCGACCCCGAGCAGCTCCTCCCCGCCCTGCCCGGGGAAGCGTTCGCCACCCTCACCCAGCAGCTCACCCACCGCCACCGCCCCGCCGAGGCCGCCCGGCTCGCCGCCACCGCCCTCGCCCACCACACCCGCGAGCTCGCCAACATGCTCGCCGCCGCCCTTGATGGAGGCATTCCCGCCGAAGCCCCGTCGGCCGGCCTGCACCTGGTCTCGATACTGCGCAGCCACGCCGTCAGTCTCGACAGCCCACCCCGGACCCCCATCGACAATGTGCTCCACCTCGCCGCTGCCCGCCTCACCCGCCGCACGCAGCGATGAGCAGCGGCACCACCCGCTCCTCGTCGGCCCCGCGGACGACGCTGATCCTCTCGTCGACGCGAGCGAGGGTGAGCTCCGGCCAGCGGCTTGTCACCAGGAGCTGGTCCAGGTCCGGCGGCAGGGGCAGGGGCGGGAGGGGATCCGGCATGACGCTCACCCGCTCAGCGCGGCGAGGGGCCTGCACCCTGTGGGCGCGATGTCGGCCGCCCGGCGGGACTGTCAGTGCTCCATGGGCGATGTGTCGGTGGCCGCTGGAACCGTGGGTGCCGAATTGCCGGGTTGCCGACGGAACAGTCGCAGCCGCCTTCACCAGCAAGGGAGCCCCGTGGCCATGTCATCCGCATTCTCCACCCCGCCTTGGAATGTCCAACGGCTGCCGCGTGCCGATGGCAGCGTCTTCCTGGTCACCGGCGGCAACGCCGGCATCGGGTACTTCGCCGCGGAGCAGCTGTCGGCAACCGGAGCCACCGTCGTACTCGGCAGCCGGAATCCCGCCAAGGCCGAAGCCGCCACGGCCTCGATCCGTGCACGCGTCCCCGGCGCACGGGTGCGGACCGTACGGCTTGACCTCGCCGACCTGTCGTCGCTCGCATCAACGGTGGAATCAGTAGGGGTGGAACGCCTCGACGCGGTGGTCCACAACGCCGGAGTCGCGCTCGACGACCCGCCGCGCAAGGAGACCGAGGACGGCCACGAGCTCATGTTCGGCACGAACCACCTCGGGCACTTCGCCTTGACCCGGTGGCTGATGCCGCTGCTGTCGGCTGCGCCGGCGGCCCGCGTCGTGACCATGGGCAGCTTCACGGCAAAGTCCGAGCGGCTCGACCTGGACGACCTGCAGTCCCGGAAGGCCTACCAGCCCAAGCGCACCTACGGACGCTCCAAACTGGCACAGATGTACTTCGGCATCGAACTCGACCGACGCCTGCGCGCTGCCGGCAGCACAGTGACGAGCGTGGTGGTCCATCCCGGCGGCGCGCTGGACTCGCTCACCCCGTCACGCCCGCCGGTTCACGTGCGAACCACCAGCGCCCGGCTGAGGGCGGCGCCTGCGGCCCTCCTCGTGCAAGGCAAGCATGCCGGCGCGTGGCCCGCGGTCCGGGCGGTGCTCTACCCGGCTGTGCGCGGCGGTCAGCTGTGGGGACCGCGCGTCTTCGGCCTGCGGGGCGAGCCGCGACGTGAACGCGTGTGGAACCACCTTGCCGACCCCTCCTTCGCGGCGCGGCTATGGGACACGAGCTGCGACCTGACCGGCGTCGACCCCGCTGCCATCCCCGGACGGCCCCCGGGCGAGCCGCCTCGCTGAGCACGCCGGTACGGCCACCCCGCACCCCTTGGGGGCACGGCTGCTGTGGCGCCTTGCACCGCCGCCTCGCCGCGGGGCTTCGACGTATCCGGGCTCGTGAACGCCCGGCCGCGCCAAGGAAGAAGCCCCCGCACCCTTTCGCCAAGCCGCCGCAGCAGGACCGCGAGCCCCACCAAACCCTGCACGCGCTTCTCGGCGACGACGACCAGGCGCTCACCATTGCGGTGCATCGCAAGGCGGAGGGCCGCGGCTCGTACTGGACGCACTTGCGCGGTCCGACAACCTGGGGGTCCCCCGGACGGAGTCTGGGGGATGAGGTGCCGTACCGGGCGTCGCAACCCGGTGAACCTTGCCGGTCACAGCACTAGGTGGGGAGGAGACCGGCGACGAGGACGGCGAATTCCTCGGGGTCGAGAATGCGGATGCCCAGTTCTTCGGCCTTGGTGCGCTTGGAGCCGGCCTTCTCGCCCGCCACCACGAGGGTGGTGCGCTTGGACACCGACGACGACGCCTTGCCGCCGGCCCGCTCGATCAGCTCGTTCATCTCGTTCCGGGACAACACCGCAAGGGGGCCGGTCATGGAGCCGGTCACCACGACAGCCTGTCCGGCCAGCGGGCCGCCCGCCGGGTCCTCGCCGTCGTTCGCGCCGGTGGCGCCGGTCGCGTCGGTCGCGTCGGTCGCGCCGGTCGCGGGCTTCTGCGGCTCGGCGACCTGCGTGCCGACCTGCTGGGCCCGGAGCTTGTCGAGGAGTGGGGCGAGTTCGAGGAGTTCGGCCGCGATGACGCGGGCCTTCTCGGCGCCGATGCCGTCGACCCCGGCCAGCGTGTCCGCGTCGGCGGCCCGGATCGCGGCCATCGAGCCGAAGTACGCGGCGATCCGGCGGGACATCGTGCGCCCGGTGCCGCGGACACCGAGGGCGCAGAACACGCGGCCCAACGCAGCCCCGCGGGCGGTCTCGATCGCGGCCAGAAGGTTGGCGGCGCTGGTCTCACCCATCCGCTCCAGACCGAGGAGCTGCTCGCGGGTCAGCGTGAACAGGTCGGCGACGTCGTCGACCAGACCGGCCTCCACCAGCTGGATCGCGCGCGTGCCGCCGAGACCTTCGATGTCGAGCTGGTCCCGGCCGGCCGCGTAGATCACCGAGGCCACGGCCTGACAGCTCCGGCCGCGTACGCACCGCCACCGCTGCTCGGAAGTGTCGATCGCGTCGCCACAGCGGGGACACGCCTCGGGGAAGACGATCGGGCTCTCGGCGCCGGTGCGCTGGTCGACCAGCGGTGCCTCGACCCGGGGAATCACGTCGCCGGCCCGGTACACGAACACCTGGTCGCCGATCATGAGCCCGCGCCGGGTGATGTCGGACGGATTGTGAAGCGTGGCGTAGGTGACCGTCACCCCGTCGATGACCACCGGCTCCAGAACAGCGCGCGGGGCGATGATCCCGGTCCGGCCGACGTTCCACTCCACCGCCAGCAGGCGCGTCACCTTGTGTTCGGCCGCCAGTTTCCGGGCCACCGCCCACCTCGGGGCGCGCGAGCCGCTTCCGGCCTGCCGCTGGTCCTCGGCCGTGTCGGCCTTGACGACGACACCGTCGATCCCGAACGGCAGGTCTGCGCGCAGGCCGGCGATCACGTCGATGCGTTCCTGCACCTGCTCCACGGTCTCGTATCGCATCGGGGCGGCGGCCGTGCCGGCGGCCGTGTTCGCGCCGAGCGCGGCCAGGTTCTCCAGCAGAGCGACGTGGCCGAGGTCGTCCAGACCGATCGCGCCGTAGGCGAAGAAGGTCAACTCGATCCGGTAGGGGCGGTCCTTGGCCCGCAGGGTGCCGGCCGCCCCGCTGCGCGGGTGCGCGAAGGGCGTGGCCTCGTGGGCGAGCCGGATCCGGTTGGCCTCCTCGAACTGCGCGGTCGTCAGCAGCACCTCGCCGCGCAACTCGACGTCGACCGGCTGGGTGAGGACCGGCGGCAGACCGAGGACGGCGTCGGCGGCGTGGGTGATGTCCTCGCCGGCCAAGCCGTCGCCGCGGGTGAGGACCTGAACGAGCCGGCCACCCCGGTAGCGGGCCGCCACCGCGAGACCGTCGAGCTTCGGCTCCACACACCACCCGGCCACGGGGTGCCCGAGACGCCGTTCCAGCCCTGCGGCCCACTCGGCGAGCTCGTCGGCGTCGAAGACGTTGTCGAGGGAGAGCATCGGCACCGAGTGCGGCACGTCACCCTGCACAGCCCCGCCCGCCACCTTGCCGGTCGGCGACTCGGCAAGCACCTCGTCCGGGTGGGCCTCCTCGTAGGCCGCGATGGCGCGCAGGAGCCCGTCGTACTCGTCGTCACCGAGCGGGGTGGTCCCGTCGCCGTAGTACGCGGCCGACGCCGCCACGGCGGTGGTCACGGCCTCCACGTAGGCGGCAGGAGAGAGCAGGGCACTGTTTTCGGTCATGCAGGTCATCATCCTGCCCGGCACTGACAACGCCACGGCACGCAACCGGGCCGCCCCGCGGCCCAGGGCGGTAACGGCAACGGCCTGCTGATCAGCACCACCCTCGCGGCCGATCGCCCGGACCGGAACCGGCTCTCGACCGGTGACACGGACGCACATCGTGACCTGCGGAGACGCCACTCGTTCCGACATGTGGCCCGATTCCTACCGGATGGCCTGAAGGGGCTATTGTCCCCCGGTCACGGACGGCAATCGGCTCGTCTGTTCAACCCAGGGGAAGCGACATGACTGATCTGAACTCGCTGCGGGCAAGCCTCGCGTCCGGTGAGCACGAGTTCGCCGCCACCTTGGCCTTCATCACCGCGCATTACACGTACCAGCCGCAGGCGTTCCGCAACGGAGAAGCGGAAAATGCCGCAGGTGAGAACGAGGGTTCCTGCAAAACCCTGGGACTGGCCCTGTTGGAAGGGCTGAGCGACCAAGAGGCGCTGCAGGCATTCGGCGAGCACTACCGCAGCGTGCTGGCGACACCGGACGGCACTGATCACGGCAACATCCGCAACCTCATGGCCCATGGCCTGGCAGGAGTGAGCTTCGCCGGGCAACCGCTGGCCCGCAAGAGCTGAACAGCGAAATCCGGGGAAGTCCCAAAAGCCATCTCCCCCACCCCGTCCTGAAAGCACTGCCTACAACGGCAGCGCGGGTTCGGGCCGGGGCTTGCCGAGGCCGGCGTGCACGAGAACCGACAGCCGCTGTACACGAGTTTTGGGAGGCGTCGGCGGCACGGCGTGTTCGATGTTCATGAGAAACGACGGCACCCGCGCTCGCCGATGAGCAAAGTGCCGCACCGGGTGGGGGCTGGCGCCCGCGAGCTACTGGATGCTCCAGCGGTGCGGGTGGTCTGGATCGGTTGGGCAGGCGAAGACGTTGAGTTCGCCGAATCGGCCCACGGTGACGTCGGTGGGGGTGGCGTACCGATGGGTGGGCAGGTCTCGGTCCTCAAGCGGCTTCCAGCTGCCGCTGCCGCCGTCCCATTCCGAGCTGTCGATGGTCAGCAGTAGTTTCATCGGCGTCCTGCAGGTCTGGCAGTCCATGGGGTACGGGTCGGTGGCGTGCCAGGAGGCGAAGCCGCCGACGCGCCAGCCGGGCGGGATGGAGAGGTCGTACTGGTAGCCGACCGGATCGGCCGCCTTCTCGTCCGTCGACTGATCGGCCTCCTCTTCCTGGGCTTCGTCCCAAGCGTCGAGCCGGGCGCACAGCTCCTCGGGCAGGAGGCCGGCAAACGGGTAGCTGACCACCTGCTCCGGGTGCAGCGCGCAGGGCTCGGGCACGAACCCGTCGGACCCGACGACCGGCGGCTGCGGGGGTGTGGCCAGTACTTCTCCGACTTCCCACGACCGCCGCCAGCGCAGGCGCAGTTCCAAGTCGTATCGGCTCGGGCCGTGCGCGTTGAAAGGGCACCAGAACACCTGGAGCAGGTCGCAGTCGTCCGGCCCCGCCGGCAGGTCCGGGACGTCCCGCCGGTACAGCTGCGCCAGGCCGATCATCGGCGGCGGATCCGTCTCCGACACCTCGGGGAGCCGGTGCTCCAGGCGGAGCTCGGCCAGGAGCTCTCGTTCCTCCTCGGTGGGGCCCGGGTTCTGTTCCCGGGCCCATGCGGCGGCCAGGACCCGCCGGTAGCGGTGGATGTCGGCCGGGCGCTGACCCCGCCCGTGGCCGTGGGCCTCACCGCACACCGGCCACGGCTCGTCCGCCGGCCACAGCATCGGACCGCCTACCGAGCTGGCCGACATCTGCGGGCTGCCCGGCCGCGGGTGGAGCCGCGTCGTCGTACCTCGGTAGGCACCCAGTTCAGGGAAGAGCACCTCGACGTCGAGGGGGCGTGGGGGCGTGGTCCTCGTCATGGAACGCAACCTTAAGCACCGGTTCCTTTGCTCCTTGCCCTGCTGCTCGCGGCCTCGGGACGCGTCACCGTCCCCCCGCGCCGGCCTGGCCCGCCGGGACTCGCCCGCGACGGTCCCGGCGGATCACAGGCACCCTGTCGTTCAGGTCGGTGTACAGCACGTGGTGGTCCGAGTACGGGCTGGGGCGGACGTGGTGTGTGCGCGGGGTGATGCCGCGCAGGAACACGTAGTCGAACTTGCTGTCCCAGTCGGTGGTAGCCGTGCAGGCGGCCGTGTCGGCATCGGTGGTCGAGGGGTGACAGTCGGGGTCCGTGTCCGGGGCCAGGGCCCACATCGGGGCGAGTTCGGGGGCGTGCGGCACGGCGTTGAAGTCGCCGAGGACGATCGCACGGTCGTGGCGGGCGACTTCTGCGGCGAGCACCTCAATCTGGCCCGCCCGCACCTCGCCCTGCCGGCGCTCGGCGAGGTGGGTGTTGAAGACGCGGACGGGCCGGCCGCCCACCCGTGTGGTGACGGCCAGGTAACCGCGGTCCTCGGAGCCGCCGACGGGGTATTCGACGTTCACCCGGTCCGTCATCGGAGCCGCCGAGAGGATCGCCTGGCCGTAGCCGTCCGGCCGCCACGGCAGCCCCCCGCAGCGGTTCCAGTTCCGCAGGACCGTCCCGTACTCGACCCGGTAGACCAGCCCGTAGACCTCCTCCAGGTACCGGCGGATCCGCTCGACGTCACCTACGCACGCCTCCTGCAGGGCAATGACCTGCGGCGCGTACGTGGCGATCTCGGTCGCCCGGCCGAAGTCGTTGCCGCTCCCGCACGGATTGCAGATGTTCCACGTGCCGACCCGGTCCGGTACGACCGCCTCGGCGGCGTCGGACGGCAGCGGCCTGGCAGGGGGAAGGCCACCGCTCGGTGCGCCGGCGCCCTGGAGCAGCACCAGGCAGACCGCGGTCACCGCGGCCGCGGCCCACCGCGCGCCCCTTCTCAGCACGATCGCCTCCCCGGAGTGGACGCACATCATCACACGGTGCCCGCGACGCAGGATCGAGGTGGTTCCCCGGGGACGAAGAAGCCCACGTCGTCATGACGCCGCTGCCGACCGCCTGGAAGGACAACGGCTCCACCGCCCGCCATGTCGTCGCCTGCCTCAACCGCATGGGCCGGCTGCGCAGCAGCCGGGCCAAGGAGTGCGGTACCGCGCGCAGCCGCGTCTCGGTGCCGTCGGCCTCCGCCGCGCGGGTGGCGGCCAGAAGCGCGGACAGGCCTGAGCAATCCGCGAAGGTCACCCCTGCCCAGTCCACGTCGACGCGGTCATGGCCGGACATCGCAGTCCACAGGGTGCCGCGGATGTCCGGGGCGCCACAACCGGTCCACGTCGGCGACGGGCCTCGGGTCCGGGTCCAGGGCCGGCGGCGGACTCAGGCGCTGGATGACCCGGCAGACCGTCGCCGGGGAGATCCCGAACGACGGTGCGAGCTGCCACATCGTGAGGTTGGTGCGGTAGCGGACGGCCACCGGCAGCACTCGGTCTGTCAGCGGCAGGCACCAGGGCCGGCCGCTACCGAGCCCGCTCCCGCTCCCGGGCCCGCTCCCGGGCCCGCTCCCGCACCACCCTCACCACCCTCGCGAACCGGTCCATCCGCAAGCCCGTGAACGTCTCCACCCACACCGACTCAGCCCGCAACACCCCACTGCTTCTGCTACTTCTGCTACTTCTGCTTCGCGGCACACAGGGCCGTATCCACGGCTCCCTCGACGCGCCGCGTGGTCGCCACGTCGGCCGGCACGGCGGTCACCGTGACGTTCGCCGCCGCGCGGCCGTCGTCGGTGACACCGCCGCGGGTCTCGTACCCCATGATGTCCCCGCCGTGGCCCCAGTAGAGGCCGCCGCACGACAGCGGCCTGCTCATGATCCCCAGTCCGTACCCGGCGCCTGTGTCCCCGAGGGGGACGGTGGTGCGCATCTCGGCGAGCTGCGAGTCCCCCAGCAGGTCGCCTGCCAGGAGCGCGGTGTAGAACCGGTTGAGGTCGGAGTTGGTGGAGATCATCTGTCCCGCCGCCCAGCTCGCGGACGGGTCGATGTCCGTGACGTCGCGCCACGGCGCACCCGCCGATTCCTGGCGGTAGCCCCGGGGATGGCGTTCCCGGAGGGTCGTGTCACCGGCGGTCGGGAAGTAGGTGTGGCGCAGTCCGACGGCCCGGACCACCCGCTTGTCGATCTCCTCGCCGAGCGGCCGGCCGGTGACCTTCTGGACGATCAGGCCGGCCAGCACGTAGTTCGTGTTGCTGTAGGCCCAGCTCGTCCCCGGTGCGAACTCGGCCTTCTTCCGCAGGGCAATGTCCAGGATGTCTCGGGGTTCCAGGTACCGGCGCTGGAGGAAGGCGTGGTCGACCTCCTTCTCGTAGTCGGGAATCCCGCTGGTGTGCTGGAGCAGCTGACGGACGGTGATGCCGCGCCCGTCGATCCCTTCTCCGCGGACGAGGCCCGGCAGATGGGTGTCGAGCTTGTCGTCGAGGCTGATCTTTCCCTCGGCCACCAGTTGCAGGACGACCACCGCGGTGAAGGTCTTGGTGGTGCTGCCCACGCGCACCTGCCCGTCCTCCGGCACCTTCGCTCCCGTGGCCAGGTCGCCCACCCCGGCGGTGTACGTACGGGCACGGCCCTTGGCGTCCTGGACGCCGGCCAGCGCGGCGGGCAGGCCGTCGGAACGCACCAGCGTGTCGAGAGCCTGCTGGACCGCGTCCGGCCGGGCGGAGGATGCCGCGGGCGGAGCCAGGGCGCCCAGCGTCATCGCGCAGACGGCCACCGCGGCCGCGGCCGTCGCGGCTCTACGCCGGCCACGCTGCTGCCGACGGGAAGGACGAAACGTGTGCCATGACTGTGCGTGCACGGGCCAACTCCTACGAAGCGTTGGGAATCCAGCGGTTTCCGCTCCCAGCCTCTCCGGGGGTGCCCGTCCTCGGCGATCATGCCACCCGGCCCGTCCCGGGTGGGGATATCCCCCGGGACCAGGGGGAGTCGAGCCGGAGTCGCGGTCTCAGCCGACAGGACCGTCGCTCCGGAGCGCTGGGCACGCTCGGCGCGGGTCGGGCGGCGGCCGGTGTCCTCCGGCAGCCGGTGTCCTCGACGACCGCCGCCCGGAGGCGCCGCTGCGTGCCGGCGTTCTGGATCGGCGACGGCGCGTCCTGCGGTACCACGTCCGGGTTGGGGAACGCGCGCTGGCTGAGCTCCCGTATCGCCCGGTCTGCCGCTCCACCGCATCCGGCATGGCCGTGTCCGCTCGCCGGGCCGGCGCTGCCTCACGGTGCGCGGCGATTGCCGTCCGGCGACGCCTCCGTACCGGCTCAGCCCGGACGAGAGCTGCCGTGCCGGAGCGCTGGCGCGCGTCGGCCGGCACGGGCACGGCACGGCACGGCACGAGGACGGCACGAGGACGGAATCCGCGGGGCGCGCACGACCGTACGGCCCGCCGCAGGAACGGCGGCCGCCACGACGCGGGCTTGCTCCAGGGCGCGTCGCCGCCAGACGCCCAGCCCACGGTCAGCGCCACCGAACCGGCGCACAGCTGCAGCCAGCCCGTCGAACCCGTCGTCAGCACCATCAGCAGCAGCCCGACCGGCGAGCAGCCCGGCCGGGGCCGGGTCCGGATCACCTCCGCTCGGGCGGAGAGGACACGGTGCCCACCAGCGTCGGCCACGGGCTCGACGGACCACCTCCGCCGGCGTGCAGAGCACCCTTTGTGACCCGCGGGTCAGGAGGTCGACACGGTTCCAGCCGGAGCCCCATCTCTCCTTCAGCCTGCTTGACACACCGCCCCCGGCACTGGCCACACGGCATTGGTACTAGCCTGCCCCGATGGGACTCGACATCACCGTGCTCATGGTCGACTGGGAGCACCTGGCGCGGATACCGGCGGACGACAGGGCGAGCGTACTGGGCGATACCACCTGCCCCGACTTCTGCTGCGAGGCGTGCGAAGACGCCGACTACGCCGTGACGGGCGGCTGGGTGTGGCAGCGGCAGGTGTCCTGGTGCGCCGAGTACCGGTTCCACGGAACCACCGGTTCCTACGGCTGGCACTCCCGCTTGGGCAATGCCTGGGAGGACGTCCGGACCTCGGTGGCGCCCGAACTGCGGGACGCCCTGGACCACTTCCTGCGCGGCCTGTTCTGGGACGACCCGGACGACCTCACGGGGACGGACCCCACGGCCGCCGCGGAGGAGGAACGGCCCGCCGCACGCGGCTTCCCCGACGACCCCGCTCCGTGGCGCCCCCGGGTGCTCCTGCTCAGCGCCCCCGACGAGGTGTCGGAGCTGGCCCGCTCCTGGCAGGTGGCCGCGCCCCGGCTGGAGGAACTGCGCGGGCCCTTCGAAGCCGAGGCCGCCGGCTGGGCGGGCCGGCCCTCCGGCTTCGACGCCGCCGCAGCGCTGTTGCGCGAATGGGGCGAGGTGGCCACGGAGGCAGGCGCCCGGCGATGGGGCCTGGTCGGTCTCCCCTTCTAGGCCCAATGCCGTGTAGTCGGCGTTTGGTGTCCGGCGGCAAGGGGTGCGGGTGGTCAGGATGTCGCGGACCGCAGGGCGCGTTCGGCTCGTGCTCGGTGCAGGGCAGCGCTCTCGGTGGCGGCGAATGCGCGGCGGCGCGGAGGAGGGCGGTGCCGATCGGCCCCGGAGGAGGGCGGTGCCGATCGGCCCCGGCTGCTCGTCGGCAACCACCGCAGGGTCGGGGAATGCCCACCGGCTGAACTCCCGCATCGCGGCAGACTGCCGCCTCATCGCCGCCACGATGCCCGGGTGGGTCCCCCTGACGCGGCGGCACGGTCCCACGGTGCGTCGCCTCGATGGCACGTCGGCAGCCCTCCGGCGAGGTCCGTCGCTGCACCGGAGCGGCGGGCGGCTCGACCGATGCCGGGGCGGCGCCGGACCGGCCGGGCGCGGGTACAGCCCCGGGCGGCAGGATCCGCAGGCCCCCACCACCGTACGGCCCCGCGGCGTTGGCGGCCGCGATGACTCCGGTCTGCTCCGGGCACGCCCTGGACCTGCTGCAGCAGACGTTCCCAGGTGCCGTCAGCCGACCACAACCGATGGCGCTCACAGACCGTCTCCGGTGATCACGCCACCGCCCGCACCAACCGTTGCTCACCGGCAGGAACGGCCGCAACCGTTCCCACTCCGCGTCCGACAGATCACCGCGTTCTCCCCGCCCCGTACCGGAAGGAACGAGCAGGTCAAACGACGGTTACATAATCGGCCGGACAGCTCCGGGGCTCGGGGAACTGCGAGGCCGACCCCGTGGATGGCCGAAGACGCGCGTCAGGCCGATCACGGGGTTGGCGTCGCAGTTCCCCGAGCCCCTGATGACGAGACCGTGCCGTAGGCCCGGAGGGTGTCGGCCGGGTCGCCGGGGCGGCCTCGCAGGGTGGCGTCCAGAAAGGCGAGGGTGGCCGCGGCGACGACGCGCGGGCTCTCGGTGCGGCCCAGGGTGCCGACGATCGAGGGCACCGGCGGCAGGTAGAGCGGGCCGTCCATGAAGGTGAGGTGCCCGGCGCCGGGGACGGTGAGCCGGTAGCTCGTCGCGGTGCTGTGCTCAAGGGCCTCGGTGAGCCGGGGCAGGTAGCGCGGGTCGGTGCCGGCGGTGATCTCCTGGGTGAGCGCGAGCGCCGGCTGTTCGAGGGCGGGCGAGGTGGGGCCGTGGGGGTAGCCGTCCAGGTCGACGACGGCGTCGAACCGGCGGTCCTGCCGGGCCGCCTGCAGGGCGGCGGCTCCGCCCAGGGAGTGGCCGGCCACCGCGGCGCGGCCGGTGTCCAGGCGTCCGGTCAGCGGGTCGGCGGTCTCACCGCGGTCCAGTCGCTCCAGCTGGGTGAGGACGAAGCCGAGGTCGGCGGCCCGGACGGCGGTCCAGCCGGCGGCCAGCTCCTCGTCCCTGTCGCGGTCCCCGGAGGAGGCGGTGGTGGCGCGGATCGTGCGGCCGTCGGCGAGGACGACGACGGTGGAGTCGTACGGGTGGTCGAGGGCGGCGACCAGGTAGCCGTGGCTGGCCAGCTCCTCCGCCCAGGCGGTGTTCTGGGACCGCACCCCGCCCGACCCCGGGGAGAGGAGGACGACCGGGAACCGCCCCCCGCCGACCACCGGGGCGTCGACGACCGCGCGGCTGCGGGCCCGCGGGACGCCGTCGACCAGGAAACCGGGCATGCCGACCCCGCGGGCGAGGGCCTCGGAGACGGTCCGCGCCTCGTCCTCCGTGCGTCCCAGGTACTGGGCCCGAGGGACGCCCGCGGGGCTCTTCCGCGCCGGGTACCAGAGCTGGACCACGACCGTGCGCCGGTCGTCCGGATCGGCGGTGAAGCTCTCGGGGCGGAGCGGGTCGGTCCACTGCACCACCCGGGTGCCGACCGCGAAGGCGCCCGTCGGCTCGGGGAAGACGGGCACGGGGAAGGCCCAGGCGGCCACCGGGCCGGTGGCGATCAGGCCGGCGCAGGCCAGCGATCCCGGCAGGGCCAGCCACCAGCGGGCCCGCCGCGCCGGTCGGCCGGTACGGCGCCGCAGCAGGGGCGGGAGGGCGAACGCCGAGGCGACGGCGGCGCCGGCCAGGACCGGCAGCATCTGCCAGCGGATCCCCACGATGCCCAGCACGATCGCCGACGGTACGAGGACCGCCCCGGCCGCGACGGTGACGGGCCGGCGGGCGGCCGGGGGGAGCCAGCGCGCCACCAGCAGCGCGACGGCGCCCAGCAGGACGAGGACTTCCGGAAGGGACAGGGACAGGGACAGCCCCGGGATGGTTTCGGTCACCCGGCCATGCTCGGCGCCGGGCCCGCACCGCCGCATCGGCCCCGGGTCGCCGCCGACTGCGACCGGCGTGGCAACCGAGGCGGGCCGCGGTGCGACCGGAGTGGCAACCGGGCACCCCGGACCGGCGCCCGGCCTGCGACCTCGGGAGGTGGCGGGTCTCCTCCTGTGGTCGTACCCCGGCCCGGTGCGCTCCGACGCCGGGCTCATGTGCGACGCGGGCCCGGGGCCTAGGCTGCGGCTGTACGCGGTGGCGGCCCCCGCCGGGGCCGCCACGACGACCGATCGGCGGAGAGGTGTGACGGTGCGCCACCGGGACCGGGTACCGCCCCTGGTGTGGGACTCGGTGCTGCCGGCGCTGCTCCTGCTCAACGTCGTGACCACGTACCCGGCGCGGGAGCTGCCGGTGGCGGCGGCGCTCACCGGCGCCCTGGCGCTGCCCCTGGTGTGGCGGCGCCGGGCCCCGCTCGCGGTGTTCGCCGCCGTGGTGGCTGCGGCCTTCGTCCAGTGGCTGGCGGACGTCCAACTGCCCGCGGACATCGCCCTGCTGGTGGCCCTGTACACGGCGGCCGCGCACACGGGCCGGCGCGGCACGCTGCTCGCCGCCGCCGTCGTGGAGGGCGGGGCCGTGCTGGCCTGCCTGCGCTGGGCGACGAACGGCGCGTTCCTGACCCCGTTCGTCGCGCTCTCCGCGACGGTGGTCGCCGCCGCCGTCCTCGGGGTGAACGTGCGGACCGGCCGGGCCTACCTCGCCGCCGTGCAGGAGCGGGCCGAACGGCTGACGCTGCACCAGGAGCAGCAGGCGCTGCTGGCCGTCGCCGGGGAGCGGGCCCGGATCACCCGCGAGATGCACGACATCGTCACCCACAACCTGTCCGTCATGGTCGCGCTCACCGACGCCGCCGTCTACGCGCAGCACAGGTCCCCGGACCGGGCCACCGCCGCGATGCTGCAGATCTCAGAGACGGGCCGGCAGGCCCTCACCGACATGCGGCGCTCGTTGGGCGTCCTGCGGGCCGACGAGCCGGACGCCGAGCGCCACCCGCTGCCCGGCATCGCCCAGCTGGAGGCGCTCGCCGACCAGATGGCCGCCGCCGGGCTGCCGACCGGCCTGGAGGTCCGCGGCGGCCACGCCCATGTGCCGGCCACCGCGCAACTCACCGTCTACCGCCTGGTGCAGGAAGCGTTGACCAACACCCTCAAGCACACCCCCGTCGGCACCCGCGCGACGGTTCTGGTCGAGTGCTCGGCCGGGAGCGTCGGCGTGGAGGTCACCGACAGCGGCCCCCGGTCGGCGCTTCCCGCCGCCGCACCGTCCGGCCACGGCATCCCCGGCATGCGCGAGCGCGCGGCCGCCTACGGGGGGACGCTGCGGGCCGGACCGCTTCCGAGCGGTGGCTGGGGCGTGCGGACCCGGCTCCTGCTCAACAGCGGCAGTACGGGCGCCGTATGACGATCCGCATCGTGATCGCCGACGACGAGGCGCTGCTCCGGATGGCCTTCGGCACGGTCCTGGAGGCCCAGCCCGACATGACGCCGGTCGGCGAGGCTGCGGACGGCGCCCAGGCCGTCCGCCTCGCCCGGGAGCTGCGGCCCGACGTCGTCCTGATGGACGTCCGGATGCCCGGGACGGACGGGATCGAGGCGACCCGGCAGGTCGTCGAGGTCTCCCCGGAGAGCAGGGTGCTGATCCTGACCACCTTCGACCTGGACTCCTACGCCTTCGCCGCGCTCGGCGCCGGGGCCTCGGGCTTCCTGCTGAAGAACACCCGGCCCGAGGAGCTGCTCACCGCGATCCGCAACGTCGCGTCGGGCGACGCGGTGCTCTCCCCGCGGATCACCCGGCGCCTGCTGGAGGACTTCCGTCCGCACCTGGCCGACGGGGGCACCGCCGTCCGCGACGAGCGGCTGGACCGGCTCAGCGCCCGGGAGCGCGAGGTGCTCGTCAAGGTCGGTCGCGGCCTGTCCAACGCCGAGATCGCGGCCGCCCTGTACCTCGCGGAGGCGACCGTGAAGTCCCATCTGGGGCGGGTCCTGCTGAAGCTGGAACTCCGCGACCGGATCCAGGCCGTGGTCTTCGCCCACGAGAACCGCCTGGTCCCCCCGGCCTGACGCCGGCCGAGGGCTCAGAACAGCGGCCAGACCACGGCCCGGACCGGGCCGACCACGTCGCCGCAGATCAAACGACGGTTACATGATCGGCCGGACAGCTCCTAGTCCGGGCGCACGGTGAGCCGGCCGGACTTCGGGGCGACGCCGACGGCGGCGACGCTCCCGGCGGATTCGGGGGCGCTGGCCGCCCACCGCTCGCACAGGAGCGGCGCCGGAGCACTCCCGCTTGCGCCACGTCCTGGACCACCGGTCGGTTCCACGTCGGAACGCCGCCGCTCGCGCGGAGAGCACAGATCGTCCATGGTGCCGCGCAGGACAGCCGTGGGACCGCCTCCTGGCTTTGTCCACGAGTTGCGGGAATGGCAGCAGCCGTGTGGCGGCCGTTCCTGCAGTCGCATCCACCAGTCGTCGAGGGCTGTGCTCCATCACAGCCTGGTGGCCAGCCAGATGGTCACAGCCGCCGCGGTGGTGAGCCCGACGTTGAGTGCGATCCGGCGGTCTCCGCCGGTCAGGTGGACGGCGATCGCACCCCCCTGGAGGATGACGAAGCCGCCGGCCGCGGCCGGCGCCAGCGGGAGCGCGATGCCCGTCAGCGGCGGCAGGATCAGGCCGGTCGCGCCGAGTATTTCGACCGTCCCCAGCGCCCTGAGGACGGGCACGGGCATACGGTCGACCCAGGACATCATCGGCCGGAGCTGATCGCGGCTGCGGATCACCTTCAGCGTGCCCGAGTAGAGGTAGAAGAGGGCGAGCAGTCCCGCGACGATCCAGTAGGCGATGTACATAGTTCCCGTTCATGAGTCATCGGTTCACGGAGACCCGTCGACTGCTTCTTCAGTCGAGGTCGGTGGCAGGCTCGGTCGCGTAGCGGCTCATCGCGTCGACATTCGCCTGGGGCGTCAGCCCCTGGGCGCCCTTGAGCACCTCATGGAGGTCCCGGAAGTACTGCACGTACAGGTCGGGGGTGAAGGTGCTGAGGAGGACGGCGGGCTCGTCGGTCAGGTTGGCAAAGGTGTGAGGGGTGCCGGGCGGAACCATCACGAGCGTGCCCGTGGTGGCGTCGAGGTCCTCGTCCCCGACGGTGAACCGGACGGTGCCGGAGAGGACGTAGAAGCCCTCGTCGTGCAGCCCGTGGCGGTGCTGAGGTGGGCCCTGGGTGTGCGGGGCGAGGACGGACTCTGTGATCGCGAGGCGGTGCCCGGTGTGGCTGCCGTCCTCCAGAACGCGCATGCGCGTGGTGCCCAGAGTGATCGTCTCGCCCTCGCCAGGACCCACCACCGACAGCGCGGGTCCGGTCCGCGGCTCGCTGTCTCGTGCTTCTTCGGTCATGCTCACCAGTGCACCGCCCGAGCTGCTTCAGTGTCCAAGACCTCTTCCACGGCGCCGATACGCGGTGGGTATCGTTGCAGCGTGGAGCTACGTACCTTGCGCTATTTCGTCGCGGTTGCCGAGGAACTCCACTTCGGCCGGGCCGCCACCCGACTGCACATGAGCCAGCCGCCGCTGAGTCGAGCGGTCAAGCAGTTGGAAGCCGAGATCGGGGCCCTGCTCTTCGCCCGCTCGTCGACCGGCGTCACGCTCACACCGGTGGGCACGGTGCTGCTCGACGAGGCGCGGGCCCTGCTCGGCCATGCCGACCGCGTCCGGGTACGCGTGAGCGCGGCGGCCGGCGCCGCGACCATCACCATCGGCATCCTGGGCGACGGCACCGACCCGGGAGTGTCCAGGCTGGCCGCCGACTACCGCCGAACCCACCCCGGCATCGACATCCGCATCCGCGACACCGATCTGACCGACCCGACGTGCGGGCTGCGCACCGGACTGGTCGACGTCGCCCTGACCCGGGCGCCCTTCGACGAGACCGCCCTGACGGTGCGTACGCTGCGAACCGATCCGGTCGGCGTGGTCCTGCGCGCCGACGATCCGCTGGCCCGCCGCGAACGGCTGCGGCTGGCCGAGCTGAACGACCGCCGCTGGTTCCAGTTCCCGCAGGGCACCGACCCCGTCTGGCAGTCGTACTGGAACGGCGGCACGCCGCGCGAGGGCCCAGTGGTGCGCGCCGTCCAGGAATGCCTGCACGCCGTGCTGTGGAACGGCACGGTCGGCCTGGCCCCCCTCGGACACGACCTGCCCGCAGAGTTGGCAGTGGTGCCGCTGATCGACATGGCGCCGAGCCGAGTGGTGGCGGTGTGCAACGAAGGTGACACCAACCCGTTGATCCGATCCTTCATCGAGATCGCGGCAGCCGCCTACCGTCACTGAGCGCCGGCTACAAGTGCTGCCGCTGCTGCCGCTGCAGCGGCCCTCTGAGCTGCCTCCCGAAATGGGGTTCTGCACACCTTCCGTGGTGCGGCTCGCGGTCGCCCGGCAGAGCGCGGTCGGTGGGAAAGGGAATCGCCGGCCCGGCGGCTTGGGCGACGTCGGGCGACCGGCCCGCGTGACGCGACACCACAGAACCTGAGCCAGAACCCGTTCTCGTGAACAAGGCCACCCTCCGCCCGCGCGGAGACTACGCCCACACCGTGACGCCGAGCATCCCGCCCGCCGCGCCGGCCGGACGCGCGGCGGACTGCTTTCGCTCGCGCGGGGAGGACCTGATGAAGCGCCCGTGTCCCCGAGGACACGGACGGCCCCATCGCCGCGCACGAGGTCCTGGCCGCCGTCAACGCCGACGGAGGGCGCGGAGTCCGCCTCGGCAGCGTCCGCAACACGCCGACCGCCTTGAAGAACTAGGTCGAGTCCGGGGGAACGCCGATGCTCTGTCGCATGACGCGCCGCATCTCGCTGAGTTCGTCCCAGAGCTCCACGATCTGAGTGTGTGCCTGCTCCAGGGACTCGCCGTCCCGGCGCGGCGGGAACCCGCCGTCGAGGCGCTTGAGGACCCCGTATATCCGGCTGAGCCTGCGGTGGACACCGTCGGCGCTGACGAGCACGTCGTCGGGGACCCGCATCTGCGCCTCGGAGAACCGCGCACGGTGCTCGCGCCGCGCATCGTCCAGACGCGACCTCAGGTCATCCGTGACGGCGTCGGCCTTGAGCGCGTACCAGAAGTTGTTCAGTTCAGAGTGATAGTCCAGGGATGCGGTGTTCAGCATGACGTAACAGGCCCGAACAACCTCCTCCGTCACACGCTTTGACTCGTACTGCCGCTCTTCGGCGCGTTGCCTCTCGGTACGGTCCAGCTCCTTGAGTTTGGTCTTCTCGGCCAGCCGCTGCGTCATGAGTCCTGATGCGAGCGTTCCGACGATCCCCAAGAACGCGATCACCAACGGAACCACCGTGCTGCTCATCCGGTACCGCCCTTTCCGGCCCGCTCGGAGTATGGCTGCGTCACGCCCATGTACACGGCAACCAGCGTCGATCCAAGGTCAACGGCCCGATAGGTGTTGGCGCGGCACCGCCATCACCAGCGCGATCACCTCCGTCACGGGCTGGGTCTCCTCCTGCTCACACCCGCCCACCGTGACAGGGAACCGCATGCTCAAGCAGCAGCCCCGTGCCGTCACCCACCTCGTCGTCATGCTCGATGCGGTCGCCACCATCGTGGATCGGTTCACGCGCCTGGGCAGCCCGAGGTCCAGGCGCTCATCGACGGCCTGTTCGCCCGCAGCCCTGCCCGCCGCCCCGGCGTCCGCGTTCCGGAGCCTGCGACTACCAAGCCGCTGTCGCAATACCTGACGCTCTCCGACCCGGCTCCCACAGTCCAGGCGCGGGGACGCATCACAGCGCTCCCCGCCCCCTTCGGCCGCGCGCCGCATCCTTCCTGGTGCGGCGGGCGGCCTGCTGGAAGAGAGGACCCACCGCCGTGTACGAGCCCCAGCACCTCTACGAGGTGGCCGTCGCAACTGCCCGGCATCGCCATCCGCCCGTGCACGACTGCCAGAAGTTCTCGGTTTCCTCCAGCCTCGTGCATCCGCTGAGCCAGCAGAAGCCGGTCGTCCTGCCGGACTGCTTCCCCGGCACCGGCACGCCGGATCCACGCCTTGGCGGCCGACAGCCGATCAGCAGGTCGACGTGGTCTGCTTGCCGACCGCATCCCTGGGCGCATGAGCTCGGAGCGTATTTCTACTCCAGCAGCTTTTTCCTGGTGCAGTAACTTGCCAACACCCCAGGGGAATGACCAGCTGCCGCAGAGCAGGACAACCGGAGGATCATCCATGCCCCGAGAGGCGCCCTACCTCGCAGTAGCCGACGTGCTGCGTGAGCGGATTCTCGCGGGAGAGTGGGAGATCGGGGAGCGCCTGCCGTCCCGGGCACGGCTCGCCGTGGACTACGAGGTCGGACGCAACGTCATACAGAGGGCCATGGACCGTTTGATCATCGAGGGTCTCCTCGAAGGACGCGCCGGCTCGGGCACCTACGTCCGCAGGCCGCGAGAGCGCCTCCGGCTGGTCCGCTCGCGGCACCGCGAACGCCGGGAGGGTTCTCTTCCCTGGCAGGACAGGAGGGAGCGGGGCAGGGCCGACGCCTGGGATTCACACAGTCAGGTGCGCGTCCCTGCCCCCGAGCCAATCGCCGAGCGGCTCGCCGTCAGCCCCGGGGACCTCTGCGTCCATACGCATTACGAGTTCCTCGCCGACGGGCAACCTGTCCAGCTTTCCGAATCCTGGGAGCCGATGGCTATCACGGATGGAACGCCGATTGTGCTGCCCGAGATGGGCCCCCTGGCGGGTAAGGGGGTGGTCGAGCGCATGCGTTCCATTGGCGTGGTCATCTCGACTGTGGTCGAGGTGCCGCGCCCGGCTCGTGCCACCCAGGTGCAGGCGAACCTTCTGGGGATCAGCGTGGGAGACCTCGTGCTGCAGATCGAGCGGACCATCTTCGACACGGACGGACGTCCGGTGGAAACGGCCGACATAGTCATTCCGGACATGCGTCGCGAAGTGGTCTACGAGTTCGGAGTCGACCGTCCGTAGTCGTTGAAGCCATGAGAGAGACATCGAAAATCCGACAGTTGGGTATCCCATGGCAAAATCCTCCGGGCTCGGCCTCTTACGCAATCGGGACTTTGGACGATTGTTCGCTGCCACTGCACTCGGCCAGTGGGGCGACCGCATTGTCTTTCTGGCCTTGCCTTTGGTTGCCATCGCGGCATTGCATGCCGACGAGTTTCAGGTGGGATTACTGACCGCGATGACTTCGGCAGGATCGCTCCTGGTCGGGTTGCCGGCAGGCGCGTGGGTGGACCGCATGCGGAAGCGATCGGTGTTGATCAGCACTGATCTCGCCCGCGCGCTGTTCCTCTTGACGGTTCCGGTGGCGTGGTGGGCGGGCCTTCTCACCATCTGGTGGCTCTATGCAGTCGCCTTGATTCACGGAGTCCTGACTGTCTTCTTCGATGTTGCGTACGTCAGCTATCTCCCGCACTTGGTGGGACGCAGCAATCTCGTGGAAGGAAACGCAAAACTGTCGGCCATACGCTCGGTGACCAGTATCGGCGGGCCGGCGGTGGCGGGACCGCTGGTCGGCCTGGTTGGAGCTCCTGCAACGCTTTTGGCCAGTTCGGCCGGGATGGCCATGTCGGGACTGCTCGCGATCACCATCCGGAAACGCGAAAAGAAGCCTGAGCCGAGTGAACACCCTCAATTGGCCCGAGAGATCAAGGAGGGGCTGAAGTTCGTCATCAAGTACCCTACTCTCCGTGCGATCATGCTAGGGGATGCGATATTCAACCTCTTCCTGGCCATGTATCAGACCATGTTGCTGGTCTTTTTGGAGCGAGAGATAGGCCTCCAGTCCTTTGGTATCGGCCTCATCCTGTCGGGAATGGGTTGTGGTGCCTTGCTGGGCGCACTGTCGGCAACCAGGATCTCCAAGCGGATCGGGCAAGGTCCGGTCATCTGGATCGCGTCGCTGGTTACCTGTCCGTTGACCGTGCTCATGCCGTTGGCACGAACGGGTTGGAGCGTGTATGTGGCTGCGATCGGGCTCGCGGCTCTGTCGCTGGGTGGAGTCGTCCGCGTGGTGGCTCAGTCAAGCATCCAACAGGCCCTGACGCCGGATCGGCTTCTGGGTCGGATGAGCGCAACAGCTCGATTTGTTTCCTGGGGTGGCATTCCTCTCGGTGGGCTTTTGGGTGGAGCCTCGGGCTCTGCGTTCGGGGCAACAGGCACTTTGTGGATTGGCGCAGCCGGCATGACGCTGAGTGTCCTCTCCAACTTCCTGTCACCGCTTCGCACAATGCGCACGTTGCCAACGGAGAAGGCCCCCGAGTTCGCGCGTTGAGGCGTCACAGATGGCTGACAAACAAGTGGCGCGATTCATGGTGGCTCGGCTGACGTCGGCCTCCCGCCAAAGGTTGCTCCTTGTCAGCTTGCCCGGGAAGCGGAACGTTCCGGGTGTACTCACCGCGGCGCGGCATGGGCGTTCTCTTCCAGGTTCAGCAGGTGGCGGGCGATAGTGACGTAGGAAGCGCCGTCGGCGACGGTCCACTCGCGGAAAGCGTCGTCGACCTCGCGCATCGGGTCCTTCAACGATGCGGGCGCCACCCGCCGAACGTCTCGCCGAGCCGGGCTTCGGATGTCAGCCCCCCGAACCCGACGTCCCCCAAAGCCCTGCTCGGCCTCTCCGGTATCTGCGCGGTTCTGATCCAGCTCAACGGCGCGGCCGAAGTCCTCGGCCAAGCGCTGCACCACCTGCTGACCGTCCCGCGCGTTCAGATCGGCAGCGAGACCTCCAGTGGCGCCTTCGCACTGGTCGACCAGCCGATCCGCTCCTCCATCGCGACGCACACCGCACCACTGCAGATCAGCGGCTCCGGCATCAGGCAGCGGCCGGGCCACGACCACCTGGACCTGAGTATCGGCATCCATGTCAGTGGCGTGCATGCGTTGATCACATCGGCAGTAGGCGGTGTTCGCACGGAGCTCAGATACTCGTTCGGGTTGCTCGGATCTGAGACTCGCGTCCGGTCGTCTCCCTGGGCGGGTTGCACGATGACACACACCTGCGGTCCCTCGCGCGCCAACTCCGCCTCTGGCGCTGTCTCCACACTCGTCTGACGGCATCACCCATTTGCGTGGACGCGCCGACGAGTCGACGTGTTCGGCCTGCTGATAGGTATGGGGCCAGCGTCGTGAATCGTAGAAGGGGCTACCTGTGTCTACCAATCAGCAGCAGGGCTTTTACGTCCAGGTCAAGGAAGCCACGATCATCCCGGATGAGGCGGCTGTACGCGAGTTCTGGTCGCAGTTCAACGCCGCGCTCACGACGGATGCCGATCTCAAGGCCCGATTCGAGGCCGATCCCGGTACGGTCCTTTCAGAACGGGGTCTGGCGTTGGATGTTCAGCGGGAGCTTCTGCTGGCGGCCGGTGTCGCCGGGGCGAGCGGTGACTGCTATATCACCTGCGCCATCACCAACATTGTTATTTCCTAAGGCACCGACTCAGGCTGAGTGGCTGATCTGCGGGGTTTTTGGTGCGGGAACGCGTCGACGCGAGGACGTCCGGAGGCCACGTCGCGGTGGTGGGCGTTTGGGACCCGGTCTCTGACGCCCAGGCTGCGTTCTTCCGTGACACGGTGTCGGCTGCTGAGGACAAGGGCTTGAGCGTCCTGGTGGTTACTTTGGACCCCGACCCTGTGGCCATCCTTCGGGGACCACAAACCCGTCCCGCATTCCAGGACGTCGAGTACCGGTTGTGGTTCCAAGCGCAGTGCGGTGTACAGAGCCGCTTGGTGATCAGCCTGAGCCGCTGGGAAGTCGAACAGGAAGGAGCTTCGCTCATTCTGAACGGACTTCGCCGGCACGTGAAGGTCGAAGAATTCCTGTTGGGCCAAGGCCAGTCTCTCGGCCGAGGTGTTCGCGGCAGCGCTTCCACCATTCAGAAGTACTGCGATCGCCTCGGGATTCGTGTCGCTGTCACCGATCGGTATCGGTCTCCGGTTCGCGTCAACGACGCCCGCGACCACTTGTGCAAGGGTGAACTGTCGTCGGCCCGCAAACTTCTCTCCCAGGACTTCTACTGTGCGAGGCCCGCGTCGGGCGAGCGGACCATGTCGTGGCCGCCCGGCACGTACACGGCGCTGCCCCTCGATGTGCCCATGCGGCACCATGCGCTTGACCGTCCAGCCGTTGAGCTGCCCTTGACGCCCTGCCCCGGAGGCAGCCGCCTGCGGTGGCCAGACGGTTCGCCGCCCTGGCTGGCCTTCGTAGCCGGCCCCGGTGATCGCTCTGGCGCGCCCGACGGTCGGCGGACGGAAGGCATGCCATGGCATGCGCCGTGACCGGTGAACGCCTCCACGCTCAGTACGCGGCTGCCCTCGATGCGTTCACGGCTCAGCTTGCACGGGGTTGGCGCACGAGCGTACGACGCGACGGTGTGATCTCGTGGCGGGTGTGCGAGTTCGGATACGAGTTGCCTGGCCAGGGGTGGAAGCTGCACGTCGCCGCCGCACCGATCGATGCGCTCGACCTGCTCCAGGTCGTGCTCCCCGAGCTGGTGGAGTCCGGAACGACGTTCAAACTCCCTGCTGACCTGGATTCGCTGGTTCGGATCAACGCCGGGCTCGCAGGGGCGTCCCAGGTCGGCAAGATCGTCACCGTCTATCCGTCCTCCGAGGACACGCTTCCCGGGCTCATCGATCGTCTGGACACGCTGTGGCGTCCCGACCGCGCGCCCGCCGTGACGTCCGATCTGCCGGTGGGATCAGGTGGCGCCTTGTTCATCCGGTACGGAGCATTCCAGGCAACCGGCGTGGTCACCGACTCCGTAGGCGTCATCCGGACGGCCCTTCGAGCCCCGGACGGAACGCTGCATCCGGATGTACGCGACACTCGGGGCCGGCAGCCGGACTGGGCTGTTCCCCCTGTGCCGGCCGCCCATCGGATGGGCACCGCCCAGGCGGGTGCCCCGATCGAGATCGACGGCACCACATACCTCCCGATGAAGGTTCTCACAGCGAATTTCCGCGGACATGTGGTGCTTGCGCTGAGACTCTCCGACCGCCGCCTGGTGATCATCCGGCACCGGGAGCGAGGAGTGGAAAGCGACGACTTCGGCAACGACGCGGTGACCCGGCTCGAGAACGAGAGGCAAGCGCTGCTTCTCCTCAAGGACTCGCGCATCGCCCCCGAGGTTTTGGCTCACGATCTGCCGGGCGGGAAACTCGTCGTCTCCGACGCGGGAGGAATCCAGCCGGAACAGCTACCCGGGCACGATCGAATCGAGCACCTGCCCGAACTCGCGGCGACAGTGGCCAAGCTGCATGCACGTGGCCTTGTGCACCGGGACCTGAAGCTGTCCAACGTGCGTATCGGACCAGAGGGTTTGCGCCTGGTCGACCTCGAACTTGCCGCGCCGTTTGGGGCAGAACACCCAGTACCAGCCGGTACACAAGGATACGTACCCCCGGAAGGGTGGCACGCCGCCGTCGACCCGGCGTATGACGTCTACGGTCTCGGATCCTGTGTGACCCACGCGGTCATGGGGCATTGCCCGGGCCATCTCCCGCCGCAGAACAATGCCGGCCGCCAGATCGGCCTGCTGCGGCGACACGGGCACTTGACGGCCGCCTCGATCGTGAAGGCATGTCACGACCCTGATCCACCACATAGACCCACCGCGGACCAAGTGGCGCGACAGCTGAGAGCAGTCCTTCCCGCCATGCGGACTGAGACCATGGACGAATCCGAAATGTACCGCGGCGTACTTGACCGACGCTGGGCATGCAGCGCGGCGATGAGCGCGGGGACGGCGACCCGGCAGTTCACGGTGGTCCGGGGCAGGACCCAGCACTGGCGCAACTCACACCTTCTTGCCGCATACGACTGCGAAGGCCTGAACCTGGGAGCTGCCGGGATCATCATCGCGCTGGCGACGCTTGACGCAGCGCTGGGTACCTTGCACTTCACCGATGACATCACGCTCGCGGCAGAATGGCTCGCAGCACGGCCACCGCTGCCGGATGCGCAGGGGTTCTTCACCGGCAACAGCGGTGTGTCGGTGGCACTGGCCGTGGCGGGAGCGCGACTGGGCCGAACCGATCTCATCGCCGCTGCACGGCGACGCTTCGAGCATGCGGCCGACAGTCGCATCCCGGACTACGACCTCTTTTCGGGAGCGGCCGGCATCGTATGGGCAGGCAGTCTTCTCGACGCCGTTCTGGGTTCGTCTTGGGGACGCGGCCTCGCCGAACAGCAGGTGATGAGGGTCCGGGCCTCAGCCCGGCTGGTCGACGGATTGGCCGGCTGGCTTCCCAATCCGGAGTTCGATCCGTCCGGACGGGTATACGTCGGGGCCGCACACGGAACAGCAGGTGTGGCGATGGCCCTCGCGGTATGGGGAAGGTCCACCGGCTGCACGGCGACGACGGATCTCGCCTACGACGCCTTGAACAGTATCCCCGATCACGGGCTGACAGCCGACAAGGCCAACATTCTGACGACCACGTCGGGCGGCAGCCATGCGGCGCATCACTGGTGCCATGGAGTGGCGGGCTACCTGTGGTGTCTCCTTCAGTCCCCCGGTCCCCGGGCCGCGGACGACGCTGCTTGGCAGCTGGCGGCCACGGCGTTCGACCGAGCCACGCCCGTCCTGGACAATCCCACGATGTGCCACGGCCTGGCCGGGGTGCTGGAGACGTGGCGCATGCTCGGGGCGCTGCCGGATCACTCCGGCCGGGCCCGTCACCGTATCGCTCAGGCCACTGACGCCTTGAGGCTGCTGCACCACGCGCAGGGCGGAGCCACCGTGTGGTCGTCCGAACACCCGTCGGTCGTCACCCCTGACCTGTGGGTGGGCTTCCTGGGCCCGGCCACCCAACTGGCCCTCGCCAGTGCAGGTTCGGCCCATGCCGTGCTCTCGCCGCAGTGGCTGCGGCGCTGCGCGACGCCCCCGCTGCCCGGAACCGGTCTCGCCAGGTGAACAAACGGACGCCTAGGCAGAAAAGGGAGTCACCATGCCCATCGAGGTCGATCTTCGCGACGCAGACGCGTATCTGACCTTCACGCTCCATCAGCAGGATCTGCCCCTGGGGGCACAGCAGAACACTGGCAGTCTCGTCGAGCGAGCGCTCACGGTCGCCCAGATCACGACCATGATTCTCGGCGCCGATCAGTCGAAATCGGTCACCTTCAGCCCCCTGCCTGCTCCGCCGCCCAACGGGGCGGGGGCGACAACGATTCACCTTGAGCAGCAGTGGCGCGGACTGCCCGTCTTTCAGGCCGGCCAGTCGGTACGGTTCTCGTCGTCAGAGGAAGTTCAGGACACCCGGGCCCGGCTGGTGGGCCAGGCGAGCCCCCCTGAAGTGTCCGTAGAGGTCACGGTCGAGGCAGCAGTTCGCAACGCCACCCTGCACGTGTTGGCAACCGACGAGAATCACGCTGCCGTGGGAGATCAGCCGGGACCGCCTCGGCCTGCCGCGCCCGCAGGCGTGACATGGAACCTCCCGGAAGTCGTGGCACGTTTCACTCACATGGCCGGCCAGCCGACCGTTCTGAAGCAACAAGGGGTCGACGAGCCCGTCACGGCCAGCCTCACCTGGTTCCCCCTCGCGAAGGAGCTCCGGGTGGCATGGGACATCACGATCGCACTCTCCGAGATGGACGGCGCTTTCCGCGTCGTGGTCGACGGCCGTGACGGAGCCATCCTGTACTGCACGCAACTCGTGCCGGGCGCTCACTGCCGGGGAAGCGTCTACCAAAGCGATCCGGACACTGCGAGAACGGTCGTGACCTTTCCGCTCGACTGGCAGGCCTATGGGCTGGGGACGCCTCCTGACCTGCCTCCGTCGCCCCCCGACTGGGTAGCCGGCCACGACACCGCCGGTTATGCGTCGGTGGCACGGTCAGGCGCGAGCGGTCCGTCCATCACCGGCGACAACGTCGACGGCGCTGTGATCTTCAACCCCGCGGATGCCCAAGGTGTCGATCAAATGGTCCTCAACGCGTTCTACGGCACGTGCCTCATGCACGACCTGACTTACCTGCTGGGGTTCCGCGAGCCGAACGGGAGCTACCAGGACGGCGTGGTGAGCGCCCTCGGACTGCCCTCCGGACCAGTGAAGGTGGAAGTCCACGCAGCGCCCATCCTGAACACCGCTCACTGGTGGAACCTGGCCAGTATCCCGATCATGCGCTTGGGCCCTGACCGGAACACCGGGCGGCATACCGCCCTTGACATGACCATCGTCATTCACGAATACATGCACGGCGTGAGCAGCCGGCTGGTCGGCGGCGGAGCGACCCGCAGCCCGCTACTGGAAGCTCAAAGCCGCGGCATGGGCGAAGGCTGGGGCGACTACGTCGCGTGCGCCGTGCTGGGCACCTCGCTCATCGGGCAGTGGCTCACCGACGACGACCGAGGATTGCGGCAGTTCCCGTATGACGAGAACTTCCCCGCAGACAAGATCGGGTTCGCCTCCCTGAGCACTCTGTCCACCTACGAGATCGGAAGCCTCTGGTGCGCCGTCCTGTTGGAGATGAACCGTAGGATTGGGGCGAACCTCAGCCTCCAGTTGGTCATCGAGTCGATGAAGGGTCTGCCTGTCAATCCGAGCCTTCTGGACGGCCGGGACGAGCTCCTCCTCACACTTGACGATCTACGGGACAGTGGTGCCCTCCCCGTCCCGGCACACGCGTCGGCGAAGAGAGGGATCTGGGCGGCATTCGCGGCATTCGGGATGGGCACTGGTGCCAGCTCACAGGGCCCATCCATCTTCGGAGCGGTCGCCGACGACTCCGTGCCGTAAGTTCGCATCGAACAACTTGCCGGTCATCGGCGCCAGCGACAGGCCCTGGCCGTAAGGCGCCACGTGGCCGCGTGGCCAAAACTCCGCCCTTCCGGCGAGTTCCGGGGCTGTGGGCGCTGCACGTACTACTCACGGGGGGTCATTCGCCCTGCAGATCTTTACGGCAGGCTTCCAGGAACCGATCGCCAGCCGTCCCGAGGTCCGCTGTGATCGCCCTGATCTGCTCGGAGAGTTCGAGCTGATCGGAGGTGGATACGTCGTCGGGGCCGAGGCCACGTAGAAAGTCGTTCCCTCCGCTACGTGCGGTCCGCCACATGTGCCGACTGGCTGTCCGTGCCTGGTCGGCGCCAAAGAGTGCGACCTGGTTATAGGCCTTCCGGAGCTCGGTGCGAAGTTCGTGCCAGCGAGCCTCCGCATCAGCACGTCGAGCGGCACCGGCCGGGCCGATGAGCAGTGGCATCTCAGAACGTATGAACTGCAGCACCTCCTCGCCTGCAAGCGAGAGCCCGGCATAAGCCTTCGTACGCTCCTCCCGCAGCCACGTCGAACGCTCCGCATCCAAACGCATCGACTCAAGTTCGCGCGTGTCCCGCGCCCTGCGGTGCTCGAGGTAGGCGTTGGCCAGAAGCGTCAGGACAACGCCGCTCAGAGTGGCTCCAACAGTGATCAGTTGCGTTGCGGTTCCGAACTCCATGTGCATCTCCGCATCGACGTTTACGGCAGTCCGCGCTCTGCTGAGTCCACGGATCAGCACACCACAACAACAGGGCCCTGCACTGGACTTGCCCCAACATGCGCGCCCCGCCCTCGGCGGGAATGCGACAGCTGCAGAACAACTGCACTCCGCCAGGCACGCTCTACGCCGTCGCCTGCCTCGGCTGCACGCACCGCGCGGACCGCACCGCCGCAGGCAACGTCATGACGGAGACGGAGGCCGCTCAGGGCGCCAACGTCCACGCCGCCACCTGCCGGGCTTCCCACGCGGCTTGCCCGCCCGGCCCGACGGCACCGAGGCGGCGAAGCTGATCCGCACTCGGCTGTGGCCCCGCCGTTGCAGCGCGGCCCCCCACCGGGTGCGGCTCTCGGACTTCACCGCGCTCCGCGTCGATCTCCAGCGCCCCACCGGCTGGATCAAAGGTGCTGCCGGGCGACATCGTGCAGGCCGAACCCGGCTTCCTCGCCGCGACGCCCGCCGCCTCCGGGCAGGGCGTCCGCTTCGCCGTCCAGCCCTTCGCCCGGCCCTGACACCGCGTGCGCCCGAGCCGCCGTGCCGGCCACGGCCGCCGTGCCCGCCACGGTCGCTGCGGCCGCTGTACGCCGACCGCCACCGCAGCCAAAGCCCGTGGCGGCGTGGCAGTGGGTCCTGCATCATCCCTGTGTGATGGTGATGCAACCCGTTCTGGAGATCTTCGCTGCCGAGGACTTCGCGCTCTGGCCTGTCGGCGAGCACGAGCCGTACGGCTACCTCGTGCTGGACGGGGAACTGACACCGGCGGAGGTCGGCACGGCGGTCATGAGGATCGCCGCCTGCAACGACTTCGAGCCGGAGGAGGAGCACGGACCGTGCCCGACCGACCCGCTCGGCGCGTTCCTGCACGGGCTGCTCACCATGACCGACCTGTTCGCCGCCGGGGGCTTCCGGGTGACCGACACCGCCACCGGCACCGTCTTCGTCGAGCCGGGCTGCTGCAACGGCCTGGAAACCTGGCGGGACTGGCTGGAGGTGCTCGACGGCACCGGCTGCTCCTACTTCGGCCACGACCCGTCCTCAGCGGCCGAACGTGCCGGCGACACCGTTCGGCTGACTCTCGACGCCCATGCGAAGGAGGGAAGCCCGGTGATCGAGCTGCCAGTGGACCAGGTACGCGCGCTCGTCACCGGCGCCCAGCAGGACTTGCTGGACTTCCTCAGCCTCGCCGGACCCTGGGCCGCACAACACCTGCCGGCACACGCCGCCGCCGTCACCGCCGCCCTGGCCCGGGCCCTGGACCTGGGGCCCACACCATGACCAGCTTCCTGACCCACCGAGCGCGCGTGCACGACGTCCGGCTCCCCCTCCACCAGCGGCACAGCGCGCTGCGCACCTGCCTCACCGTCTTTGCCCCCTACGGCCTGCGGGCGACGTACCACCACCTCACGCTCAGCGCCGCGATCCCGCGGCGGCTGGAGGCGGATCCGGATGCGCTGGTGCGGGCGGTGGAGGAACTGCACGAGGCGCGGCTGCTGTGGCTCGCGCGGGCGCAGGGGTACGCCGCGCAGCGTCGGGCGGAGAAGCGGGCCGGGCAGCGGGATGTACCGAACCCTCGGCCGTGGTGGCTGCCTAACAGGTGGGAGGGATCAGACCGCGCCTGGTACGACGCGCCGTTCCGCCACCCGTCGCTGCGATTGTCCGAGTACGTCCGGCGGCAGAACGCCCTTCTGGACGGCGCTGAGCTGCCCGGCTGCACGGCCTGCGGGAACGAGGGACCGCCGGAGCCGAACTCGATCGGGCACGGCTGGGTCGAGCTGTGCAGCCGGTGCGCGTGGGCGCCGACGCCGTGTCCGTGCGAGCGGCGGCACCGGATCGTGCCGGAGATCCCATACAGGTGGCACGAGATCTGGCAGCGGGCGCACATGAGCGATGACGGCATGCCGAACCCGCACTGGCCTGTGGGCTAGGTCGTCTCTTTCGGATCTTGCCGGCTAAGCCCGTGTCGTCTGGTGCCGTGCCTCTCCCCCAGCTACCGCTGGGAGGGGCCCCCGGGCGGAGGGGCGCCCGAGTACCGGACGTACTTGGGCGCCCCGACAACCCGGGGGTCCCCCCGGACGAAGTCCGGGGGATGAGGTGCGGTGCCAGGCGGCAGGGGGCACCTCCCAGCCCCCTGGGGCTGGGGGAGGGTCAGGCAAGATCCGTAAGAGACGGCCTAGCCAGCCGTCTCAGATTCCGGCTCAACTTCTGGATGCTGTTGGTGATCTCCGGCCGCCGGTGCGGTTGCGTTCCAAGGAGGCCCGGTTCGCCTGCCGTAGCCTGGCGATCCAGGGTGCCGGCCCGGCGCCGCACCAGAGCGCGGTTACGGGCTACCGACCCGAGGCGTCCAATAGGCACCGAGCGCGGCGCGGGAGCTTCGGCAAGATCACCCTTCTGTGGAACCCATGGCTCAGACCGTTCCGGAGTTCACGGTCGAGCCCATCCCGCCCGCAGACCTGGTGACGGGGTTGGGCGGTATGGACTGTGTTGCGGGGCACGCCCTCGCTGTCAGGCCCGGGTGGCGGTGTGGATGGTCGTGCTGCCCGAGGCATTGACGTGGCGGATGGTGAGGGTGTTCTTCGTGTAACCGACCGAAAGTCGCTCGCCGTCGCCGGTGCCGCCCTTCTCCGGAGGCTGCCAGGGCAGGGTCAGGTCGAAGCCGTCGCCCACTTGGCCGGGTACGTCGTGGGCGGAGGCGGCACCCTTGGCGCCCTGCTTGGGGCCCTCGTTGACCTGCATCATCAGACGGTCGCCGCGGAAGACGAAGCCTCCCTTCCAGGTGCCGGCCCCACCATCCCATTCGATGGTCCACCTCCCGTTCGCCTCCTCCTGGCCCTGCACGGTCGCCCTGCCCCGAAGGGTCTGGCCGCCGGGCGTGGCGGTCCGAACGCTCCAGGTGCCCGTGAGGAAGGCCTCCACGGAACGCTCGATCACACCCTGCCCGCCGGGGGTCTTCGAAGGTGCGGACGAAGTGGGGGGAGCGGAGCCGGAGACGGCTGTCGAGGGCGTGTCGGCCGAGGGCGGGGCGGCGGAAGCCTGTGCCGACGGCTTGTCCTTGCCCGTACACGCCGCCAGGAACGCCGCGCCGGCCCCGATCGCGAGGTAGCGCAGTGCGGTACGCCGGCCGACGATCCGCGCGGCCGTACGTATGGTGCGTATGGTCATCTCATCCCCCGTTTAGCCCAGTTGGACAGCCCGAGCGAGTCTACGTAGGGCTACGTGTGCGCGTAGAGACGGCCGGGCCTCCGCCGGAGTGATGAGACTCTTTGACAACGGCGCCTGGGAGCTCAGAGCTCGGCAGGTCATCGTCACGATTGGCCGGGATGGGCGAGGTGTTCCGTGGGACCGGCGAAGGACAGAAACAGGGTCCGGGTGGCGAGCAGCCAGATTCCGTCCACCTTGCGGAACGTGTCTTCGTAATGCCCCACTTGAGCCGGAGGCCGGGGCGGCACCATGCCCTCGGAGTAGCCGTCGACTCGGTACGTGGCGAAGTATGTGGTGGCAGCGGCCGTGTCCGGAGAGGTCACGGTGACCAGGATGTTGGTACACATCCGCCGCGACAGCCGGTCCGCGGGCCGACCGTCGAAGTAGTCACGAAGCGCCTCGCGGCCCGCTATGCGGCGATCTCCGGCGGGCCATTCCCAGACCCCGTCCGGGGTGAATAGGTCCGCCACCGAGCTCGGGTCCCCGAGGTCGAGCTGACGGACGAACTCGATGATCAGTCGCTCACATGCCCGCTCGGCAATCAGGCGTTCCATCGGGCCAACATTTTCAACATCCATGATCAACTCCTATCAGACCCGCGCATGGAAGCGAAGGCTTCCCCGAAAAAGGCACTCAGCAGCTACGCCCGCGCCCCCTCGTCCATGTCGTCCACTCCTCGTGCAACGACGCCTTCACGAAACCGAGACTCCGGTCAGAGCCAATTTCAGAGAGCCTCATCAGGAGCCGCCCCCGGCCAGGACGGCGCCGCCATCCTGCGGGACCCCTAGGGACCCGCCGCGAGCCCTCGACGACCTCGCCGCCGCCGAGATGGTCACCCACGGCGACATCATCGACCGCTTTCACGACAACGTGCTCTGCAGCCTGCGAATGCTCCCCGAGCCGCCCGCACCTACTGACTGTGAGGATGTAGATCGCACCGCTCGGAGGTCTGACTCTCCTACTGACTGACGCTCACGCTGTCCTTCTTGTGAACCGTCGGCCGTCCGGGCGGTGCTGTTCCGCACGTGTCCGGTCGGGCGCCTGTGACCTCATAGGAGCCCGGCCAAAGGTCCCATCACAGTCTTGTCCTGACGCCCGACCGGCGCGTGCCCTCCCGCGATTGCGCGTCAGAAGGGCAGTACCGAACAGCATGGCAGATGAGATAGCGGTGGTCGGCGGTGTCGATACCCACACCGACTTCCACCAGGCGGCCGTGATCGACTCCATCGGCCGCCACCTGGCCACCGAGGCGTTCCCCACCACTCCCGACGGCTACCACCGACTGCTGCACTGGCTTCGCTCCCACGCCGATCTTTTGGCCGTCGGCGTCGAGGGGACGGGCGCCTACGGCGCAGAGCTCGCCCGCCACCTGCGGGCAGAGCAGATCACCGTCGTCGACGTGGACCGGCCCGACCGCAGGGCCCGCCGCGCCAACGGCAAGTCCGACCCCGTCGACGCCTACGCCGCGGCGACCGCCGTGCTCTCCGGCCGGGCCGGCGGCACTCCCAAGACCCGCGACGGCGTCGTGGAGGCCATCCGTTCCCTGCGTGTAGTGCGCCGCAGCGCCGTCAAGTCCCGCACCCAGACCATCAACCAGATTCGCACCTTGATCGTCACCGCCCCCAGCGAGGTCCGAGAGAAACTGCGCGGCCTGCCCACCACCGAACTGATCCACACGCTCGCACGCTCCCGCCCCACCGGCCAGACCAGCGACCCGATACACACGGTCCGGGTCGCGCTGCGGCGTCTGGCCCGCCGCCACGAGTACCTCACCGAGGAGATCAACGACGCCAACGCCGAGCTGGGGCCCCTGGTCGCCCAGGCCGCCCCGGAACTGGTCGCCCTCCTCGGAGTCGGGACCGAGACGGCGGGCCAGCTCCTCATCACCGCAGGGGACAACCCCGAACGACTCCGGTCGGAGGCATCGTTCGCGCACCTGTGCGCGGCAGCCCCCGTCCCCGCCTCATCAGGCCGCACCAACCGCCACCGCCTCGACCGGGGCGGAGACCGCGCCGCCAACAACGCCCTCCACATGATCGCCCTCGTCCGCATGCGCTACGACGACCGGACAAAGGACTACGTCGCCCGCCGCACGGCCCAAGGCATGTCCAAGAAGGACATCCTGCGTTGCCTCAAACGCTTCATCGCCCGCGAGGTCTACAAGCACCTCACCAGCCCACACATCACACCGAAATCGCTCCTCCAGACCGCTTGACGATCTATAGGAGCTTCACGGACTCTGCGCCACCACTGTCATAACCCTGCGCATCCCACTGACATCAACCTTGCGCACGACACCCGAAGCGGGTGAACCACCCCACCGCCTCACGGCCAGGAGCCCACGTCTCATGAGACATGCGAACCGCGAAGAACACCTTCACGTCCACGTGGTGCCCCGCCAGGCCGAGGACGGTCTGGCTCTGCCCTGGACCCCGCAGCACGCCGCCCGCGCCGGGGCGCAGAACGGAGCCACTTCGTGACCGGCCCAACCCTCGTCATGGCCCGCGAGCCCGTCCCGGCCCCCGGCCCGTCCGTCTTCTTAGCCAGGCCCACCCCGCACAAGAGCACTCCGGTCCTGGAGACCCGATGCCCTCCGCGTGATGGCGGAGCATGGGACAGGGCACCGGCCGCTGGCTGTCCTGAGCCCCGAATCCCGAGTCCCGGCACGGCGAACGCGTCGACCGCTCCGAGACACGAGAGCACGTGCTCCGGAGCGCGCTGCCGACCACCTCGGCCGACCCGGTGGTCGACGCCCTGGACCAGGTCCGCGCGTTGCAGATCCTCGCTGCCGCCACCGGCACGCTGGAGTTCCCCGGTGAGCGCGCGCAGTTGGTGTGGGTGCCCATCGCCGGGCAACCGGTTCATGGCCGTCCCGCGCAAGATCCGCCGCACGACCTGACCCCTGACCCGACGACCCGCCCGGTCCTCGGCCGCCCCTACGGCTACCGAGGACCGGACAAGGTGCCCGACCACTCGCTTCTCCCCCGCGTCCCGCACGCGGTCGGCCACCGGCGGTCCCCGTACGCGCGGTCGGATCGGCCGGCCCGGCCCGCAGCGCACCGGCCCTCGCTGCCCGCGGCGCCCCGACCGGCTGCCCGGGGCCTGGAACAGGTGATGCGGTGTCCGAGGAAGAAGCGCCATCGCTGCGGGGTGAACGGGGTGCCGCGCAGCGACGCGCTGCTGCCCTCGGTGCAAGTGACCAGGTGAGGGCCTTCTCGTTAGCTTGCCACCCGTACGTGCTTCCGGATTGCCGGCGGATTCTGTGAAATCGGCCGATGAGTTGCGCCACGCGGCATTCAGGAAGCCGCGCCGTCTGACGTTGCTCGCCGGGCATCCGGGCGACGGCGGCCCAGCAGGTCGCTTCCCGCGAGTACCAGGCCGATGACGAGGACCGGGGGGCCGGCATCCTGGCAGTCGGCGAAATCCCCTGCTCCTTTGCTCCTTCAGCGGCTCTGGATCCACCAGGTGACCCAGGCCAGGGAAGCAGCTCCGACGGCCGAGGCCAAACCGCGTACGGCGCTGAACATCGCAGCACGACCGAGCCGCCGAGCGGTGCTGTTCTTGTCCTTCTTCACGGAGAACTCCCAGGGGTGCCCGGCCTGTTGCCGGGGTGCAGGAGCAAGGCTCCGCAGGAGCTGGCCGCCCGTCCGGAAGGGCGGGCGGATTGGGCAAAAGCGTCCTACGCTGCTGGTCGTAGGCCGTGCCCGCAGTGCCCGTGCCGGGCACGGACAGGCCCGGGCAGCAACGAGGAGGTCGTCATCGCCACACGAGACGCCCGCAGGTTGTACGACGAGATGCGCGCGCTGCAGGGTCGGGCCGAGGCCCGCAGAGGCGAAGCCGGTAAGGCGTTCTCGCAGCGCGAGATCGAGAAGGCGCTCAAAAAGCCGCCCTATTCGATCACGTTTCGGGGTAAGGCCCTCAGCGAATGGGTCCCGACAGAAGTGGCGAAGGCCCAGGTTCCTCAGGACGCGGACGTGGTGTTGGCGCTGGTTCGGTTATGGTCCGATTGGGCCGAAGAAGGACAGCCGAACGGGCAGTACTGGCGAAGGCTGGTCGAGCGAGCCCAGCCGGCTCGGGGCGAGCATGCGGCCGCGGATCGGTCCGCGGCCAAGACGGGCGGACGGAGCGGTGAGACGGTCCTCGTGGACGAGGACCGAACCCAGTTGGAGGCGTACCTCGCCGATGTCTGCCGCCAGGCAGAGACTTCCGAACCCTATGTTGCCCAGTCGGTGGTGAGTTGGCACGACGGGCGGCCCGCCGACCCTTCGATGGTCCAGCCGGCGAGCGCCGCCGTCTTCACCAGCGCGCCGCTCGTAGTGGTGCTCGGGGATCCCGGTGGCGGCAAGACCGAGCTTCTACGACGTCACCTGCTCGACGTCTGCCGCCAGTGGGGGAACGGAGTCCGGTCTGCCGCGCTGCCGGTCCTCGTTCACGCCCCGTTACTCAGCGAAGCGCCCCTCGCGGCACCGTTCTTCGCCCACCCGCCTGCGCCCGGCTCTCACTGGTTGGTTCTGCTCGACGGCCTCGACGAGATCACCAACGCACAGGCACGCCGGGAGGTGCTGCGGGATACGGTCCGATGGGCCGCAGAACGGCGAGAGACCCACCGCCTCGTGATCGCCACGCGACACCTGTCCGAGGAGGAGCAGAGTGATCTGAGGGAGGTGGCGCCTGTCTGTTTCGAGCTCTTGCGGTTGGAGGCGGGTGACGTCCGGGAGCTGGCCGCGGCGTGGCTCGGTCCGGATCACGTCGACAGCCTCATGGCTGCGGTCGCCGAGGCACGTCTCGCCGACCTGGTCAAGCTGCCCATGATCGGTGCCATTGTCTGCCAGTTGCACCGGGCCCATCCCGACCGGCCTCTGGGTAGCACCCGCGGGGAGATCTATGACTTCTTCATCAGCCAGCTGATGGCGACGACGCCGCGCACCGATACCCGGCCGGAGCATCACGCGGGCAAGCAAGGCGACACCGGGGCACCGGCCTGGCGCAGCCCCACGGTGGGGGAACGCGTCGTCGCTCTGGGCACGCTGCCGCCCGCGGACCTTCGTACGCTGCTGGAGACGGTAGCCGCCCGCCGGCGGGAAAGCAGCGTGGTCCGGTCCGTCCTGGACGTCCTGCTGGAGCAGGATCTCGCGAAGCCGCCCGGCGGAGTGCCGGTCAAGTGGTGGAGAGAGCAGCTCATCGCATGCTTCCGGCGCAGCGGGGTGCTCCAGCAGCAGGGCGAGGAGCTGGAGTTCGCGCATCGCACGTACGAGGAGTTCCTGGCCGCCTGCGCTTTCGGCGATCCGCGCGAGCGCGGCTTGACGGAGCTGAGGCGTGTCCTCGACGGCCACCGGCACCGCCACTGGCCATGGCGGCCAGCTCCTGGTTACCGCCTTGTAGGCGCCTGGGGCCAGTGGATGTGGGCGTCTGCCTATGGTGAGAACACGTCCTACCTCGGCTTCCTCATCGACCGGCTCGCTGACTCCGCCGCGGCGGATCTCGGCAAGCTGCCGTCATCTGCCGGCATCAGCGGCTGTACGTTCCTCGCCGCCCAGAAGCGGCTCGGCACCTACCTCCCGGCCGAGGTGCAGGCCCGGGCCGTACAGAAGCTCAAGCAGCACATCAAGGTCGGTAGGCGAGGCCGGTTCGGGGCCTCGATCGACATCGACGGGGTGAATCAGCTGGATCCGGGCTCTGTGCCGATGGCCGAGACCCTCGCCGCCCTGGCGATTGACGACTCCCGGGTCGATGCGGCCAGTGCGTTGCTCGCCTTTGCCGAGAGCCGGGCCGAGGGCCTGGGGGCACTGCGGGAGCTGGCCCTCTCGCCGAGGCTGACCAGTGTGCAGGGCCAAATGGCGGCGGCAACGGCAATTGTCCGCGCCGGTGACGAGAGCGGCCTCGACCTGATCGTGGACCTGGCGTCCAATCCAGGGCTGGACCACGACGTCCGGCTCGGCATCGCATGTCAGCTCACCGATCTTCGTCGGCAACGCGGCCTCGACCTCCTCGCCAGCTGGATCGACGCCCGTGCCGAGGGCGAGTTCTGGTTCAAGGCTGCGATTGCCGTGGTCGCGATCGACGAGGCATACGGTGTCGCGCGGTTGAAGGCCATCGCCGACGATCCCGCCTGTCCGGCCCTGACGCGGATCAACGCGGCCTACGTGGTCGCGCTCCACAGCGACCCCCGGGGCGCGGAGGATCTCCTGCGCTTCGCCCGCGACCCCGACCTGGAAGAGCAGCTGCGCGTGGTGGCGGTGCACCTCGGGGCCAAGGTCGGCCATCCGTCGGCAATGGCGGTGCGCGACGAGCTGGCCCAGGACCCGAACCTGACACCTCGGGGCCGGAGGTTGCTGCGTCGGCTGGCCTCAGCCGAGTAGTTCTCGACGCTGCCGCGTATCCATCATCACCCGCATCACCCACCACGCCCGGCGGTGGAGGAGGCAGTACCGCGTACGGCGGTGGCCGGCGCGGTCGCGGCCGTCGAGGCCCTGGTGGTGTTCGGCGCGACATGTTCGCCGCCCGCCGCACCGGTGGCCGACCGGCTCACTGAGGCCGGCTACGCGAAGGCGGAGATCGTCGTCCCGAGGGCAGCGGACGGGCCCGCCTGTGCGTGGACAAGCTCGGCGCGATGGGCCGAGCCGGAGCCGCACCACAAGACCCGCGACCATGTGGACTTCGGTCCGTTCCAGTGCGACCGCCGCCAATCCGATGACGTCTTGCAGGCCCGGAGCACAATGGTCGGCTCCGACGTGAGCGCTACCGGGCGCGGCCTGCTGGGCGAAAGCCAGCCATCACCCATGGGGTGTGGTCGTTGAGATCGCCGGTTACGAGAACGTCGGCCTGTCGGCCTCCATCGACATGATCCAGCAGTTCTCCCGGACCACGAGCAGCCATGACGAACTCCTCGCGCTCTTTCCACCCATCGGTTCGCAGATCGATGCAGTGATCGAGCAAACCCATCGCCGGCATCCGCCGGTATCAGTACGGCTCAGCATCCGACCTGCCGACCTGGAGTCGCTGGCCTGGGGCTGCGACTTCTGTGGTGAACAGATCACGATGAGCCCAGGTGGAGACGCCCTTGTCCTGGACTCGCGGAGCAACGACGGGCCGGGAAGCCACACCATCGTCTCCCACAGGCACTGCCTGGGGCCGAGCGAATCCACCCGGAGAACTCCGGAGAGCGGGCGCGGGCATCGAAGATCGGGAAGATGTGCTGAGGGCCGTAAGGTCCCTGCCTGCCCGACAGTACGGCGCGGCCGGGGCTACACCCTGCGCGTCAGCTCCGCCCCCTGCACCGCCAACTCCTCGCCCGCTGTCGGCCTCTCGACGGCGGCGGGCGGGGCGACCCGGCCCGGACCAGCTCAAGGCCCGTCGCGAGGAGGCGAACAGGGTCAGGCGACGACACCCCTCCTGAAGGCGAGCCCAGGGACCCTACGCAAGTCGCCCTGCCAGGAACGTTGGCCCCGGAAGTACCCACGCGCCTGACGAGTGGCCCTGAGGCGCCGCAGGCCGCCGTCGCGGCCTGGGCTGCGGATGGTTTCGCGGGGCAGCGGTGACGGTAGGTCACATCTCGGGGACATCAAGTATCGGGAGATTTTGGGGGTGGGTATGTCGAGGCGTTCTTGGCGCTGGTTCACGGCGGCCGTGGTGACGGTGGTGGCGTTCGCAGTGCCGACGGTGGTGTGCGGGGTGTGGGTGCTGCCGTCGGTGATACAAGACCCGGGTACGCGCTGGGCGGTCGCCTCCGCTCTCGGCGCGGCGGTGGCCGCCCTCGCCGTCCTGTGGGGCCAGAGCTTCGCCGCCTCCCCCACGACCACCGCCGCGCCGCCGCCACCGGCGACGGTCATCGCCTCCGGCGGCAGGGCGGTCGCAATCGAAGGCGATGTGGAGGGAAACATCACGACGGGCAACCGAGGTGGTCGGGCCGTGCCTCCTGTGGCCGGTCAGACCCCCGCCGTGCCGGGCGGCCCGGTGCCGGTGCCGCCGGGGTCCGTGGTGGCCTCCGGCGACCGGGCCGCCGCCCTCCGCGGCAAAATCAAGGGAGACGTCACCACCGGAGACGAGCCGGGCCGGCCGACGCCGTGAAGTGGCCGCGGGCCACGAATCCCGACCCGGACCCGGCCGCGCGGGCGGCCGGGTCCGGGTCGGGGTCGGGGTCGGGGTCGGGCGACACCGTCGCCTCGGGTGACGGGGCCATCGCGATCAACACCCAGGGAGCGCCGTTCCTCGGCGTCGCCAGTACCGGCGCCAACGCCACGATCGTTCAGGTGCCGCAAGGAGAGCTGCGCCCGCCTGCGGAAGTCGACGCCCCACCAGGGCTGCTGAGCTTGCCCGCCAGGCACACCGCGTTCACCGGGCGCACCCGTGAACTGGGCCTGCTGGACGCAGCACTCGACGACACAGGTGCTGCGGTGGTGCAGGCCCTGCACGGCCTCGGAGGTGTCGGCAAGAGCACCCTCGCCGCGCACTGGGCCCGCACCCGCGCCGGCACGGACAATCCCATCTGGTGGATCGCCGCCGACGGCCCCGCCGGCCTCGACGCGGGCCTTGCGGCGCTGGCCGCCGCCCTGCAGCCCGCCCTCGCCCAACTCCCGGCCCGACAGCTCACCGAACGCGCCGTGCAGTGGCTCGCCACCCATACCGGTTGGCTGCTGATCCTCGACGACGTCGACGACCTCCGCGATATCGCTCCGCTGCTCGCCCGCGCCGGCACCGGCCGGGTTCTGATCACCAGCCGCCGCTCCTCGGGCTGGCACGACACCGCCACCCCGATCCCTCTCGATGTCCTCACCCCGCAGGAGTCCCTCGGCCTCCTCACCCACATCCTCACCCAAGGCGGCACCCGCACCGTCGCCCTCGACGGCGCCACGGAGCTCTGCGGCGAACTCGGGCACCTGCCACTCGCCGTCGAACAGGCCGGCGCCTGCATCGCCGAATCCGGCATCAGCGTCCGGGCCTACCTGCGCCTGCTCGCCGACCATCCCGCCGACATGTACCGCGAAGCAGGCGAGAGCCACGACAGCGAACGCACCATCGCCCGGATCTGGCGCATCACCCTCGACCGCCTCACCGACACCCCCCTCGCCGGACAGATCCTGCGCACCCTCGCCTGGTACGCGCCCACCGGCATCCCCCGCGCTCTCCTCGATCCCCTCGACAACCCCGTCGCCGTCCAACGCGCAACAAGGCGCCTCGCCGCCTACAGCATGATCACCACCACCAGCGGCGACGGCCTGGCCGTCCACCCCCTCGTCCAGGCCGTCGCCCGCACACCCGACCCTCACGACCCCCACCGCCAGGACGACGACATCACCGCCGCCCTGCACCGCGCCACCACCCTCCTGCGCACTGCCTTCCCGGCCCTGGAACCGCCCACCTGGCCGATCTGGCGCTCCCTGCTCCCTCACATCGATGCCCTCACCGACCGCACAGCACCCGACGCCGACACTCTGGACGCCGCCGTGGTGCTCAACGGGGCCGGCGTCTTTCTCAACGGCCAGGGCCAGAGCCGACGTGCCACCGCCTACCTCCAGCGCGCCCTGGATGCCCGGGTGAGGGTTCTGGGCGCCGACCACCACAAGGCACTCGCCTCCCGGAACAACCTCGCCGGGGCCTACGAATCGGCAGGCGACCTGAGCCTCGCCATCCCCCTCTACGAGCAGGCCCTCAACGGTTCGGTGCGGGTACTCGGCGAGGACCACCGCGACACTCTCATCTGCCGCAACAACCTCGCCGCTGCCCTCTACAGGGGTGACCTGGACCGGGCTATCCGGCTGTTCGAGCGGACGCTGAACGATATGGCGCGGGTGCTGGGCGACGACCACATGGACACGCTCGTGTGCCGCAACAACCTCGCCGGCGCCTACGCGTCGGCGGGAGCCCTGGGCCTCGCCATCCCCCTGTACGAGCAGAACCTGAACAAAGCGGTGCGGACACTGGGCGAAGACGATCCGTCGACCGTCGCCTACCGCTACAACCTCGCCTCCACCCACTACGCGGCGAGGAATCTGAGTCCCGCCATCCAGCTGTTCCAGCGGACCCTGAACGACATGGAGCGACTTTGGGGCGAGGACAACCCCAACACGCTCGTCTGCCGCGACATGCTCGCCTCCACCCACTACGCGGCGGACAACCTGGGCCTGGCCATCCGGCTGTTCCAGCGGACCCTCAAGGACCGCGAGCGGCTCTGCGGCGATGACCACCCGGACACGCTTGCCTCCCGCAACAACCTCGCCGCCGCCTATGAATCAGCGGGCGCCCTGGACCTCGCCGACTCCCTGTACGAGCGGACCCTGCGCGACGCGATGCGAACACTGGGCGAAGACCATCCGTTGACGAGAACGGTGACAGCCGGCCTGACCAGTCTTCGCCCGCCTGGGCCCAGTGAGGACTGACCGACCGGGTCCTCCGTGACGACCCGGCCCGACCCGTGTCGACCCCCCAACCCGAATCCACCCGCCGCGCCTGGTCCTTCACCAGCCGCCCTGCCCCTTGAGCGCGCTCGCCCCTCGGGGCGGAGAGACCTGCGGGAACCGTCCGGCTGGAGGCCGGATGCGGACGCATCCCAGGCGGGTCGAGGGGTCAGCTTTCGATGATCTGAGTGCCCCGTTGTTGCTGTCGGGGTGCTAACGCCGTTAGCACCCCGACAGCAACTAACGCAGAAACTAGGCAAAACGCACCTAACGTGTGGTCTGAAACCACCTTGACGGCAGTATGCTGCCGCCTATGTCATCTCCCATCTCGGGAGGTGAGCGGGAGAAGCTCGTCTCCAAGCTGCCCGCTCACCTCCAGCAAGCTCTCAAGGTCCGCGCGGCGCAGCTCCAGACCGACATGCAGGATGCCGTCGCCGGTGGCATCCAGGCCTGGCGGGACTGCACGGAGGAACTGCCCCCCGTCAACACCGCGGGCGCCGACTCGTTCGGCACCTACCTCCCCGAAGGCCTCTACGAGGACTTCAAGGCCGACTGCCGCGAGCGCGGCGTCTCCTACATCCAGGGGCTGGCCCAGTCCGTGGTCCTGTGGCTGGCCGACCACCCCGCCGGGGCCCAGGCGACGACCCGGCGGATCATCGTCTGCAATCAGAAGGGCGGTGTCGGCAAGACCGCCGTCTCGGCCGGCCTCGCCCAGGCACTGGCCGAAGACCCGACTGCCGTCGGCGCCGCAGGCGGTGCGGGGATCGGTGGTCTGCGGGTGCTTCTCGTCGACTACGACCCGCAGGGTCACCTCACCCACCAGCTCGGCCTCACCGCGATTCCCGCCGGCGAGGAAAGCCTCATCACGCACATGCTGCACCGCGAGCAGGCCAAGCAGTCGCTCCTCGACCTGACCATCGCCATAGACGGTGACCGGTTCGGCGGCCGGCTCCGGATCCTGCCCGCCGCGTTCGACGCGTTCCTGCTGGACTCGGGACTCACCGTCTTCCGGGGCCCCCGCCACGCCGCCCTTGAGCGGGCCCTCGCCTCCCTTGAGGAACACTTCGACGTCATCGTCGTGGACTCGCCCCCCAGCCTCGGCCTCGCCATGGACGCAGCCCTCAACTACGGACGCCAGCGCGACGACGAGAAGCCGGGCGCCTCCGGCCTCGTCATCCCCGTCGAGGCCGAGGACACCTCCGCCCAGGCGTACGGGATGCTCATCCAGCAGATCGACTCCCTCTCCCGGGACTTCGACATCGCCATCGAGCAGCTGGGCCTGGTCGTCAACAAGTTCGACAGCCGGCGCGGGTACATCGCGACGTCGTCGCTCGACAAGTGGAAGTCCCTGGGTACTCCCCCGGTCCTCGCCGTGGTGCCCGATGTGAAGGAGCAGCGCGAGGCCGTCCGCAAGCAGCGCCCGCTGCTGGACTACGCGCCCGATTGCGAGCAGTCCCACCAGATGAGGCAGATTGCCCGAGGGGTGAGGATGCCATGAGCAAGGCGGACATGCTGGGGGACTCCCCCACCTTCAACGCGGTCGCCCAGCCCATGAGCAGCCGCGCGGCATCCTTCGCGAGGTTCTCCGGACAGGACGGCCCCGCCGCCGAACAGCCCGCCACCGGCCGGACCGGGACGCTGCGCGTTGCCGTGGACACCCTGGCCCACAACCCCTACAACCCGCGCGAGGAACTCAAGTCCGTCGACGACCTCGCTGACAGCCTCACGGCACGAGGCGTCATCCAGCCTCTTACGGTCGTCACGCGTCAGGCCTTCCTCGCTGCCCACCCCGGCCACGAGGACGGGCTGGGAGAGGCCGCCTACATCGTCGTCGACGGGAACCGTCGCCTAGCGGCATCGAACCTCGCCGGTCTGGATGACGTTCCCGTCCACGTCGACGACTCCCTCGCCCAGGACGCCGACACCCTCCTGGAGACGGCCCTCACCGCGGCCGTTCAGCACGAGAACCTCGACCCCCTGGACGAGGCGAAGGCTCTCCAGCGGCTCGTCCACGTGCACGGGTCGCAGCGGGCTGTCGCCAGGGCTCTGGGCAAGTCCAGTCCGTGGGTCACCCAGCGCCTCGCACTCCTCAAGCTCACCCCGGAGCTCCAGGAAGCGGTGGAGGACCGCAGCCTCCCGGTGGAGATCGCCCGTAACGTCGGCCAGCTCCCCGCACAACAGCAGCAGAGCGCCGCGGAGGAAGCCCTGGCCAAGCGCGCGGCTGCCAAACAGCGGAAGCAGGCAGGCCCCACGGGTGCTAACGCCGTTAGCACCCCGCCTTCTGTCGAACTGCACGAGCAGGCCGCAGCAAGTGCTAACGCCGTTAGCACCCCTGCCCCTGCCCCTGCGCCCGCGCCCGCTCCCGTAGGAGACACCGGCGACAGTTCGCGCTTCGAAGAGGAGCCTGACGACCAGACCACTGCCGCCCCGGCAGCGGATGAGCCCCACCTTGTCGACATCCTCAAGCTCCCCCGCGTGCCATGGCACGACGGCAACGGAGTTGCCGATCTGATCTTCGAGAAGATGGATGAGGCGCAGCGCGAGGTTCTCCTTGAGCGGCTCCTCGCCGCCCATGGCGACGGGTAGCACCCTTTCGAGTTCGCTGTGCGGAGCCCGCTTGGCCATCTGGCCGGGCGGGCTCGCTGCGTTGAAGGGGGTGGGTGCTAACGGCGTTAGCACCCACCCAGGACAGCAGTGGCGCTGTCTTCCTGATGCCGAGCTGCGGACTGGAAGCCTGCGCAGGATCTGGAACTCCTGAGTCGACGGCGCGGTGCAGCCGTCAGTGGGGGAGAGGAGGAGGCGCAGGCCACGGAAGGCGGACCGATCGCGCCGCTCAGCCGGCTTCTGCTTGCAGTGTGCGAGCTCGTTCGGCCGGGTGGTAGTTCGGCCCGACACCTTCGATCAGCAGTAGGTCGCCTTCGATGTGGTCGGTACGCAGGTGCAGGATGGTCCGGTAGGCGGGAGAGTCGTACCAGGCACGGGCTTCGGCCAGGCTGGGGAACTCGATCAGCACCATGCTGCCGGGCCAACTGCCCTCTACGACTTCGGCCGGCGGACCGTGGATGACGAAGCGGCCTGCGAAGGGGTCGAGGGTCGCCTGGATGCGCTCCAGGTACTCGATGACGTCGGAGTGATTCCGGCGGCTGCGGAGATGAGCGAAGCCGTAAGCGGACACCACGGGGCTCCTTCGTTCCGGGGGTGGGTGATGACCGCGAACGTAGCTGAGGGCGGTTGGGCAGTGCGATTACCCCGGAGGTAATGGCCGCGGGGTCGAGGAAGCACTCTGAGGCCGCCGCACGCCCTGCCGGTCTGCCTCTCACCGGATCTGGCGCAGGGAGACGGAACGACGCAACGCCCGGGGTGCTAACGCCGTTAGCACCCCCGCACCGATGGGATTGACGCAATGTCCCCGGGAAACCCCGCTCGGCTCACGTTGCTCCTGTGCCCTCCTCTGAACCGTCTTCCGGGTGGTTGCCCAGGGGGCGTTGCCGCTCAAGGCTGCTGACAATGCGCCCCGTGGGGAAGGACAACCGGCCTACCGGAACAACCCAGGGGCTCCAGGCGGACAAGGGCTCGGGCAGGTGCAGGCCCTTCTCCGCCGCGGCTTGCTCCGCTGCGGCAAGGCCTTCCAGCAGGGCTTGCCACTGCTGGGCCTGGACGGGCGTCATGCTCGGATCCGCCACACTCCACCAGCGCCCGCCCTTCCTACGCCGAGGGGTGAGCGAAGCCCGGAATCCCGTCCAGGTCTCGCCAGGCTGGGCGGCAGCCGTGTGGTGAAGATGGAGGAAGAAGGCAGGGCCAAGGGAGGGATAGGCGACGAGTGCGGCGAGGAGAACCATGGCTGCCCGGTAGGGCCGGTAGCGCACCTCACGGGAGGCGTTGGCACCGGGATCCACGATCACGGCCCGCTGTTCATCGAGATCGGCTTCACGGTGGTCCCGACGGATCGCGGTGAGCAGACCGTAGCTGTTGGCCAGCCGCTTGACCGCGCGGGGAGTGGCCACCAGGAGCGGCGGACCGAGCAGGTTCAGCAAGGCGATCTCGTCGGGCTCCAGCGTGAGCGGGTCAACCCGCTCGATCACACGCGCAGCCGGCAGGTCGACCCCGTGGATGTTGTCCTCGACCGCGGAACCCTCGTCACTCGCACGGACCACGAACGCGGTTCCTGTCCGCAAGGCTTCGCCCTCAACCGGGGGAGGCGAAGGACTGCCCACGGACGACGTGTCGGATGCATCCTCGTGGTGAGAGGCCGCGGGCTGGGGGTCGACCGCCGGCTCGGGCAGGTCATCGCGTACGCCGACCAAGGTGTGCAGCATCCGCTGGTACCCGCTGGTGTCCAGCGGCGGCAGTGTGAGCACCACCTGGAAGATCTTCTCCAGGTACTGCGCAGGAGTGGAGTGCCAGAGTTCCTCGTCGTCGGGGTCCACCGAGCCTTCTTCTCCGCCTTCGGTGGCACTGGAATCCTCGTCCTGGTCGAGGAGGTCCCGGTAGTGGGCGCTGACGGCCCGCAACAGCCAGCGGGGGTCCACAGCGACCACTACGACGAACAAGTCGACGGCGAGCAGCAGATGGACGGCCTCCAGCATCTCCACCACACGCTGGGGCGGGCATCGGTCCAGGTCGTCGATGTAGAGAATGATGCGATCGATGCGCGGCAGCTCGTCCCCGGCTTCGTCAATACGTGGCCCGGGCGTGCCGGGGGAGTCGTCCGCAACGTGGGCCAGCAGCTCCGCCATGCGCTGGAAGTCTTCTCGGATCCGGGTCATCACCCCCAGTTGACTGCGGTAGTCGCCGGCGGCAGCCCGGTCGGCGACGAGCCCGGCGAGCTGACCGGCCGCGGTGACGTTCTGCACCTGCCTGGTGAGCTCGGCGACCTCGGCATCGGCTACGTCGGCTGCGGTCTCCAATCGGCGACGCTGCTGCTCACCGAACTGCACCGCCTTCTGCCATGCAGCGCTCGCACGGGCCCTGGACGCGCGAGCGAAGCGGAACGCCGTGCGCACGGCCACCGCCAGACAGGCGATGCCCGGCAGGGTCGCTGCCCAACCCCACAGCGCTGGAAGGCCCCAGGCCATCGCGATCGTGGCGCCGGCCAGGACGACCAGGACGGCGATGACCGCGGCGGCAACTCGCGGAGCCGTCCGGACAAGATGCCACGAAGCCCGGCCAGTCCCCCGCAGCGCGGCCACGGTCCGTGCTGCCTCCGCGTAGACCTTTTCCGGCCCTTCACCTGCGAGCAGCCGCACTTCTGCCCGATGCTCCTCGGGAAGGCGGTCCCACAGGCTCTCCGGTTCTTCGAGCACTTTGTGAAGCTCGTCGCGACGCGCCTGTGCGGCGTGCAGCCTTTCCCGCAGGCGGCGCTCACCGACCAACTCGGCCGTGAGACGGGACTGCCTGCGCTGCTCCTCGTCGACGTCGCCGCCGAGCGGCGCGGCCAGCTGGGCGAACAGCTCGGCTACCAGGCTGACCCACAGACCGGTTTCCGCGTAGTGCCAGGCATTGAACCTGACCTGCCGCACCGCGCTGTGTGCGAGCGGATTGTCAGGCTGGGCCGTCGCATCCACCTGCTCCTGCAGCAGTCCCAGAAAGTGGCTCTTGCCCTGCCCCCAGTCCCCGAACAGTCCCACCGCAAGTGGTGGCGTCGCTGTGCGTGCGGTGATCAGTTCTGCGACCGCCGCTGCCTCCCCGGCCCTGGCGAGCTCGTCGGTGGAAGCGGTGACGTCCGAACGGTAGGTGGGCAGTCGCGGAACGGGCCGGTGCTCCACCACCTCCCACAGCAGAACGCCCCCGTCGTCATCGCCGGTGGCCAATGTCGGCCGGCCGTCGGCATTCCCCCACGCTCCCCACACCAGACTGCCGGAATGACCGCGCAGGGGTTCTCCCAACGCCGTGCCTTCCACGGGGTCCCACAGCCGCACCTCACCCTCTCGGTCCCCCGTCGCCAGTACCGGCCGGCCTCCGACGCTGCTCCATGCCCCCCACACCAGGCCACCGCGGTGGCCGGTCAAAGGCTGCCCTCGTAGGGTGCCGGTCGCTGGATCCCACAACCGCACAGTCCCGTCGAAGCCGCCGGTGGCCAACACCGGCTCACCGGCCACCTCACCCCAGGCGCCCCACTCCACGCTGTGCTCATGACCGCTCAAGACCTCGCCCAGCGCAGTGCCCTGTGCGGGGTCCCACAGCCGTACCTCCCCGTCGCGGTCGCCCGTGGCGAGTACCGGACGGCCGTCGACACGGCCCCACGCACCCCATTCCACGGGCGAGGAATGGCCGGTCAAGAGGACTGCTGACGCAGCGACCTCCGCGAGATCCCACAGCCGTACCTCCCCCTGCTGACTCCCGGTGGCGAGTACCGGCCGGCCGTCCATTTGGCCCCACGCACCCCACAACACAGGGCTGTTGTGCCCGGTCAGAGGCTCCAGTAGCGCGCTGCGTTCCACCGGATCCCACAGGTGAACCGGTCCCGTGTAGGTTCCGGTGGCCAGTACGGTGGCATGCCCGACTGAGCCCCATGCCCCCCACATTCCAGCCGCGCTGCGAGGCCCGGGCATGGGCTCACCCAGTCCGGTCGGCGATGGTCCCCATAGCCGCGCCTCGGTCCTGCCGTCGGGGGAGGCCGGGTCCCAGAGCCGCACCGTGCCCTCTGCGCCGGCCGTTGCCAGCAGTGGCCGGCCCGCCACATCCCCCCACGCCCCCCACAGCACCGGCCCTTCGTGGCCACTCCAGGGCATTCCCCACTGCGCTCCGCCCGTCGGGTCGCACAGCCGCACCCTGCCGCGAGCATCGCCAGTGGCCAGCACCGGCCGACGATCCAGTTCGCCCCATACCCCCCACAGCGCACCGCCGTCATGTCTCGGCAGGGGTTCCCCGACCGGCACTCCACGCAGAACAGGTGACCCGACGCTGCCGCTCATGGCAGGAATGTACGAGGCTGGGACACCTCCGCCTCGGTAGGCGCTGCGGGAGACGATCGATGAATCCTCGGCTCGCCCTTGGCCCTCCCTGTGCAGGAGGCGCCGGCCGGCTGGGGAGTGTCCAGCCGCCTGGACTGACCCATTCAGGTGTCGTGGGGGATGGGCCCCGCGGCCTGAAAGCCCTGTGAGCCCCGCTGGGGCTCTGCCGGGTGAGGGAAGGTCCATTCATACCAGACCGATTGAGATAGACCCCCCAGAGGGCCATTGTGGGCTTCGCTTTTTTCCCTTTTGGTCGAAACTGTTTGATTCCTTCTGATCGCATGGCTACCAGCAACGAACCGTAGGGGGAGCCGGAGCTCAATCGCTCGCTCTCGCCCAGGGCCGGTAGCTCCTCAGCCCTGGCGGGCTTGCGGTGCCCCGCCGGGGCGGTGACGCAAAGTCGGCGACTGCCGGCTGTGTCGACTTCGAAGAATGGCAGCGTGGCTGAGGCCGGTGGGTGGTGCAGGTGGCCACTGATCGTGATGTGTTCGGGGAACCCTCCGATGTGGCCGGCATTCGGTGGTACCGGTATCGAGCCCTGAGGAAGAGTCCCGTGACCGGTTGGTCACCGGGCGGGACCCGGTGGACACGAGGGTGCCAGGGTGTTGCGGCTGACGTGGAGAGAGATGCCGACCGATGGGCCGGTGGTCGCGCGTGATGCGAGCAGGTTGCCCGCATGACGTGCCGGCCCTGTGACCCTGACAGGTGGTCGCACTGCTCTTTAGAAGAGGGCGGCGCGCTGAAATGCCTCTGACCTGCAGCTATCTGAGTCTCCATGTGCTGTGTGGAGCACCTTTGGTCCTGTGAAATGTGTACCTGGCGAGCACATTTGGCCCGGAAATCAAGCACCCGTTGACTTTCCGGACAGCCCATCAGGCGCCGAGTCTTCGCAGGTCGAAGCGCTGCGCCGAGGGCCGCGAAGACCCGAGTCCACCCACTGGACCGCACGGAGATGTGCCGCTATCGCGACACGCAAAATCAAGTGGTGGTGGACTTTCGGGGCACAGCGATGCAAAAACTTCACGTGCCGTGGATTTTTGGAGCGTCGCCGGGTGTGGCGGGGCATCTGAGTTCCTGTGCGGCGTGCCGGTGCGTCAAAAGACAAGCAGGCGTTGATTTTTGGATAGTCTCGGATCGCCTGAGTAACAAGGAGGTCCTGTGACATCTGATCCGCCCGCCCGTCGTCGACAGCGCGGGCCCCGGCCTGTCCCCGCACCCACCGCGGCAGGCAACGATGCCGAGTTCGGAGACATCCTGGCCGTCCTCGGCCGGCAACTCGGGGAGAAGGTGGCCGAGGCCGCCGACCCCGGCGGCCGTCGCCGGCTCAAGGGCGTCCACTTCGAGTACGCAGCCGACCCACGGTCAGTTCACGACATGGCGGGCGGTGCCGGCTACAGCCTGGCCAGCAACTGGTTCACACAGCTGCTGGCCCAGCTCGCCGTCGCCAACAGCATCACCAAATCGCAGCTCTGCGTTTTCCTGTTCGTAGCCGGCGGGCAGGTACCGGGCACTGGAATCGCCCAGTACACACAGCAGGAGATCACCGACGGACTCAACAAGGTCGCCGCTCAGAAGGGCGGCAAGATGATCACACGCTCCACCGTGAACCGTGCCGTCCAGGCACTGTGCGGCTACCACTGGGTGGAGAAGGCCGGAAACGGCCGGATCCAGATGAACGTGCGCCTGTGGTTCCACGGCAACAGCACCGCTCAACACGACGTCCTCGCCGAGATCGCCGGACGCCACGACCGTAACCCCGAGGCCTTCCCCTACGCGGTGGGACCCGAAAGCGCCCATCAGGAGGAACTGGACCTCGACTTCGGAGCCGACACGGGCGTCCGTGGAAGGAAACGAACCGGGTGATAGCGCTGCCAGGCCCACCTCTGGGCAACCGAACACGAGGAAGGCCATCCCATGGCTAATGTCATGTCTCCGATCGTCGCGGAGCGCATCTGGGCCCTGCCCCTGTCAGGATCCGCCGTCAAGTTCCTCCAGTACCTCCTCTACCGAAGCGACTTCGGGGGAACAATTCCGGTACGACAGAGGGACATGGCAGCGGAATACGGCGTCACGCCTCAGGCCGTCAGCGGACTCATGGCACCCCTGTGCGCCCTGAACATCGTCCTGAGACCGCGCAGTGAGGAGCGGAACGGCAACTCGTACCGCCTTCACCCTCTCGCGGCGAAGTACGAGACTCCCGAAGCCATGGAGGCCGCGTTCCGGGACACCCTCGTCCGCATCCAGGCCGGGGACCTGCCCAATCTGAAGCTCCCCACCTACCACCAGACGCCGCCCGCTCCTACGGGCCGGCCGAAGCTGCAGGTCGCCTGACCTGGGCCGACGTAACAGGCAAGAGGGCCCTCCACCGCAGTGGTGGAGGGCCCTCTTCGCCTGAGTAACAGATGGTCTCCTCAGTATATCCGCCGCCCAGCTGAAACGGGCAGCCGCACTACGCCACATACGATGACGCCGGACGCGACCCGGCCGGCTACTCACGCCCAAGCGAGTATCTGCGCCCATACCGCGCCCGCGGCGCCAGGCCTACCGTGGACGCCATGAGCACCGACCATCTCGACCTTGCGCCAGGCAGCCAGCACACCGGCATGGCATCCCTCACCCTGGGTATCAGCGCGTTCCTGGCCCTCGGAACCCTGCCGGCCCTGCCGTACCTCGTCCTCCTTGCCCTGCCTCTCGGCGTCGCGGCCGTCGCATCGGGCATCCGGGCACTACGCCACGGAGCGGCCGCACCCTCCGGACGGATCACCTCGGTCACGGGGATCGCACTCGGCTCGCTGGGCATCCTGGGCTGGGCGGCCCTGATGGTCCTTTGGTACCTGGTGGACCAGGCCGTGAGCCACTGACCGAACAGGCTGAGATGGCGGGTCACAGCACGGCATCGGCGATCCTTCCCGGTGCTGCGTTCACCCCTGGCTGTGAGGAGCGTACTCACCGGCCAGCGACCGACGGGGAACTCCGAAGCCGGTTGAGGCGCTCAAGAAATCGCAGGTGGGGAGCTGCCGCGGAGGGGGGAGCGACTGAAGCGACTGAACTTCAGGCATGCCAGGACCATCCGAGCGGTCACGGAAAACGACCCCCGCTCCTTCCCGTACGACCAAGGCGACCGGCCACCCCCGGTCCCGGGGCCTTCGCAGGCAATCTCGCTTCAGTCGCTTCCAGGAAGTCGCAGTTCACAGCCATTTCGCCAACAGGTCAGCGACTGAAGCGACTGAAGGTCGGACACATGTCCTCGTCTTTGGATCCCGGCGGGAAACGTCAGACGTCGGCAGCTTGCGCGGGCCTCTCAGACCGTTGGGTCTTCCGGCCCTTGCTGCCAGCCGTCAAAGTGGTCGGGTCGACGGCTTCGGCCGGGGCTCCGGAGGCGTAGAGACCGTCCGGAACGGTGTCGCGATCGTGGGGCAGGAGCCAGAAGACACGTCGGCGGAAGGTCCCGCTGGAGCGGGAGGGCTTCGCCTGCGGCCCCAGCTGCGCATAGCCGACGAGGCGGCCGTCGCGGTGGTAGGCGGGCTTGCCTCGGCGGGTGGGGAGCCGGTCGAGTGACTGGCGGACGTAGTCGAGTTCGGTGACGTCTTCGAGCCAGATCAGGTCGACTTCGTGGTGGATCTCGTCCTCGGAGATGAGCGAGCTCATGCGTTCTCCTCCTCTGCGAGCAGTCCGATGCCGGGGTAGTACTTCTTCGAGTTAGACAAGATCATTTCTTTGGGTGAGGCCAGGCCTACGAGCTCGCGGGCCCGAGCCGCGAAGGCTCGGGAGGAGATGGTGGGTGCGCCCTCATTCTGGCACCAGGTGCGGTAGACGCTGTAGAGGCGGGCTTGTTCGGCCCGGTGGTCGGAGTGGAAGGTGCAGCATTCTTCGAAGAAGCGGCCGGTGTGGTCTTCGGTCTCCGCGTACGCGGTGGTCGCGATCCGGACCGGGGCGGGCCCGGTGAGGTCCTTCTCGCCGGCCAGGTAGCGGCGTGCGCCGTCGATGAGCCAGGCGAGGATGCCCGGGCCTTCCTCGGTGACGAGGATGTCGGCGAGGTTGTCGATCTTCCGGTCGTCCGGGACGACCTTCTCGAAGGGGACCAGCCTCATACGACGCCAGAAGGCGAAGCCTCCGGTGCCGACCTCGGGGCGGTGGTTGCCGATGAGCCAGAGCTTGTGGGTCGGGGCGAAGGAGAAGAAGTCCTGCCTCATCCGCCGGGCCTTGATCCGGTCGCCGCCGGTGAGGAGCTTGACTCGGGCTTCGTCGAACTTGTCGCCGGGCTTGACCTCCGAACAGACGATGACGCGCCGGCCGTGGAGCTCGGCGAGTTCGGTGGGGTGGCCGTCGAAGGTGCGGGCCATCAGGAAGCCGGGCGGGGCGGCGTCGGCATAGTCGCCCAGGAGCTTCATCAGGACGTCGAGGAGAACGGACTTGCCGTTCTTGCCGGCCCCGAAGAGGAAGGGCATGACCTGGGCGCCGACGTCTCCGGTGATGGAGTAGCCGAGCATCAGGTGCAGGAAGTCGATCATCTCCCGGCCTTCGGCGTCGGTGCCGAAGGTGTCGGTCAGGAAGCGTTCCCAGCGGGGGGTGGGCTGTTGCTTGGGGCCGGTGGAGGTCGAGCGGGAGTGGAAGTCCTTGTCGGGCTGGGGCGCGCGGACGAGTCCGGTGTACAGGTCGACAACGCCCGCGGGGGTGCACAGGGCGTACGGGTCCGCGTCGAGGAGCTCGGCCCGCAGGACCATGCCGGGGGCCGACTTGGCCTGGGTCAGCATCGCGTTCATTCCGGAGGTGCTCAGCGCGCGGCGGCGGTGCTTCTGCAGCGACTGGTTGCTGTGGATACCGCGGGGATCGGTCGTTGCGATGGCCTCGGCAAGGTCGCCCGCGGCCCAGACGACCGTGTCGTCCTCGTCGACCTGCCAGCGGGTGGTGTCCCAGCGGTACCAGCCCAGGCCGGGAACGTGGCGGTAGTCACCCGCGTACAGACGGACGAAGAGCTTGGCGTTGCCACGGTCGCTGAGGGTGTCGGGCAGGAGTCCGGCGGCAGTCGCGTGATCCACGTGCGTCCGTTCACCGCCCTGCGCAGGCAGGGGCGGCGGGGGCTGGGCAAGGATCTGCGCGGCGACGGCCTCGGGGTCGAAGTCGAAGAGGAAGCTGTCGGTTTCGGGTGCGGGGCTCACCGGCGGCCTCCAAGGTGCAGGGGGCGCTGGGCGCCGGCGGCCATGCCGCTGCGGATGATCTGGGCCGAGCGCTGCTCCTGGCCGGGACGGGCTGCCATGGCAGCTTCCCTCAGGGCTTCCTGGGCAGCAGAGTCGGTGACGTGGCCGGCCGCAACAAGCCCGCCAAGGGTGTACGCGACCCTGTTGAGCTTCTCGGTGAAGCCGGCCCCTTCCGTCACCTGAGCGCACGCCGTGACGTCGGCGAGGAGCGCACTCAGGAGACGTGAGGTTTTGTCCTGGCCTCCGCCGGCTGCGAGGACGGCCTGTCGGGCACGCGGTGGAACGGGGCGTGGCGCAGGAATGTGCGAGGCCGGCAGGTGACCGGTCCGCTGGAGTTCCTGGGCCAGCCACGCGGGCAGCGGGGCCGGCTGCCGGACCTGCCCCAGCGGCTTGTACGTCCCCGCGGGCGTACTCGTGCCCGGCACGACGATGTAGCCGCCGTGCGCTCGGACATCCACCTGCCAGGCGAGGGCCCTCTTTCCGGATCCTGTCGAGCACTGCCACTGACGGCCGTCGGTGGCCCGGTACCAGACGTGCATGCCGCCCGAGGGCGTCCGTACACGCAAGGTCGAGCCGTCGTCGGCGGGGGAGGTCTCACCGCGGAGAGCCGCCAGCACGGCCAAGGAGTGAAAGCCCGTCCGTAGGCCTCGCAGATCGACGGCGTCCCCGACCGGGATCCCCGGCAGGAGCCGGTCACGGGAGGGCAGTTCACCCGCATGCGCATCGATGTCGATGACGACCAGGTCTGCGGGCCCGCAGGCAACGCCGACGCCCAGGGCCGGGTTCCTGGTCCACCAATCCTCGATACGGGAGTAGTCCAGGGTCGCTGCATGGAAACCGTGACACCACCGGCCGGCCTGCAGGCAGGGGCAGTCGGTGTGAGTGTGGCCCGGCTCAGCACAGTCCCGGCAGTTTGCGGTGGGCGTTTTGCGGCCAGGCGCAAGCGGGTGGACGGGCCAGCCGTTGCTGGCACACCACCGTGCCAGCGTCAGACCGGCGACCGAGCGCTCAGAGGTCGGCTGCCCTGAGTCGCTGCGAGAAAACCGCAGCTCAGAAGGCATGTACTTCCCCTCACAGCGACTGAAGCGACTCAACAACGAACACAGACTAGCGAAGTCAGCCAGGAACCGTGCGCAGCGTGTCGGGGCCGTCCGGCCCGGCGTGTCGGCTTTCGACCCGGCGGGGGGCCCTGGAGCGACTGACGGGAAGACCAAAGCGACCCAACCGCTTCAGTCGCTTTGAGTCGCTGTCAGGAAAGCCGCAGGTCAAGAGCCTGTAACCCTTCCAACAGCGACTGAAGCGACTGAAGCCCCCTATATATGACGCACACGCGCACACAGGAATGTCCTCATATACCGGAAGTTGAGTCGCTTCAGTCGCTGCCTGGACTCCCAAACACTATCTGACCTGCGGTTTTCTCAAGCGACTCAAGCAAGCGACTCAACTTTTCAAGGTCGCTCCCCGGCCTCCGAGGCCAGCCTGAGCACCATGGTCCGATGAGAGTCAGACGCAGCGACGGTGGACAAGGGGGCCGAAGAATGGCTGCGCAGGTCGCATGAGCACAGTTTTGAAGTTGAGTCGCTTCAGTCGCTCAAGCGCGGTCCCAGCCAGTGCTGACCTGGGGCTTTTCACAGCGACTGAAGCAGCGCGGGCTCGGTCTCGACCTGGCTGGTCATCTCGGCGCAGCGGTGAGTGTGCGGTCGGGAGCAACCTGCCGGCCCGGTCCTGGCCGGGCTCCAGTTCCCCTCACTCGGGCCCTCGGGCAGACAAGCAACGGCGCCCTCCGGCGTCCCGCGGCCGGGCCGTGTTCCAGAAGCCGATCAGCTGGCGGCTGTTGAGAGCCTGTGGGCCGCAGACCTCGGCGACGGCGCGGGCTGTCGTCGCGGCTCGTGAACGCGTTCGGGGCCGGGACCGGCGCCCTTTCACCATCTGGTGGGGAAGGATGTACGCCATCGCGGCGGCCACCAGCCATGGGCGAGGGGCCACCGCGATGGCTGAACTGGAAGACCTGATCGGGGAACTGGGACATCTGTCCGGCGCCCAGCGAGACCTCCTGCTGGACGCCCGGGTGATCCGAGCATGGGTGCTCATCGACGGCGGGCGGCCCGTTGAAGCGGAGGCCGAGGCCAGGGCGATCCTGCGGGCGCTGACACGGATCGAGCGCCTGTGCGATGTGCGGCTCCTCGAACTGCGCGCCCTGCACCTGCTGGGCGAGGCCTTGTGCGTCCTTGACCGGCACGACGAAGCGGAGAAGGTTGCCCGCTGGCACCTACAGCGCGCCGACGGACAGCTGGCGCCCGCCCTGCATCGTCTGCTGGTTCGCAGCCTGTCCGGACAAGGGCGTCACGAAGAGGCCTTGACCGAGTCACGCAAGACCTTCCCCGAGTCCCTTCCTTTCGCCAGCGGGCGAGCTGGAACTCGCCACAGCCGTCGCCCTCCACGGCCTGGGCCGCCACGAGGAAGCGGCGGCAGAAGCCCTACGCGCGCTGGCCGCATGCGAGCGGTACCTCCACCCGGAAAACCCGCGCATCGGCGAGATCCATGCGCTACTGGCCGGTATCGCATCTGCCTGATGCGGTCGCTTTCTGAAGGCCTGGCTCCGCCAGGCCTTCTCCTCGCGTTCGGTCAGAACCCGGAAGAGGAGTTCGGCGGCTCGGCCGTCGGCACGGCCGTAGCGGGCGATCGTCCTGGTCAGCTGCTGCCCGGACCTGCGCGCCCGTCCCGCGGTTCTGGTGACCGCGGTTTTGCCTTTGTGGCAACTATCGTGCCCCGGCACACCGTCGGGAGGTGCCATCGGGTTGGCCCGAGCTCAGAACGCCACGTCGATGTAGTCGATGTCGGTGAGTTCGACTTCGAGGTCGTCGGCGCGGGTGCCGCCGTCCTTGAAGTAGATCTCTTGCAGCCCTTCGGCGACGATCGCGCGCAGTTCCGGATCCTGGGCGCCCTGCTGCTGGGCGTCGAAGAGGCGCTGTGCGTAGGCGGGCGGGAGGTGGACGGTGAGGCGTCGCATGCGGCCGTCGTCGGTGGTGCCCACGGGCGCGGTGTAGCCGAACCGGGCGCGGGTCTCCACGGTGATGCCGGTTGCGGTGGCGGCCTGCTTGCGGCGGCGGCCGCGCACGACTGGCTGCCAGCGTGCGCGTACGGCGGTGTCGATCCGGTCGGTGATCGCCTTCGGCGGGGTCTTGCGTGCGCCGGTGAGGTAGCGCTCGACGGAGCGCTGGCTGACGCCGAGCTCCTGCGCGACGGCCTTGGTCGTCTTCAGCTTGCTCATGAGGAAGTTGATGCGGCCCTTCAACGTCTTGGGCGGCTCGCGGGTGAACGATTCCCGGTCGGCGCGCTCGATCGCGTCTTCAATCTCTCCCACGGTGATCCTCAGCTCCCTTCGGGGTGGGGTCCTGGCCGGCGGGGTCGACCAGCCGGAACCGGGTCCCGCGTGTCTCGCGCAGGTCGTACCGCCACGGTGAGAACCGCGGCGAGGCCCGGTAGGCGCGCGTGGAGAGCTGCCGGGGCCTCGCCGCGCGCCTCCAAGCGGTCCAGCGTCCGCTCCAGCTCCGCGCCGGCCTCCGGCGAGGGCGTGCCGATGTCGGTCGCCATGCTCCTACTCGCCCTCGTCGAGGACGGCGTCGCCGCCCTTGATGTGGCGGGCCGGGTTGAGGCCCTTCTCCATCAGGTCCACGGCCCACGCCATCTCCTGCACGCCTTCCACCTTTGCCGCGCCGGGGGTGGGGCCGAGCCGGAAGGAGCCGGGGAGCGGCTTGCCGGAGGTGGTGTAGGGAAGGAAGTCGAGCGGGGACGGCCCGTACGACGCGTAGACGACGCAGTCGGAGAGTACGCCGAGCGGGTATTGCCCGGTGGCTTTGGCGACGTTGGCCATCTTGCGGTGCATGTTGACGCGTGCCTTGGAGATGACCGCAGCGCGGATGTCGGGCCGCCAGGTCGGGCGTTCCAGCGCCGGCCACCGCTCGCCGTCGCGGTAGTGCCGTCCCTGCGGCCGCTCGCGCAGCTTCCCGACCCCGCCCTTGACGGTCGCCTTGATCGCCGACAGGACGGCTGCCAAGCCCGGATCCACCCGCTTGTGCTGCTCCATCGCGGCGAGGAACTGCCGGTCGTCCAGTTCGGCGGTGACGCCGAGGTCGGCGAGCGTGTCGAGGTAGGCGGTCTTGAGGCGGTCGTGCCACGGATCCAGGTAGGCGCCGGTCTCCCGCCGTAGGTACGCCTCCACCGGCCGCACCTCGTAGCCGAGTTCCTGGGCGTAGGCGAGGGTGTGCGTCTGGTACCAGGCCGGCCCCGTCGGCCGCTGCCCGGACGGTGTGAACGGCGAGGGCAGGCGAGGGTCCAGCTCGAACCCGGACAGGTCCACCAGCCAGCTGCCTGGGATCTTCTTGTTGAACTTCGGTGTGTGGAAGTGGTCGGGGCCGGACAGGCCGACGACCAGGCGCGCGGAGGCGGCGAGGAACGCGGTGTTGATGTCCAGGCCGACCGCATACGGCCGCAGGCACTCCTCATCCGACAGCAGGTCCACGTCACGCACCCACTGAAACGCCTCCTCGTCCAGGAAGCCGCCGGTCCAGCCCTGCGCGACAGGGTGTTCGGCAGGGGCCTCGGGCGGTGCCGGGTCCATCGGCTCGGTGCCGAGGCTGCCGGGGTTGTAGCCGGACTCCCATACGCCCTGGTCGCTCTTGACGGCGCGGGTCGGCGGGCGCAGCGCGGTCATCAGCTCCAGGCCGGAGGTGGCGGTGGAGCCGCGCGGGGTCAGCACCCGGGACGCGTACGTACCGAGGACACGGGCGATCTCGGCCGGCTCCATGCCGGTGACGCCGGGCCAGGAGCGTGCATCGAGCGCGTCCCACGACAGCACCGCGAGCTGCACACACTGCCGCTGCCCGGCCGCGGCAGGCCGGTAGACCCGCGGCCACGGTCCGAAGCCGCGCTGGGTGAGCTTCCACTTCGCCTTGACGAGCTGCTTGACGACGGGGTGGTCGTCCTCCAGGCGCAGCGAGCGGCGCTGCTCGTGGCCCTCAAGGTGTTCCGGCAGCCCCAGCCGCACGGCGGCGGCCGCGGTGAGGACGACCAGCGGGTCGGAGTCCTTCCCGTTGCGGTTCAGCTGCGCGGCACCGAGCCCGGACTCCTTCAGCGTCCACTCCACCAGCTCCGGGACGGTGGCGGCCGGGCAGTCCAGCACGATCCCGTCCACCCCGTACGCGGTGCCGTCGCCGTCGAGGACCGCGAGCGGACCGTGCGGGAACCGCGGGTCGACGGCCGGCTGCGCGGCGGCTTTCCTCGCCGGGCGGCGCGATGTCGCCGAGGGCCCGGCCGTGACCACCGGCGCCTTTACGACCGGCGCCTTCACCACCGGACCCGGTGCAGCGGCGGTGGCGGGCTCGGCGTGTTGCTCCACGGGGCCGGTGAATGCCTCCGGAACGGCCGCAGGCGCGGGTGCGGCGGCCGATGCCGGATAGCGCTCGGCCCAGCCCTCCAGCAGCCGCAGGTACGCCTGCAGACGCGGCGGCCTCGGCTCGGAGCGGCCGTTCTCCCAGTTCTTCACCGTCTGCGGCGTCGACTTCAACGCCTGCGCGAGCTTCGCCTGCGAAACACCGGCCGCTTCACGCAGCCGGGCCCGCTCCGCCGGCGGCGGCAACGCGGGCTCGCCCTCCAGCAGCGCGTCCACCGCCTCGAACAGCTCTTCCTGACTCGGCATCACTCCACCTCCATCCCGGACACTAGTCTATTTTAACCGTGAAATCACGGTTGGATTTAGCCCTTGCGGGTATTCTTCCGGGTGGCTGTGCCCATGAGGCGCGGGCAGCGCTTTGGCGTCGGCTCGTGTCCTGTGCCCTCTAAGTTCAGGGGCGGTGGGGCGCAGCTCGCGGGTGCGTACGCGCTCTACATCACCCTCGCCCGGGAACCCCAGGCGGCCGAGGCCGCCGAAACCCAGTGGCTCTTCGGGGTCGGCCCTGCATACGTTCGGTGCATGGCTGACGACTGCTTCGGGCATCCGCGACTGGCCGCGATCTACGATCCGCTCGACCCCGACCGCAGCGATCTCGATGCCTACCTCCGCATCGCGGAAGAGTTCGAGGCGCACCGAGTTCTGGACATCGGCTGCGGTACAGGGGTGTTCGCACTCCTCCTCGCCGACCGCGGGGTCGACGTCGTCGGCATCGATCCCGCCCAGGCATCCATCGATGTCGCCCGGGCCAAACCGGGCAGTGAGCGAGTGCGCTGGATCTGCGGTGACGCGACAGCCCTCCCGCCAGTGCAGGTCGACCTCGCGACGATGACCGCGAACGTCGCCCAGGCCATCGTTGATCCGGGCGCCTGGCAGGCGACTCTGCGGGGAGCCTGCGAGGCGCTACGGCCCGGTGGGCACCTGGTCTTCGAGACCCGTGACCCGGCGAGGCGCGCCTGGGAAGAGTGGACCCGCGAGAACTCCCACCGCGTGACGGAGATCCCGGGCGTCGGCTCCGTCGAGAGCTGGGTTCAGCTGATTGAGGTGAGCCGGCCCCTGGTGACCTTCCGCTGGACCTTCGTCTTCGCAGCGGACGGGCAGGTGCTGACCTCGGATTCGACGCTGCGCTTCCGAGGACGCGAAGAGATGGAGACGGACCTGGTCGCCCATGGCTACGTGGTGCAGGACGTGCGCGATGCGCCTGACAGGCCAGGCGATGAGTTCGTCTTCCTCGCACGACGCCCCTGATCCCCAGTGATCCACGCCACTCAAGTTCGATGGCACGGGATGGTCCGGGAGGAGCCGGGCCTACGCGTCCGTCACTGCCCGGTCCGGTCGGTGACGGGCTGCCGGGTGGTGGCCGGTGATGCGAACAGTGCCTGGACGGTTTCGGCGGCCAGGTCTCGCAGCCAGGTGTGGGCGCGGTCGTCGTCGTAGCGCCGGTGCCACAGCAGGTACAGGGGGACATCGGGCAGCTGGAGGGGGAGCGGCAGTGTGACCAGGCCGAGTTGGTCCCGGGCCGCGCGGGTGACCGCGTTGGGAAGGGTGACGACCAGGTCGGTGCCGAGCGCGAGCTGCAGCGCGAAGGCGGCGGTGGGTCCGGCGGCGACGACGCGTCGTTCGAGGCCGCGCGTGGCCAGGACGTCATCGACCTGGTCGCTCAGGCGTCCGCGCCGCGAGACGGTGAGGTGTTCGGCGGCCGCGTAGCGCCCGAGGTCCAGCGGGCCGTCGGTGAGGGGGTGGCCCGGTCGGACGGCGACGACCAGGCGGTCCCTGCCTACGAGGCGGTGGCGGATGTCGGGGAACGCCGGAGTGCTGGAGCTCGATTCGAGGTCGACCTCGCCGCGGCGCAGCTCAGGAGTGTCCGTCCCGGGTTCGGCGGACAGGCGCAGCTGGACGCCCGGAGCCCGGCGGTGGACGGCGGTGATCAGGGCGGTGCCGCAAGCGGCGGCCAGGGCGTCGTGCCAGCGCACGGTGAACACCCGCTCCAGAGCCGCCAGGTCGAGCTCCTCCTGCGCGGACAGAAGGTGGTGGGCCTGCTGCACGAGGGCGTGGACCTGGGCGCGCATCGCCAGCGCGCGGGTGGTGGGGACCATGCTGCGGCCGGTGCGGACCAGGATCTGGTCACCGGTGGCCTTGCGGATGCGGCCGAGGGAGCGGCTCATCGCCGGTGCGGTGACGTGGAGGCGGGCTGCCGCGCCGGCGACGCTGCCCTCTTCCAGCAGGGCGTCCAGGGCGGTCAGCAGGTTCAGATCCAGTTGCATGGCAGGAACTCTACAAGTAACAAGCATGCACTTGTTGTTAATGATCGGGCGGCCTGCCTTCGAGGCACGGGGGCGAGACAACCGCCGCGGTGAAGGCCGCCGGCGTCACTCTGCGCGGCCGCTACACCCCGCACGCCCGGGGCGTGAGCCTGGACGAGGTCGTCGGCGAGATCCACGCCAACGACGCCGGCCCGCAGGCGGACGGCGCCGAAACCGCCGCACAGTAGGCCTTCGGCATGCAGTCACTTCTGTGCGGCGATCAGGATGCAGACCATGCCCACGACGCCCATGAACAGCGTCAGCGTGGCCACGAAGCCCTTCGTGCCGCTGCGGAGTCGATCCGGCCAGCGAGCGGCCGGCGGGTGGGGAAGAACGGCGGCGACCCCTCCGGCGGCGAACGCGAGGAAGATTCCAACCACACAGATCAGGGCGATGAAGGCCCAATCGGTCATGACACGTCCATCTTGAACGGGGCCGGCTGTGAAGGCCGCAGCCGGCCGACGGCGATGCCTAAGTCTTACTCTACCTAGGGTCCTATGTCTATCTCTACCTAGCTAGATAGAGATAGACGTAGACTCCGGGTATGGGTGAGCCGAGAATGACACTGGCCACGCGGGCCGTGCTCGCCGCGTTCCTGGCCAAACCTGCTGACGAGCACTACGGGCTGCAGATCGCCGAGACCGCCGAACTTCCCGGCGGCACGATCTACCCGATCCTGATCCGCCTGGAACAGTGCGGATGGCTGGAGAGCCGCTGGGAGGACATCAACCCCCAGGAAGAAGGGCGACCGCAGCGTCGGTACTACCGGCTGAGCGAGCGTGGAGCCCAGGCGGCCACCGCATCGATGGCCAAGGCGGGCGATCGCAAGCGCCGCACCTTCCTGTCCGCCCGCCCCCAAGGCGGCACTGCGTGATCGAGAGGGTCATGAACGACTTCTCCGGCGTCGCCGGCGTCATCCTGCTGTTACTGGTGATGCTGTCCAACCTGACGCGGACGGGGCGCACGAAGCGCCGCCGGAGTTACGCCCGGGTCAGGGGCCGTGTGCGCGTGCGTAAGCCCCAGGAGTCAGCACGGGCGGAACACGCGGCCCTGTGGTGGGCCCGAGCGAGGGAACTGGAGGACCTCGGGGATGCTGCCGGGGCCGAGAGGGCGATGCACGAGGCGCGTGCCTCGGAGGCGCGTGCGAGGCACGCGGCGGCGGGTGGGGAAACGCACGTCGGGCATGCCTCCGCCGTGTCCAAGGCGGCCCTTGCGGAGGCGGCCGCCCGTGAACCGGCTCGCAAGGAAGACCGCGAGGCTGAGCGGCGTATCGCGCTGGCGCTCCTGTTCGTACCGCCGGGTCAGCGTGAGCGCTACCGGCAGGAGTGGCTCAACGAGATGATGCAGCTGAGGCCCGCGGAGGCGGCCACGTTTGCGCTGCATCTTCTTCTGCTGGCACCAAGGATGGGCATCTTGCTATGGCTCAAAAGGGCGTTCGGTCGCAGGCCCGCTTGATGGACGGTCCGCGCCGCAGCACGGTCGGTAGGGATCCGGACGGGGCGATGAACAAGGCGAACACCCGACAGCTGTGGTCCTACAAGGAGATCGCCGCACACATCCGCGTACAGCGGGCGACGGTGCGCTCCTATCACGGGCACGGTCTTCTCCCCCCTCCCGACTACGTGGAGGGCGGCCGGCCCTACTGGCACGCCGGCACCATCCGCGCATGGGCGGCCCGCCGACCCGGTGCCCGGTCGAAACTCCAGGTGACTCAAGCGGCGAGTCCGGTCCGTGAAAGAGCTGAGCGACGCATCGCTCTGGCCCTCGTCTTCGTGCCGATGGGGCACCGTGAGCGCTACAGGCAAGAGTGGGCCAACGAGATGGCGCAACTGAGTCCGCAGGAAGCGGCGGTGTTCGCGCTCCATCTGCTGCTCTTGGCGCCGAAGATGGGCATGCTGCTGGCGCTCAAACGGATCTTCGGCCGAGAGGCCGCCTGACCCCGTTACACCCCGGCCCCGAGCAGGAAGCCGACAACGCCGTCCACCGTAGGGCCCGTGCTCGGGTCGAGCACGTCCTCTCACGGATGAAGAACCGGAACATCCTGCGTGACTGACCGCCGCCTGCGCAGAGCCGGGGTGCACGCACCAGGCCATGCTCGGCGTGGCACGGCTGCACAAGCCCGCCATGACCGGTTGAGACACACCGGCGTGCTCGTCAGCGCAGCCGGCGGCCGGACGGGCGGGCAGGCGGGCAGGCGGGCAGGCGGGTGAATCCGGTGATCCTCCACGCCGCAAAGGCGGCGGTGACGGCGATCTGGGCAGAGGACAGCACGGACATGTTCATTGGGGAGCCTCCGGGTTGGGAGGGTGAAGGTGGTGGTGGGAGGCCCCGTGAGGCGGGGCGCCGGGGTCAGCGCTCGGGCTTGGGGGGCCGCTGCATCAGCGCGGCCGCGGCCCGGTCGAGGGTGACCTTGTCGTTCAGCAGGGCGGAGATCACGTCGGTGATCGGCATTTCGACGCCGTGGGCGCGGGCCAAGGCGAGGATCGCCTCCGCGCTCTTGACGCCCTCGGTGGTCGTTCGGGTGGCGGCCGTGGCTTCGGCAACGGTCAGGCCGTGGCCGAGGTGGGTGCCGAAGGTCCGGTTGCGGGAGAGCGGGGATGAGCAGGTGGCCACCAGGTCGCCCACGCCGGCAAGCCCTGCGAGGGTGGCCGGGTGGGCGCCCATGGCCGTGGCCAGGCGGGTGGCCTCGGCCAGCCCGCGGGTGATGAGCATGGCCGCGGCGTTGTCGCCCATGCCCATGCCCGAGGCGACGCCGACCGCCAGGGCGATGACGTTCTTCACCGCGCCGCCCAGTTCGCAGCCGATCACGTCGGTGCTGGTGTAGGGCCGGAAGCAGGGCGTATGGCACGCGGCTTGGAAGCGGCGGGCTGCGTCTTCATCGGGGCAGGCGATCGTGGCGGCGGCAGGCTGGCCGGCCATGATCTCAGCTGCGAGGTTCGGGCCCGACAGCACCGCGACCCGGTCCGCGCGGACGCCGGTCACCTCGGTGACGACCTGGCTCGCACGCAGTCCGCTGTCCGCTTCGATGCCCTTCATCAGCGACACGATCAGGGTGTCGGGTCCGATGTTCGGCGCCCACACGGCAAGGCAGGCCCGCAGGGACTGCGCGGGGATGGAGAGCACGAGGAAGTCCGCGCCATCCAGAGCGGCAACCGGATCGGTCGTCGCCGTCACGGCTGCGGGCAGCTCGACGTCCGGGAAGTAACCCGGGTTTCGGTGGCTGGCGTTGATCGCGTCGGCGATCTCGCTGCGGCGGGCGTGCACCACGACGCCGGTACCGGCGTCGGCCATGATCTTGGCGACGGCGGTGCCCCAGGCCCCGGCCGAGAGTACCGCCGCACGGGCAGAGCGGTACGGGGTCACTGCGGGGTCCTCTCGCTGGACGCGGGCCCCTCGCCAAGGTAGCGGCCGGGTCCGCGCATCGTATCGGCCGCGCCGCCCGCCGCAGGGTCTGCCGGGCGCCGCAGGGCCAGCGGGACGGCGCGGCGTCCGCGTAGCCGGGGGAGCACCCGGTGGGCCTCGCTCAGCATGCGCTGGGTCCGGACCTCGTCCGGCCGCGCCTCCAGTGCGGGAAATCGCGTTCGACCACCACGGGGTCGGTGCCCTCGCGGGTGGCGCTCGCCGTCCCCGCCATCGCCGTCCCCGCTCTGCTGGACCCCACACCGTCGGGCCTCGTCGGAAACAACCCTGAAGGGCGGCCCAGAACCTGGACAACGGAGACGGGAACAGCCAGACGGGTACCACCCACTCGCAGAACGTTGCGAACCACGCGCTGAGCAACAACGTCGACGCCCAGGAAGCCAAGATCATTTCGGTCATTTTGGCGGGCCAGGGTTACACCCAACGGGAACTGCTCTGTGGGCAGTCGCCGGGGGAGTGCATGTCGTCCTGGCGGTGGGCGAGGACCGGCAACAGCGCCTTGGGCGCGTCGCACACGGTGCATGCCGTGCCCAGTGGCTGCGCGCGGTCGGTGGTGTTCGGGCAGCCCTTGGCGTGGAGGTGGCCGGGCGTCCGTGGGCGCGGCCGTCGTCCCCGCCCCCCGGCGGCCGGCTGCCAGAGGGTGGCGCCGACCAGGAGTGGGGGTTCGGCCGGTGATTCCGGATCGGCGGTGACGTGGAGTCTGAGCGCTCGGTAGGGCGTCGCCGCGTGGTGCAGCGGGCTCGTCCGGGACGGTGGAGCCCACCGTCCCGGGTAGTGCGGGGGGCTCGGTCACCCACCGGGAGCCGGAGCCGGGGCCGGAGCCGGTGCGGGTGCGGGTGCGGGTGCCGGGGCCGGTGCGGGGGCCGGTGCCGGAGCGGGAGCCGGGGCCGGTGCCGGAGCGGGAGCCGGGGCGGGTGCCGGAGCGGGAGCCGGGGCGGGTGCCGGTGCCGGTGCGGGTGCCGGTGCCGGGGCCGGGTTTGGCTTGGCCGGCTCGGGCTTGTGCTCGCAGTAGACCTTGCCCTTGTAGAACTTGCACCCCGGCATGTTCTTCACGTTCTTGGGCTTGCCGTTGTTCTTGCCCTTCTTCTTTTTCTTCTTGTGCTTGTCGTTCCAGTCACCCTTCTTGTGGTGGTCGTTGTGGCCGCCACGGTCACCCTTGGCGAGGTCGAGATGACTCGCGGTCATCGTGGCGACCTCACTGACCGACGAGGGCGCCGACGCCGCGAAGGCGCTGCTGGGCACCAGCACACCGGCGCCGACGAACGCGGCCGAAACGGCAACCAGGGCAAAACGCTGTTTACGGGATGAGCGGGTCATAAGAAAGTCTCCTTCGGGGGAAATCGGATAAGCGGAACAGCTCCAGTAAGCCCTCCCCGCCCCCCGCACCACATGTCCCCACAATTCGTGACTTGACGGACCGGACCGCCGTGCTAGCGGTCGGCGAACCGGAGCACCGCGATGCCCGCCGAAACGGGGGCGATGTCGGCACCGAGGACGAGGCGGATCCCGGCGGACGCCGTCACCGTCACCGTGCTGACCGGCTTGAGGCGCGGCTGGAGGACGGCACCTCCAGCCGGGCGCGCACCGGCACCTACCGCACCGCGACCGTCGGCCACCGGGCGGAAACGGGAGCGGAGCTGCGATCAGGCCCGCAACAGCCTGCCTGGGTGACCGTTAGCCAGGACATGCCCCACACCAAGCGCCTCCTCACGCTGCTGGCATTGGCCGGCATCACCTTCACCCTGACGACGAATGCCCACGCTGCAACGGCCCAGAACGGGGACCACCACGTCGGCGTCGGCACTCACGGGGTCACCGGCACCCTCACCGGTGACATCGCATCGGATGCCGCCCCCATCACCGAGGCCCAGCCCCGGGTAACCCGTCAGAAGGACCTCGTTCCGATCGCTGCGTGGCGATACCTGGGCTCCATGCACGCACAGCGCGAACTCTTTCCTCCCACCGGCAACGGGCAGCGGTACGGCTCCGCCTCCCTACCGGCAGCAGGCTTCGATGCCGACGTCTGACCTGGCTCTTTGAGGATCAGAAGCAGGTACTGACCTGTGGTGATCAGTCGCCGGGGGCGGGCGCGTCGTCCTGGCCGTGGGCGAGGATCGGCAGCAGTGCCTCGGCCGCGTCGCACACGGTGCACGCCGTCGTGCCGGGCCGGGCGAGCGCGTCGAGCGCGTGCATCGTGCCCAGCGGGTGCGCGCGGTCGGTGACATTCCGGCAGCCCTCGGCGTGGACGGTGGCGGGCCGCCCGTGGACACGGCCGTCCAGCACCCATGCCCACCTTTCCGGCGCCGTGGTGGTGCTCCGGGGGTGCTTGGGTACGGCGTCCAGGTTCACGCCGGGGATCGGGCGCAGCTGGGCGGCGGTGACCCACATGCTGTACTCGGCCGGCTCGACCCCGCCCCCGGCGGCCGTCTGCCAGAGGGGGACGCCTATGCGGTACATCCAAAGACGGGTGTCGAGCTGCCGGCGCTCGTAGAGCCGTACGCGTCCGATTTCCTGCCCGTCCGGCAGGAGCAGCGTGATCGGTGCGGGTGATGGCGGCGGGGGTTCGGTCACGGTCAGGGACAGGCGAACCGCTCTTGCCGGGCCTGCTGACAGGGAACACAGAGCGGTGACGCCGGAGCGCCGTCCCGTGCGCCGGTCTGGCCGGGTGCCCAGGTGACGGGACCGATCTGCGGGCGGGGCTTGGTGGTGGTCTGCTCGTTCATGCTGCTGTCTCCCCTTCCGTCTGTGCGGAAGTGTGGGTGCGGGCGGCGCGTCGCAGCTCGACGCCGCCGGCCCGCCAGGCGGTGGAGGCCGCCCAGTGGGAGTGGGTGCACAGGTTCCCGGAGAGGGTGATCAGCCGGCGTCGCAGCGCGGTCGTACCGGCCCCGGCGGGGGTCTGCGCGAGCTCGGCGTAGGTCTGCTGCCACGCCCCTTGGAGGGTGAGCAGGTCATCGGGGAAGCGGAACGGTGGTCTCACACCTCAAGTGAAACATGTGTTCGATTTCCTGGGCGAGCGCCACGTCCCAGCCATCGGTGTTGTCGTTGTGACTGAGCACGACAGGTGGCTCCTGAGCGCTGTGGGCCCGGTGTCCCCTGATGTCAGCGGCCCCGCGTACGGTCTGCGCATGGTTGATCAGAGGCTCTCCACGGCATCGATAAGCGACTTCGCTACCTGGGAGCCGGTGCTGCGGCTCCTTCTGGCCGAACAGGCGCAGGAGCACGCTGCCAGGTCCGTTCGCGTGGCAGGACGTATAGGCCGAGGCGGCTGGAGTCTGGCTCTGACGCGACGGATGCCGCCGCCCGGTCGGGCCGCTCAGGTGGAGGACATGCGGGAGGAAACCGACGCGGTGAAGCGGGTGCAGAGCGCGCTTGCGGACGCTGGAGTCGACGACGTCTCGTTCACGGCGGAGATACATCCGGCCGGGAAGACCGTGCTCCGCCTGCTGGGTCCCAGCCCCGCTGTGGAACCCGGCATCGGCACCCCGCACCCGGGTGCGCTCATCCTGGTGGACGGATACCTCCCCGAGCCCTGGCGCCGTCTCCCCGAACCGGCTCCCGGGGCAGCGCCGGCCCCTTCGGCGGACCTGGAGTTGCTGGAGCGGACGCTGCGTGAACGATTGCCACACGCCATCGGCGCGACAGAGGAGGAGATCGCCGCCGCCGAAGCGCGCCTGGGCGTCGCGCTGCCCGACGAGCTCAAGGTCCTCTACCGGGTGACACGGGCACGGTGGGAGGACCTGGGTGACGACTACGAGGCAGCGATACGCGACTGCGCAGCGGTCGGCTGCGAGCTGTTCGATCTCGACAGCCTGTACATCGCCGACGCGGCGTCGCGGCACTGCCGCTGGGAGTTCGCGGCGATGGAGGCGGTCGTCACCCGGCCCGACGCCATGGTGCAGGGCCTCGTCGGCTCACCCGGCTGGATCGCCTTCGGTGACAATGGCGGCGGAAACCAGTTGGCCGTCGATCTGACACCCGGCCCCCGCGGACACACGGGCCAGGTCATCATGCTCTCCCACGAGGAGAGTGTCGGCGCCGCGCTCGTTGCCGACTCCCTCACCGACCTGGTGCTGGGCCGACTCGGCGCGGAGCCCGGCGGACCCCGGGAGCAGCGGCCACCTGCCGTTGCCAGAGTCAACATCGCAAGGCTGCCCAGCATCCAGGCCGCCGCGCACCCTGGCCTGGAAGCCCTGTCCATCGGCGTGTGGGACGGCGCGCCGCTCAGCCTCGCCCCCGTCACCGGGCTGCCCCGCCTGCGCACCCTGACGGCGTACCCCGGCACCCTGGCCGACCCGTTGGAGATCGCCCAGCTCACCGGGTTGGAGTTCCTGGAACTCGGCCCAGAGGACTGGCGGGTCCTCCTGGACGCCGGAGCCGTACCGCGCAGCCTGTCGGCCGCATCCATCGAGGCGCATGGCTACCAGGACGCCCTGCCGATCGTGGCCATCGCGAACGAGATCCTGGCCCTCTGGGACCGGCCCCAGATCATCCAGACGGTCCTCGAAGGAGATCTCGGAACGCCGGCGTAGCCGACGGGGGCGGCGGGGGCGGCGGGGGCGGTGGGGGCGAGCCGCGCGTCGCAGGAACGTACCTGGCCGCTGGCCACCCGACCAGGGGACCGCTGTCAGCCCCGAACGGGATCTTCTCACTGTGCACCGTAGATGGCCCCTGAGCACGCGGGATGGCCCGCAGCGCCGCGTCAGGAGCCCGCGGGACGATCAGGGCTCTGACCGGGGGTTCCGTGCTGGGTCCCCGCTCCTGCGTGGTCTACTCGCGGCATGGCCACCTCGAACTTGGACTACTGTGGCTCTGGATTTTGGGTCCGCGACGAGCAGGCCGAAGTCTGGCTGTACCTGCTGGCGCAGGAGGCGAAGGCGGTCGCTGACGCTCCGGCGTGGTTGGCCGGTGCCTGCGACGACGGGGAGATGCAGGCCACGACCGGCTTCGTGGGGTTCGTCTCGTCCTGTCTGGACGAGCACCTTGGGACGGAACCCGCTCGGGTCGCGCTCGCGCTGTACCTCTCGGAGCGCGTCCTGCAGCGACTGCTCGCATGGACCCCCGCCATCCCGAAGGATCTCGTCAACTCCTACGGCACAGGCGGCCATGACGAAGGCTTCGACGCGGACCTGCCCGTCGAACCCATGCTGGCGTGCGGTCGCGCGTTCACAAGCCTTCTGCGTCAACAGCTCCCGCCAGGACACGACAACCGGGCCTGCTGACCTCGGCCGTAGGTCCGTCTCCCGGGGAGCGGCGGCTCCGCCGGCGCCGAGCCGAGCACCGAGGTCGTCCATCAGGGCCAGGTATCGCGCTCGGTCTTCGGCGGCTGTCCTGGTGGCTTTGTTCACGAGAACGGACAGCACCGCGATCGGTGACTGTTCTATTTCCAGTACAGCGGAATGGGTGACTGGCACAGATGGCTAACTGGCAGGGATTCGGCCATTTTGATCAACCGTTGCGGTCGGAAGCCCTTCGAGTGCACTACCCAGAGGGTTCGCCTCGCTACTTTCGGTGTCGGCCCCTCGGGGCTTCCGAGGTTCTCTTGATCCAATGAGGGAGACATGATGTCGACGAGCACGACGAGCTGGAAGCAATGCATGCGCGCTGGTGGTCCAGCGTCGGCCGTCGTGGTGCTGGTCGTTGTCAAAGGAGCCGTTCTGGCGGGGACCGGGACGGGCCTGCTCCGTGCTTCCCTGCCCGTCACCGGGCCCGACTGGGAGTCACCCGATGGACCGCCCACCAGCAACGATCACATCATCGACGACATGAACGTATGGGCGGACGATCCGCCATTGGTGTGGCGGACCGAGAGGGTTGGCTGGCGGTGCGCGGTCAAGCGCAGCGAGGACGCGGGCATGACGTGGCAGGCGTCTGGATCGTGGCCGGAGTCCATCTTCGCCATCCATATCCACCCGCTGAACCCGGACCGGGTCATGCACAGCTTCGGCTACGTGAACAACAACGGTGTTGAAGTCCTCGGCGTGCGGACGACGAGTGACGGTGGTGACTCCTGGGAGGAGCATGACCACGGCCGCTATTACTTGGATCTCGTGGCGGACCCAAACGACCCCGACGGCAACAGTGTCTGGATGGCTTCCCACACCAACGGCCTCTACCGCTCGGGCGACTTCGGCAGCAGCTGGACGGTCATGACCACCCACGAAGCCAATGCCGTTCACTTCGCCGGCAGCCGCTTGCTGATCGGTGGCGACACCATCCGCTACAGCGACGACGACGGCACCACGTTCCACGCCGCGCGCATCGAGGGCCATGACGGTCCCCTGCGCGTCGTCGCGTTCGCCCAGCACAACGACGTCCTGTTCGCTGCCTCGTCCAGTGCGTCGTACCCGGGGGACACGGCGCCGATCACAGCAGCCGGCGTCCTGCAATCCCGGGACAGTGGAAAGACCTGGACCGATGCCTCCGCCGGCCTGCCCATGCGTGACGTACGCACCCTGGCAGTCGACCCCGGACAGCCCTGCCTGTTCGCGGGCCTGAGCGACGGCAGCGTCCATCAGCTCGCGCTGTAACGGCAGGACCGCCCGGAACTGAAGCCCTGGCCCCTTCGGGCCAGGGCTTCACTGTCTACGGACCCCGTCAGAGCGGCCATGGAAACACAACCCGGACACAACAACCACCGAAATGGGCAAGCAGCCACCAGTCTCACGCCATCCCGGCAGTTCAATTCCGGCCAGGCCCCCGAGTGCCTCCCGAAGTGGGGTTCTGGCACAGCTTCCGTGCTGAGTGACGCTCCGTTACGTCTGAACATCGAAGAGAGCGATGGAAGGGGGTGGCGGCGCAAGCACTGCGCGAAGGCGCGTGAGTATGGCTCGCCACTGCTTCCAGTCCTCCGGGTCGACCCAGTTTGAGGCCAGCCCATCCTCGTCGCCGACGATGCGGGCGAGGGCTTCGTCGGCGAGTGCGCGCAAGTCGGAGGGGAACAGGGGCATAGGTGTTTCCGGGCCGTAGGGCGTGTCGACAGCGTCGCCTTCCGGGCATTGCGCCGCGATCAAGGCGGCAGCGGCCACCGCCTCTTCCGCTTCCGTGAGATAGCCGGTTGCGTCGATCGTTCGGACGAGGACCCCTCGGATCAGGGCTTCGCGTGCCTCGGGCTCGGCATCGTCGAGTGCGTTGGCGAAGTCTGCGGCTGTGTCGTTGTCGAAAGGGCCGGTATCCCAGGTGCCCATGCTGCTCTCCTTGCGTATGGTCGCCCGGATCCTCGCATTAGGCACTGACAACACGATTACGGGGCCAGAAGGACCCGTTTGCGAAGAAGGTGGAAGCCTGCGCGGCCGAACATCTGGCGCTTGAGCATCTTGATCCGATTGACGTGGCCTTCGACGACTCCGGAGTTCCAGGGCAGGGTGAGCCCGGAGATGACGGCATCACGGTCTCGGTCGATGCCAGCGGCGAGGGTGTGGAGGCTGGGAAGGTCGTCCTGCCGGACGGCGTCGAGCCAGTCCGGAAGTCGTTCGCCTTGGCGCTCGGTGAGCATGGTCGCGAAGGACCGGACGTGGCGGGTCAAAGCGTCGAGTTCGGGGCAGTGTGTCCGGACGGACTTGAGTTGGATCTGCTCGGACTCGGTGAGGGTGTCCGGGCGGCGAAGGATCCATCCGGCGACCCTTCGGGGCGAGGGCGGCCGTGCGGTCACCGGCCTTGGTGAGGTGCGCTTATCGTGCAGGTAGGCGCGGACGCGCTGGTAGCTGCCTTTGTAGCCGAGAGGCAGGATCTCCTCCCAGAGTTTCCAGGCGTTGGTGCAGCCCTCGTTCCAGCGGTCGTCCAGGTAGGGCTTGTAGTCGTCGAGAACGGAGGGCCGGTTCTGCCATTGGCCGGTGAACAGGTCCTCAGGCTTCGCGACATCGGCGAACTGTTTGACGGTCCGCCAGGTCATCCCGAGCTGTCGCTGGATCGAGCGTTGGCTGTGCCCTGCCTTCAGCAGGGCGTGCACGGCTGCGTGCCGGGACCGGGTCCGGTCGGCGAACCGGTGTCCGCGTGGCCATGGCGACGCGGTCTGGCCCGCGGCCGGGACTGTCACAGTCTGGGGCTCAGGTGACTCGGGTATCAGAACGTGCAAGCAGCGGCGATGCTGGGCAACACTCCGCTCGGCGGCTTCACTCAGGTTGTGCCAGAGGTGCCGCCTGTCCGCGACCTGGACCGCCTGCGGTGCTCCGGCGGCGGCGCCCTCGGCAAAGAACGGTGCCCGGTCCCGGCAGACCACCTCGACGCCTGGCCGCTGGGCGAGCCACGCCGCCAGACTGGATGCCTCCCGGTCTGGGAGAAGATCGATTGGACGGCGGGTTTCGACGTCCACGAGGACAGTGCCGTAATGGCGGCCCTTGCGGGTGGCGTACTCGTCGACGCCGACCACCCGCGGCGCCGGTACTTCCGGCTCGGGCAGGGCGTTGACCAGGCGCAGGACAGTGCTCCGGCTCACGGACACGCCGAGGACGTCGGCCAGCCGGGCGCCGGCCCGGCCAGCCAGGGCGAGACCGAGTTCCGCGAGGGTCGAGCGCAGTCGTTCCGTGCGCTGACCGTGCCTGCGGGTCAGGCCGGATATCTGCTCCACGAAGGTCCGGCGCCGACACAAGGCCGTCCGGCACCGGAACCGCCGGACGCGAAGCTGGAGCACGACCCTTCGCCCGGCGCTGGGCACGTCGGCAGGAAACCGCAGGTAGGAACTGTGAACGTGGGTCGACCAGGCCCCGCATTCCGGGCAGGCGGCGCCAGTCGTGGTGCACTTCGCGTCAACGCGCACTATCGCGATGTTCACGTCCACCGACAGCACTGTGACGTTCGCGATCGACGGGAACAACAGCTCCTTCAGTCGGAGCACGACCTCTTCCACAGCCCCGTACTGTCGGCCCAACTGCCCTGACCACGGCTCATTTTCGGGCGACTTCGAGCACTGCCCGTCGACGCTCAGCTGTCACTCAGAGTTACTGTTGCACGGAAGCTGAGCCAGAACCCGTTCTCGAGAACAAAGCCATGTCAGTGCCTGGTGTGACGATCGTGGGATGTTACGCATCTCCCGCAAAGTTCTACGAGGGCTCTCCCTGGGGGGAGTCCCGATGGAGCAGACGGACATAGAGCTTGAGGTGGAAGAGGCGCGGAAGGATGCGATCACCGCCCTTCGGGTCGGCGTCGCGCCTCCCTTCACCGGCAACATCGCCGCGGTGGCGCTGCTCGTTCGCATGATGCTCAGGGAAGAACTTCCCTACCCTGAGGAGGTGGGCAGCCGCATCTACGTGCTGTCCTTCGAAGGCCCGGTTCCCTACGTGAAGGTCGGCTCGTCGGCAGACTGCGAGAAGCGGATCAGCGACCACGAACTAGCGGCCCGGAACCACTGCTATTCGCTCGTGGACGGTTGGATCTCCAAACCTCTGGGCAGTGCGCGCGAGGTCATCACGAGGGAGAAGCGACTGATCACGGACCTGCACATCACCCTGTACGGATACGTCTGCAGTCGTCCGAGTGAGTACTTCCACCGAGCCGACTTCTGCAAGATCGTTTCTCAGGTGACGCGCAGCGGGATTTCCGGCATGCCACTGCCCGGACCTGCCACCTCGTAGCAACTGACGGCAGTACAGAGCACGGAGCGGGCGGCCCGGCCCGCTCCTGCCCGCTCGCGATCGGCCTGTGGCAAACCACTTTGAGGACCGAGCCGGACTACGTGGTGACCTCAGAGGACGGGCAGGCACAGGACCCATCGTTCGGCGAGTACGCGGAGCCCGGCCACGGTGGCCGGCGCTGAACCAGCCGACTTGCTCACCATTCAGAACGACATGGGAAGCCGGCTGACGCCGTCAAATTAGGGTGACCCCATGGATCTGGATCTACAGGGCGACCTCATAAAGCACCCATACGATGCCTACCGGCACCTGCGTGACACTGCGCCAGTACAGCGCATCGCAGGGCCCACCGGCGAGCCGGCCTGGCTTGTCACCCGGTACGACGACGTGCGCTCGGCCCTTGCGGATCCGCGCCTCTCCCTCGACAAGGCCAACGCCGCCGAGAGCTCGTACCGCGGCCTGTTCCTGCCGCCGGCCCTGGACGCCAACCTTTTGAACATGGACCCGCCGGACCACACCCGCCTGCGCAGGCTCGTCAGCCGCGCCTTCACGCCCCGACGCGTGGAAGCGCTGCGCGCCCCCATCCGCCGGACCGCGGACAGACTGCTTGATGCGCTCGGCACGGAGGGCCGAACTGATCTCATCGCCGCGTACGCAGCCCCGCTGCCCATCACTGTCATCTGCGACCTTCTCGGGATCCCGGACGACCAACGCAAGGACTTCCGCGCCTGGACCAACGAGCTGATCTCACCGGACCCCAGCCGCCTCCAGGGTGCCAAGCAGGCAGGCGGCGCCATGCTCGCCTTTTTCGCCGAGCTCATCGCGTACAAGCGCCGGCACCCTGCCGATGACCTGCTCTCCGACCTGATCGCGGTCCGCGACAGCGATGGCGACCGTCTCAGCGAGGACGAACTGACGTCGCTCGCCTTCCTCATCCTCGGCGCCGGATTCGAGAACACCGTCCAGCTCATCGGCAATGCCCTGCACGTACTCCTGAGCCATCCCGAGCATCTGGCACGCCTCCGCACGGACCCGTCGAAGCTCCCCGAAGCCATCGAGGAACTGGCGCGTTACGAAGGGCCGGCGCTTCTGGCGATCCGCCGCTTCACCACCGAGGACGTGACGATCGCAGACGTCACTGTCCCGGCCGGGGAAACCGTCCTGCTGTCGCTGTCCGCTGCCAACCGCGACCCCGCCCGTTTCCCCCACCCCGAACGGCTCGACTTCGAGCGCGACGCCTCCGGGCACCTGGCACTGGGTCACGGCATCCACTACTGCCTCGGCGCACCGCTGGCCCGTGCCGAGGCCGAGATCGCGCTGGCCGCACTCCTTGAGCGGTTCAGCAGCCTGACCTTGACCGATTGCGAACCCCGGTGGCGACCGTCCCTACGAGCCCGTGGCCTGCTTACGCTGCCGGTGGAGTACAAGGCCGCACAGCCGATCGCGTGAGAACGGCACGTTGAGAGCTCACGACTCCAGATCCTGACAAGGCTGTGGGCCGCACGCGTTGTCGCATGCGGCCCACAGCTGTTCCGTGCGGTGCGCGGGATGTCCGTGAACGGATATCCCGGCATACGAAGCGCGCACACCTGGAAATTCGCCGGTACGCCGACGACCTGGGCTCGGGCGTCACCCTCGTCGGCGTAACCGCACGCTCGAACCGTCAGAAGAGCGACCAGGATCCGGCGACGTGGATGCCGGCGCCGGCGGTGCACTGCCGGTACCTCGGTGCGTGGGTGGCGACCAAGCACCGGTGGGGCCTGGCGGTGGACCAGGCCGAGCGCGAGGCGCCGCTGTCGTACGCCCGGCTGCCCGCACGCGAACCTCGCCTTCGAGCGGGCCGGCCGACGAGCAGGCGACGGTAGTCCCGCGCAAGCCCGCGCCGACGCCCGCTGGGCTCAGCAGACGAGGCCGTGTTCCCAGGCCCACGCCGCGATTTCCACACGGTTGCGGGCCGGGAGCCGCTCCTGGATCCGGCTCAGGTGACTCTTGATCGTGCTGACCGCCAGGGTCAGCTCGGTGGCGATCTCGTTGTTGGTGCGCCCGCGTGCGACCAGGGTGGCGACTTTCAGCTCCTGCGGTGTGAGTCGCTGGAGCTGCTCCGTGTTCCGCTGAGCCGGAAGCCTGTTGAGGTGTCTCAGCAGCCGCACCGTGGTGGACGGTGAGATGAGCGACTCTCCGTGGGCCGCCGCGCGTACTGCTTCCACGAGCAGTCGCGAGCCCGAGTTCTTGACGATGAAGCCGCTGGCCCCGGCACGCAGCGCCCGGTAGGCGTATTCGTCCAGGTCGAACGTCGTGACGATGACGATCTTCGTGCCGGACGCCGCGGCATGAGGGCCGGTCCGCAGCAGTCTCGTCGCCTCAAGGCCGTCGAGACCCGGCATCCGGATGTCCATCAGGCACACATCGGGGGCAAGCCGCCGCACGGCCTCGACGGCTTCGACACCGTTGGACGCCTCGCCGACCACGGATATGCCTTCGTGGCTCTCCAGGATCAGCCGGAACCCGGTCCGAACCATCTCCTGGTCGTCGGCGATCACGACGGTGACAGTCACGCGTGGGTGCTCCTCGGGTCGGTCGGGTCCCGGCGACGCCTCGCCGCCGGGGCTCGTGGTTGGCACAGCTGTGTGCGGCGGTTGAACGGCGGCCGCCGCCGGCTATGTGAGGGGTATCGCGGCGGCCAGCTCCCAGCCGCCCTCGGGCATGGGGCCGCAGTTGAGCTCGCCACCCAGTTCGGTGAGCCGTTCGGTCAGCCCCATCAGGCCGAAGCCACTGGGGCGGAACCGGGGGCGTGTGCGTTGGCCGCCGGTCGCGTTGTCCCGCACCCGTATGACGACGCGATCCCCTTCGCTCTCCAGTACGACGTGCACGGAAGTTGCGCCACGGGCGTGCTTGCGGACATTGGTCAGCCCTTCCTGCACCAGTCTCTCGACCGACTTGGCCAGTTGCGGAGACCAGGTGGTGCTGTCGACCTCCTCGGAGACGGTCAGCCAGGTGTGCTGTTCCGGTGTGTCGGCACGGCGTACCAGATCGCCGACCCTGGTGAGGGCCGGAGTGGTCGGGGCGGCTTGCTCGCGGGTGTCCGGGTCGCGCAGCAGCCGCACCATACGGCTCATGGCCACGAGCCCGTCCTGACCGGTCCGCTCGATGTCGGAGAACAGCCGCCGGGCGGTGGCGGCATCACGCTCCGCGATGTGTTCGCCCGCCTGGGCCTGCACGATGATGGCCGTGACGTGATGGGCGACATGGTCGTGCAGGTCGCGCGCCAGCTCCAGTCGTTCGGCCTGTCGCACCTGCTCGGCTGTCGAGCGCCGGCGGCGGTCCTCGGCGCGCAGATAGACGCCCAGCAGGGCGAAGGCGGCCGGCAGCAGGGTGAAGAACCCGTCCAGTGGGCTGAGCAGCGGCACGTCCGAGAGCCCGGGTGCCCGCTGGCCGAGCCGCGTCGTCGCGGCGAACAGTGCGGCCGCGGAAAGCACCAGCGGCAATCCGCGGGAGTAGCGGCAGGTCACGCACACCAGAAGCAGCAGTCCCGCCAGCTCCGCCCAGCCAGGGGTCCGCTGCAGCACGGACTCCTGCACCACCGAGGTCACCAGCAGCGAGAGGACGGACGCACCTGCGGTCAGGACCCAGGCGGTCCCGTGCCGGCCGGTACGAAGGGCACGCGACGTGGCGGCCACCGTGCAGCAGACGAGTGCCTCGCAGGCCAGCATGGCGAGTCCGATCCTGGTCCTGCTGACCACACCTGCGTCGACCACCGCGAGCAGGGCGGCGAGGAGGCCGGCGGCGAGCTTGGGAGAGGTGAGGGCGGTCGGGAGCGGGGGCGGCATGGCGAAGAGGATAGACGCCGCTGGTCAGAGGGACGAAGGTGGGAAGACGAGTGCGTACTTTCGGTGGAGTCCTACGGTGCGAATGCGTTCTTTCGACCGCTGGGAGGGGCGGGTCCGACCGCTGAGAATGGTCGGCGCAAGCGCACACTGAACGTCTGGAGCCCTCGTGAATTCCGCTGTTTCCCGTTTCCCCCTCCTGCACCGCGTGGCCCGTCCCGCGCTGCTGGCGAGCGGCGCGACGCTGCTCGCCGCCACAACGCTCACCGGTTGTGGCCTCTTCGGCAAGAACTGGGACGTGAAGTTGGAGGTGACGGGGACGGGGACGGGGCAGGCCGATATCGGTTACAACTTCTCCGGGGAGACCGGCCAGAGGAAGGCCACGGGCGAGTCGTTGCCGTGGACCGTCTCGCAGAACGTCGGCTTCGGCTTCAACGGCATCGCCGTTCTCCACGCGCAGCCCGGCACCGCCTGCCGCATCTACGTCGACGGCAAGCTCCGGGAGAGTCAGGACAAGCCGGACTCCCAGGGCATCGTTTCCTGCTCCGTCAACCTGCAGGAGGAGTGACCCGTGGCGGCGACAGCGGTAGGGCCGTGCACTCGGGACCGGGGCTTCAGTCGAGCAGCAGAGGATTGTCCGAACTCGGGGTGGTCGCGTCTGGAGGGGGTGCGGGGCTGACCTTGAGCAGTCCCTTCCAGCTGACCCAGGAGGCTGCCCCCGCACCCGGGCCCTCAGGGCCGGCGTCCCGCCCAGGCCACGAGCCGGTCGATGGCCGGGGCCTCGGGGTCCAGGGCCACCACTTCTCCGAAGGGGATCCGCCCGCCGCGGGTTTCGGCCGGCAGCGCGTGACGTACGACGCCGATCACACGCTCGATGAGAGCCGGGTCCCAGTCCGGGTCCTGCCCGGTCGCCCTGGCCAGGTCCCAGGTGTGCACCGTGAGTTCGTGGGTGTAGACGGCCGCGGCGGCCGCACCCGGCAGGACGCCCATCGGCAGGCGCAGCTGCCGGCCGAGGATACCCGGATCCGCCCACACCTCCGCGACCTCGCGGGCGCCCGGCACCCAGGCCGCCGCCCATGCGCCGTCGGCGATCTCGTCGGCGAAGGACGGGACGCTGAACGGATCCTCGCCGCGCCCGATCACCGAGATCCGGCGGACGACGGCGACGAGGTGGCTCGACAGTCGCCGTACATCGAACTCCTCGCAGGGAGTCGGGGCGTCGTACTGCTCGGGCCGGACGGCGGCCAGCGTACGGCCCGCCAGCTCGACGGCCGCGGCGAGGTCGGTCCGCGGATCGAAGGAGAAGGGGGCGGCGACGGTACGGGTGGAGTCGGACGGGGTCTCGATGAGCTGCTCGGTCTTGTTCATGGGTTCATCCTGAAAGCAAAAGTGGCCACCTTCTGGCCTGTTTTCCGAAGAGAATGGTGAGAGGCGATGACGCGGCACCCACGAAGGAGGAAAAGGGGCACATGAGAGCCGACCGGCTGGTGGCGACCCTGCTCTTCCTCCAAGAACGCGGCCGCGTCACCGTCCCCGAAGTGGCCGCCGAACTGGAGGTGTCCGAGCGCACCGCGCGCCGAGATCTGGAGGCCCTGGCCGCGGCCGGCATCCCCGTCTACTCGCAGCGCGGCCGCGGCGGCGGCTGGTCCCTCGTCGGCGGGGCCCGTACCAACCTCACCGGACTGACCGCCGACGAGATCCGGGCGCTCTTCCTCGTCACCGGCCCCCTGTCGGCCACCCCCGAACTGCGCACCACGCTGCGCAAGCTGGTCCGGGCCCTGCCGCCGACCATGCGGGCGCAGGCCCGGGCCGCGACCCGCGCGGGAGTCGTCGACGCCACGGACTGGTCCCGCAACGCCGCCACCGCCGATGCCGCCCACCGCTCCGCGCTCCAGGGCGCCGTCGTGGACGGGATCCGCGTCCGCCTCGGGTACGCGGGCGTCGGCAAACCAGTCGGCGAACGCACCGTCGACCCCCTCGGGCTCGTGGTCAAGGCGGGGGTGGACTACCTGGTCGCCGGTACGGACAAGGGCCTGCGCACCTTCCGGCTCAGCCGGGTCACCTCCGTCGAGCCGACCGGCGAACCGGTGGTCCGGCCGCCCGACTTCGACCTCGCCACGGCCTGGCGGGCGCTGTCCGGAGCCTTCCAGGACGGCATGTACGCGGTGACCGCCCGGGCGCGGGTCCACCCCGACACGCTGGCCCTGCTGCAACGGTTCCTCGGCGGCCGTGTGCGCGTCGGCGGTCCGCTGCCCGACGGCTGGATCGAGGTGTGGGTCGACGGCCCGGCGGCCAAGGCCCTGGCAGGGCATCTGGCCGGGCTGGGAGGTGGGGTCGAGGTACTGGAGCCGCCGGAGGTACGGCAGTGGCTGGCCCGGATCGCCGCCGAACTCACGGGGATGTACGCGGGGGAGGAACCGCACGCACCCCACGGCCAGTAGCCGAGGGCGAACCGCTTTCGGGGTGTGAGTTCTTGCACCTTGCCGGGCAGCAGCCGCCGGCCGTGTGCCCGGTGTGCCCGGTCGCGGATCGCGGGTCGCGGGTCGCGGAACCCCGAACTCCGTGCTCGTCCTGAGCTGGTGGCAGTCGTGACACGGCACGTGCACGTTGCCGTCCACGTCCCTACGCCCGCCCACTTCCGCGGCAAGGAAGAGCTCTACACCACCGTCATCGCCCGCGAGATGACCGTGGTCGCCGAGGCCACCCGCCTGGACCCCACCGACCTTCCCGGCTGCGCCGGACGCGTCCACGACCACTTCACCGCGCACCCCGACCGGCTCCGCCGCCCGACCCGGACGACCCCGTTCAGGCCACCGTGCTCCACAAGACCGAGCAGCTCCGCGAAGCGCAGAAGGCCGGCCACCTCGACCCTGCATGGGACTGGGACCCGGTCGACATCCTGATGTTCGTCAACCAGCTCGCCACGTCCTGGGCCGGACAGACCGACCTGCTGCCCGCAGACCAGGAACAGCGCATATCCTTCGCGGCCGCCCGCCGCACCGCCATCGCGGCGGCGGTCCAGCGCCTCTTCCCGCCTTGGCGGCTGGCCACCAAGATCCGTCGGACGGGCCGTAGCCGTCTGCGCCGGACGAGCGGTGCGAACCCGGGCGGCCTGGGCCAGGGTGGTGATAGTCGTTGAGCGAGCTGCGAGCTGCGGGCTGCGGGCTGCGGGCTGCGGGCTGCGGGCCGCGGCCCGCGGGCTCGTTCGTGCCGAGGGCGGACGCGACCTCCGCGATCGGCACGTTCCGGGGGCGAGTTCGTACGCCGCTTTCCGGCCGGCCTGGGCGATGACGTACCGCAGGACGGCGAGGGCCTTCAACGTGACCCGCGGCTCCTTGGCGGCCAGGCCGTCGAGCCGGCGGACGAGTTCGGTGAGGAGCGAGCGCGGTGAGCTCTTCGGGGAGTGGGACGGCCGCGTCGCGGATGACCGACACGTGCGCTTCGTAGACGCTGTTGCCTGCCGGTGTCTCCGGCTGTTGGGCGACGGCCGTTCAGATCGTGTGGAAGCCGGGGGAGCCTGGTCGCGATGTCGCTCGTCGGCATCAGGACGTCTGCGGTCGCTGGAGTCCCTGGAGGAGGAGGGCGATCAGGCGTCGGGGGTCGTAGCGGGGGTCGTTGTCGCGTCCGATGCAGAGGTTGCCGATGCCGCGCATCAGCTCGTACGGCTGTGTGCCGGGCCTGATTTCGCCGGCCCCGACCGCGGCGTCGAGCAGTTGCGCGCAGACGGGCAGCAGGCGGTCGAGGAAGTAGGCGTGCAGCGCGGCGAAGCGGTCGCTGTCTGACTGCAGGGCGTCGGCGAGGCCGTGTTTGGTGACGAGGAAGTCGACGAAGAGGTCGATCCATTGGCGCAGTGCGTCGAGCGGGGAGGCGGCGATGGCCAGCAGGTTCGGGCCGGCTTCGGCGCATGCCTCGATCTGGTGCTGGTACACGGCGGTGACGAGGTCCGCCCGGGTCGGGAAGTGGCGGTAGATCGTGGCCATCCCGACGCCCGCCTGGGCCGCGATCTGGCGGATCGGCGCGTCGACGCCGGAGGTCACGAACACCTCGGCCGCGGCCGTGAGCACCGTCTCCCGGTTGCGCTGAGCGTCGGCCCGCTTGCTTCGGGACGGCGAATCCCCTGCAGGACTCTCGGCGGCCATCGCGTTCTCCTTCCACACCGGTTGACAAAACGGAGCGACGCTCCGGATACTAAATGGAGCGACGTTCCGTTTCAGCTTAGCCGAAACGGGACGCCCCTGACCGCCTTGTCCGCCCGCCGGCTGCAAGAGACCGGCGGGCGGCAGGCGCCACCGAAAGGGAATCCAACCGTGAGCACAGCCACCACCACCGCCGACGCCTTGGGCACGGCCGTCCCGGTCCTGTCCTTCAGCCCCGTAGTCCTGTCCGTGCCCGGACGTCCCGTGGACCTCCACGTGCGCGTCTCCGCACCCGCGACCGGAACCAGCCTCCCCGTCATCCTCCTCTCCCACGGCCACGGCCCCTCGAACAACCTCTCCTCACTCAACGGCTACGCGCCGCTCGCCAACTTCTGGGCGGCACACGGATTCGTCGTCGTCCAACCCACCCACCTCACCTCCAGCACACTGACCCACCTGGTCGCCGACGCCCCCGGCGCACCCGACTTCTGGCGCTCCCGCGCCGAGGACATGACCCACATCCTCGACCGGCTCGACGTAATCGAGAACGCCGTGCCGCAGCTCGCCGGACGGATCGACCACACCAAGATCGCCCTCGCGGGACACTCGCTCGGAGGCTTCACCGCCGCCCTCCTGCTGGGTGCCGGGCTCACCGACCCCGAAACCGGGAACGTGGTGCACCTCGTCGAGCCCCGGATCAAGGCGGGCGTACTGCTCGCCGCGCCCGGCAGGGGCGGCGAGGTCCTCAACGGGCCCATGGCCGAGCAGTGGCCGATCATCGGGGCCGTCGACTTCTCCACCATGACCGCACCCGCGCTGGTCGTCGCCGGCGACAAGGACGACTCCCGGCACTTCACAGACATGGGGCCGGACTGGCACGCCGACCCCTACACCCTCGCCCCCGGCCCCAAGACCCTGCTCACCCTGTTCGGCGCGGAGCACGGGCTCGGCGGGATCGCCGGATACGACGCCGCCGAGACCACCGACGAGAACCCCGAGCGAGTCGCCGCCCTTGCCCAACTCACCGCGGCCTACCTCCACACCCAGCTCCACCCCGGCGCCTCCACCTGGCAGATCGCCTGCGAGGCACTGACGGCCGGACTCGACCCGACAGGACAAGTCGAATCCAAGTAGCCCCGCGCAGCCACGTCGCGCATCGGACGGCCCGGCCGTCGTCGCTCGGCTCGCCGCAAAGGGGCCGCAGTCCCTCGCGCGCCACGAACGCGCTGCAACCCGGGGGTCCGGGAGACGCAGGAAACCGGGCGGCGCGGCAAAGACCCCCTGCCGCACCTCGGAAGGGGCGCATGGGGTCCAGCAGCCTGCCGTACCGGCGTACTCGCCGCCATCTTCGTCCGGTCAGCGAGGTGCTCCGAACGAAACGGCCCAACCGCATCGCACCGCCGCCCGCGATGTCGCACGTACGGCATCTGGTCAGTCACCCGGCGTCAGATCTACCGTGAGGCAATGACGGTACACAGCCCGGGGGCGCCCGGCAGCGTGGAGCGGGGCGAGTCGGGGACGACGGACGTGGTGCTGCGGGCGGGCGGCGCCTCCTGGCTCACCGTGCCGCGCTCGCTGGGGAGCGCCGCGCTGACCGCGCTCGGTACGGGTCTTCTCGGGCTCGCCCTCGTCCTGCCGGTGGCGGTGATCGTGCTCTTCTCCGGCGCCGACTGGGCCACGGTGGGGGTGGTGGCCCTCTGGATGGTGTCCGCAGCCGTCGCGGCGGGCTTCGCGGGCGCACTGGCCGTGGCCTGCTTCCGGGTGTACCGGATCAGGTTCTCCGCCGTCGGCGATCCCCCCGGGATGCGCCTGGTGCGCGGCCTGGGGAGCGGTCCGTGGCGGCCGATTGAGGAGCCGGACCGCCTGCGCCTGGAGCAGGAGATCGAGGAGCCGTACGCCGGGGACCCCCTCCCCGCCACCCGCGTCCTCACGCTGCGCCTGATCCGGGACGACTCCGACGTCTGCCGGGCTGTCCTCCTGCCGGACACCGACGCCCGACAGCTCCTCGCGGCTTTGGAACAGGCCCTGGGGCCGGCCGTCCTGCTCGAACTCCACGTCAAGCGCACCACCCGCCCCGCGCCCCGGCGCCACCCCGGCCCCCGGAACCGCGGCCGGGGCGGGCCCTCCGGCATCGGCATCAGTGGCGCCGGGGGCTACAGCTGCGGCGGCAGCAGCGGATGCGGTGGAGGCGGGGGCGGGGGCGGGGGCGGCTAGGCCGTTTCCTTCGGATCGCCTCGCTGACCAGATGAAGATGGCGGCGAGGTGGAGTCCGGCGAGGTAGATGGTGGCGGTCTTGTCGTAGCGAGTGGCCAGGCCGCGCCACTGCTTGAGCTTGTTGATGCAGCGTTCGACGGTGTTCCACTGCTTGTAGGACTCGCGGTCGAAGGCCGGCGGGCGGCCGCCGAGCCGGCCCAGCCGCTTGCGGTGGGCGACCTGGTCAGCGGGCTGCGGGATCACCGCCCGGATTCCGCGGCGCCGCAGATGACCGCGGATCGCCCGGGACGAGCAGGCCTTGTCCGCCAAGACCACGTCCGGAGTGATTCTGGGACGGCCGGTCCGCCGGGGCACTCGTAAGCGGTCCATGACCTGCACAAATGCGGGTGCATCACCGGCCTGGCCCGGCGTGAGCACGAAGGCCGGCGGCCAGCGGCCTGCGGCGGCCGTCGGCAACGAGGTGGATCTTCGTGGTCAGCCCGCCGCGGGACCTTCCGAGGGCATGGTCTGCCGGCTCGCCGGCCGGGGCCCCTTTTGACGGGCCCCGGAGGTGTGCTGATGAGCCCGGACGATCGTGGAGTCGACCGCGACGACCCATTCCAGGTCGCCCTCGGCGTCGGCCTGGGCGAGCAGGGCGGTGAAAACCTTCTCCCAGGTCCCGTCGGCCGCCCACATCCGCAGCCGGTTGTGGGCTCCCCACCCCGACCCGAAGTACTCGGGCAGGTCCCTCCACGGCGTCCCGGTGCGGTACTTGAACGCGATCGCGTCGATCACCTGCCGATGATCACGCCACCGCCCACCGCCCACCGCCCCGGGGCGTCCGGTCCGGCAGCAACGGCTCGATCCGCGCCCACTGGGCATCAGTCAACGACACACATCGACAAACAATCAGATGATCTGAAGGAATCGGCCTGGACGGCCTGGACGGCCTGGTCCCGGCACTGAGCTGACGCCGCCCGAAACCCCCGTCCTCGGGCGGCGTCAGCTCAGTGCCGGGCCCGCGAGCGGCCCCCGGTCGTCGGCGGGGGCTCCGGTTTCCCGTCCCCTCACCGACCCTTCGGCGCCCACTCTGCCAAGCCCCGGAGCACCGCGCATTGGCCTGGCGTGCACAGTGTCTTGACGGAGAGTCGCCCCGCCGCCCGCGCCCCGGGCCCCGGCTCTTGTTGCGCGGGCCGCCACGGCCGGTGTAAACCCGGGATCATGCTGCCCGAGAGAACGTTCCGCAGTGCGGAACTAACGCCCGCCGACCGTTTCGAGAGCTGGCGGGCCCTGATGTCGGAGACGCATGCGCCCATGGAGATGCGCAGTGAGCACGCCGCCGACTTCTGGGTGAACCAGCGCGTCATCTCGCTCGGCGGGATCACGGTCTATCCGATGGAATGCCATCCCCTGACCTTCCTGCGCACACCGAAGCTGATAGCGAGGTCGGACCCCGAGGCGTTCCACCTCTCGCTGATCAAACGCGGGGCGGGAGCGGTAACGCTGGGCAAGGACACCGTGGTGCACGGTGTGTTCGACATCCACACCAGTGACACGTCACGGCCGTTCGAGATCAGTTCCGGCCCGCATTCCGTCGAGATCATCGGGGTCGAGGTACCCAAGGCGCTGCTGCCGCTGCCCCCGCACACCGCTGGCCGGGTCATCGGCAAGCGCATCTCGGCCCGGGAGGGAATGGGGGCCCTGCTGGCCACCTTCCTCGGCCAGGTGACCAAGGACAGCCGGTCCTACCGGCCGGCCGAGGGCCCGCGCCTGAGCGGCGTACTGGCCGATCTCGTCGCCTCGCTCTTCGCCGGCGTCCTCGAAGCGGAGCGGTCCTTGACCCCGGAGACGCACCGGCGCGCCCTGGCACTCCGCGTGATGGCCTTCATCCGGGACCACGCCGACGATCCGCTGCTGGACGTCCCCGCGATCGCCGCCGCCCACCACATCTCCGTCAGCTATCTCCACCGGGTGTTCCAGCAGGAAGGGAACGGGGCGACGGTCGCGGCCTTCCTTCAGGGCCAGCGGCTCGCGCGGGCACGCCAGGACCTGGCGGACCCGCTGCACCAGGAGGTGCCCGTGCACGTCATCGGCGCCCGGAGGGGCTTCCGGCACGCGTCCGCGTTCAGCCGGGCGTTCCGCGAGGCCTACGGCCTGCCGCCCGCGGCCTTCCGCGGGCAGGCCCGGGCGGAAGACCTGGCCGGGGCGGACGCCTCCTAGGCCCAGTGCTGTGACCGTGAACGTTCGCCGGGTTGCTCGTTGTGCCGGTTGGAAGTGATCGGGCGCAACCGGTCCGGGTTCGCAGGCCGGCAGAGCAGGAGGGGCAGAAACTGCAGCGGATCGTGCGGCGGGGCAGTACCAGCTCGGTTCGGTTCCGCCGGGCGATGATGCTGCTGGCCTCGGCCGGCGGCAGCACCGTCCCGGTCATCGCACGGCTGGTCCAGGCGGACGAGGACACCGTCCGCGACGTGATCCACAAGTTCAACGAGATCGGCTCGGGCTCGCATGCCTGCACCCTCACGGGGCGGGAGGCCGTCCCCGCCTGCTCAGTCCTGACGACGGGGACTTCGTCATCCAGACGGCCGCTACCCGCCCGACCCAGGTCGGCAATCCCTTCACCCGCTGGTCCATCCGCAAGCTCGCCGATCACCCGCGGCGCGACATGGCCAGGCCCGTCGGACCGGCCGGGAGGCACTGCGGTGCCTACTGGCCCGCCGAGGCATTGCCTTCCAGCGCACGAAGACCCGGAAGGAGTCCCCGGACCCGGACCCGGACCCGGACGTCGACGCCAAGCCGGACCGGGACCGGATCGAGTACGCGATCAACAAGCGACCCGACCGCAGGCTCGCCTTCGACGAGTTCGGCCCGCTGGGTATCCGTCCGGCAGCCGGTTCCTGCTGGGCCATCGACCACACCTGGGCGGCCTTGAGGACGATTCGAGCCGCCCGCCCGGACGGCGCCCCGATCTACGTGATCCTCGACAACCTCTCCGCCCCCACGAACTGGCGGATGAGAAAGTGGGCGGCGCGGAACAAGGTCGAGCTGTGCTTCACCCCGACTTACGCCTCTTGGGCACCACCCCGAAGTTCTCACAGCACAACGACGCGAACGCTCCCGCATCCGCATCCGCATCCGCATCCGCAGTGAGAAAGGCATCCGCTGGGGCGGCAGACCACTACGAACAGCAGCCTGACCACCCAGCCCAGCGCCCACTACGGTCCCAGCACTAGCCTCTCCTTCATGAGCGATTCGGAGCAGCATCTTCTTGCCTGGCTACAGGACTGGTACGCGAAGCAGTGCGACGGCGACTGGGAGCACGAGTGGGGCGTGAAGATCGCCACGCTCGACAACCCCGGCTGGCTGATCGAAATCGATCTAGAGCAGACGGACCTCGAAGGACGCGAGTACCCCCGCCAGGACGTCAATCGCGACGCCCAGGATTGGGTCTGGGCCTGGACCGCTGAGAAGACTTTCCACGCCGCGTGCGGCCCCGGGAACCTTAGCGAGGCTCTTGCGATCTTCCGTACATGGGCGACCACCAGTGCTCTCTGATGACACAGGGCCAGATACAGGCCCCGCTGGTGGCCGTCCTGATCGTGGTGCTCGTGCGCCGCGGTCGTTGACGGCACCGGCCCAAGAGCCGAGGAGGCGCTGCACGCGGCGCCCCCGCCGGCGGCCCGCGCCTTTCCACGCCCAGTCCGGCCACGTGAAGTTCACCCGCATGGGTGGATGTTGACGCCGCGTACGCGTATGCGGCCGACTCGGCCCACCTGCACCGGTGGTTGAGGCGGCTTGGGTGTGGGCCGAGGCGGGGGCGGGGCAGGGTGGCATACGGGATCCGGCCGGTCTGCCGGCGGGAACGTGGGCGAGGGTGGAGCGGGACTGGTGGACGGTGGATTTCGGCGATGCGCACGCGGGTGCGGTGGGTGTCCTCATCGGCGGCAGTGAGCCGGGTCCGGTCTACTTCGATGTCGGGAGTGGTCCGGAGGTGCCGTCGACCAGGCACTGGTCGGCGTACGACGGCCGGTACCGCCGCCCGCGCGCGGAGGTTCTGCGGGCACTGTGTGCGTGCGGATGGCGCGGCGCCGCCGAGTACCTCCTGGACTGGGCGGCGGCCGGCGACCGGCCGTTGTACGAAGCGGACGTCGCCCTCACCGGACCACTCGCGGACTCGACCGCGCACCTGTCCGTCGTCCGGGATGCCGCCGAGCCGCTGGCCGCACTCCTGGCCGAGGTGACTGGACAGCTGAACGCCGCGGCCGCGGACGCGCCGCTGGCCGCGCTGCGCGACGACGGCATGCCCGCCGATACGCTGGCCACCGCCCTCGGTACCACCTACTCCAAGGCCCTGGTCATGCTCCTGGCCGCGCAGGACAGGTGACACCGCGCGTCCGCTCTCACCAAGCGAACGGCCGGATCGGCCGATGACGACCGGTGCCTCGCGCCGCATCCTCCGGAACATCCGCGGGTCCTGACTTGCTTCGTCTCCCTAGGCTCGGTCCTGTGCGGGCGGCGCTCGGGTGTGCGTGCACAGCCGGGGCCTGCCGGGACCGGTTCTCGTGGACAAGGCCAATGATGTCCGCGAACCGGCCTCAGCCTGTCTTGTTCCCAGGGCGGGGCACGGTGAGATAGGGCCTGTAGCTGCCGGAGCCCGTCGCCACCGTGAGGACCGTTCCGTACCAGGCGCGGAGGTCCGCGACGGCTGGTGGTCGGGCCGGGTCGGTGGCGCAGCGGGAGTACGGGATGAAGTCGGCCCGGCACGAGGGATTCTCCGCGATCTGCCCCGACTGCGGCGGGTGGCCGGGCAGAGGCGGAAAGTCCCAGCCGACGGACAGGTCCCCGGTCTCCGATTGCAGGCTCGGCGCCGGCATCAGGAGCCCGCCCGACTCCTGGGGATACACACCTTTCTGCTGCTGGTACATCAGCGCGTAGTCCAGGGATCCGCCTGAGGCGCTGCCGGGGCCGTTGATGTTCGCACTCCAGGTGGTGATGCCCGAGGTGCCGATGCGGCGCAGGACCTCGGTGATGTCGCCCTCGACCCCGTACACGGCCTCGGCGCTCATCGAACAGGACATCAGGTGGACGGTGGCCTCCTTCTTGAAGCCCCCGTCACTCGGCCTGGTGCACACGTCCGAGACCGCGGTGAAGCCCGGTCGCAGCCCCTCGATCCCGTCGAAGCGGCCGAGCAGCGCACGGAGCCTCGCCTCCTCGGCATCCCGCTTCTCCTGCGCGCCGGCGGTCGTGGCCATGGCGCGCAGCTCCCCGTCATCGGGCAGCGCGGAGCAGCCGCTCGTCAGGGCCGCCGCACCGAGTGCTGCCACGATGCCCGCCAGGCGCCTCCTGGGTCCCCTCGCCCTTCCCATCCCCGCCTCCGTCTCATCGGTTCCGAGGCCTACCCTCGTTCCCGGCCGGGCCCGGGCGCATGAGTACGCGTACTCACCCGCAGACCGAAAAAAGCACTTCCACCGGGGTCTGGACAGGGGCACCCGGCCCGCATGCGGCAGCTCCGCGAAGCCGGAGCTCCCGATGTCCTCGCCGCCCACCTGAACCGCCTGACAACCCCTTTCGGCGACGGTCCGCCGGCACCTTGCGCGTGCCTCGCAGCAGCACGGACACCGAAGCGTTCCGACCGCGTCGGGCGGCCACCGGCATCGCTCGCCCGACGACGACCTGATCGGAGGCACGCCCGGACTGCCGTGATCTACCGCTTGGGATATCAACTGGGCTTGCCGGTACGGAACATGCACAATGGCCTCGCACCTCAAGATCACTGCACCGGAGACTCGGGGGGACCCATGATGAAGAGAAGTGCCGTCGGCAGGCTCAGTGCCACGGCTGCGGCCCTGGGAATGGCGTACATCGGCATACTCGCCACGGCGGGGCCCGCTGCGGCCGCCAGCAATGGGCAGACCGTGGCGGTCGGCACGCGGTACTCGGACAGGATTTTCATCTGCGGCCACAACCAGTCGGACACCTTGGTGTGTACGGACTGGATAGCGACGCCCCAAACATGGGCCTTCGTATCCGGTTGGTGGTGGAAGGGCGAGATCACCATCACGGGTGAGCAGCTCGACGCCGGCCAGCCCGTTAAAAGGCGGGCGAAGTGCCAGGTGCCCGTGTCGTACCCGTCCAGTCTGTTCTGGTGCGAGACCAAGAACCAGCTCTGACTGTCCGCCAGACCGGACGACAGGCGGCTTGACGGTCAAGGGGCAGCGCTCAAGCGGGGAACGGGGTCGGGCACCCCGCCCCCGCACCCGAGCGTGCCCTCATGCGGACGCGCACCGGCTGGGGACGCGCCGTCGGCATGCTGGAGCGGATCGCAGCCCGCGTGAGCCGGGCGGGCGGCGGCCACCGCGCCCGTGCCCGAACGCCTGCCCCTCGACGAGCACGCCGCCGCGTCCGTCCTCGCGTACGCGGCCGAGCAGCGGGCGAAGGTCGACGTCCTCGCCTCGGTGCTGGAGGACATCGCCACCCACGGCTACCCCGCCCCGGAGACCGGCGTCGCGTGGGAGACCGCCCGCGACGCCCACCTCGCCCGCCTCGCCGACGGGCAGCCCCGTCTCGCCTGACCCTTCCGCGCGCCGCTCGCGCGTCGTCATGGTCGAACCCACCCTCACCCAGCTCACCAAACCGACCGCGAACGAGACGCACCGCCTGGACCGCGCGATCGTCGCCATCAGCGTCAACCCCGAACTCGGCACCGAAGTCCCCGGAACCCTGCTGCGCGACTACGCGGACGAGATCGACGGGGTACGGGTGATCTACTACGTGACCGCCTCGCGGACCATCACGATCGTGGCGTACATCGAAGCCTGAAAACCGAACAACAGCCCCGGTCCGCTCGAGTCGTGGGCGCTGGTGTGTCTGCTCCACGGTGCGGCCGTCGGGTTGTGCTGGCTGGTCCTCTCCGCCCCGAAGCAACTGAACGAGAACAGCCACCTGGGCCGAAGAGACCACAGCTCAGAAAGTGTCGACCCCGCACCTGCGGGGATGGGTCCGGCGATGAGCAGGAGCGAGCCGACGGCAGCGGTGTCGTCCCGCCCCCGGCCTGCGGGGGTGGTCCAGTCCATGCTGGTCGTGCAGGGGTACGAGCCCGCCTGACCGCACCGATCTGGGCGGTGGCGGTCGTGGTGTCAGATGACTGGGGGACGGCCCAGCCGGGTCATCTGCCATACCGTCCGCCATCGCATGGGCCGTCTCGGTGGGCATGGCACGCGGACGCCTTCGATGAAGCCGGCCCACCAGGCCGTGAGGCCGGACAGAGGGGGCCGCTGCGCGAGCGTGTATCCGGCCCAGGTTGCGAGGTAGACCGGGATCAGGATGGCGGGCAGGTGCCGCTTGGCAAGCCAGACCCGGTTGCGGGCGGTGTTGCGGTAGTACACCTTGTGGCGGGATGCCTCGGTGCGGGGGTGTTGCAGCACCATGTCCGCCCGGTAGTCGATCTCCCAGTCGGCGTCCAGGGCCCGCCAGGCGAAGTCGGTTTCCTCGTGGGCGTAGAAGAACGGGGTGGGGAAGTCGCCCACCTGGTCGATGACGGTCATGCGGATGGCGTGGCCGCCGCCGAGGAACGTGGTGACCGGCCCGGACATCAGCGGGTTTTTGCCACGCAGGCGGGGGACGTGCCTGCGCTGGCTCGCTCCGGTCTCGTCCGCGATGCGGAAGCCTGCGATGCCCAGGCGTGGGTTGTCGGCGAAGGCTTCGCGGATGAGTCGGAAGGTGTCGGTGCGGGGGAGCAGGCCGTCGTCGTCGAGGACGACTACGACGTCCACGCCGCCCTTCTCGCGCAGCCGGTCGACGCCGACGTTCCGTCCGCCGGGGATGCCCAGGTTCTCGGTCAGCTCGACACCGTCCACGTCGTCCGGGAGGGGTGGGAGCTTTACGCCCTGGCCGAGGACCACGACGGTTGCCGGATCGCCTTCCTGAGCGGCCACGGAGGCCAGCAGGGCTCCCAGTTCAGCGGGCCGGTCGCCCATGGTCAGGACCACAACCCCGATCTTCGGCATTCTGTCGCCTGTTCCTTTCACGCCTGGTTGCCACTGCGGGAGCCGCCCTCGGACGGGCTGCTCCCAGCCCACGTGGCGCTGTCGACCGCGGGCAGGTCCGGCAGCCGTCACAGTCGCCGGTCACCGCCCCGGTCGACAGCATCCAGCCCGGCGCCAGCCCTGCCCCGCCACCCCCGACGGCCCCGGGTGAACGCCGACAGGACACCTGGCTGACTTTCTCGCAGGCCTGCCGCGGGATGCCTGGGGGCGCTCTCTCTCACTGTCCCGTCTCACCGGCCCCTGCTTCTGTCTCACATGACCTTGCCCGCTTCGCACTTCAGGGGCAACGTCATGTGAGACAGGGTGGTGGAAGGGAGCGGTTGACAGAACACTTCAGCCCGTTGGCCTGCCGACGAAGGTGTGGGTGCGGGTGTATGCGGTGAAGCCCATGGATTCGTAGAGCCGCTCGGGGACGGGATAGGCGGCATCGCCTCGCGAGTAGACGATCGCACGCCGGCCACCGGCACGGGCGAAGGCATGCAGCACCGCGGTGCAGACGGCCCGGGCCAGGCCCTGACGGCGCTGGTCGGGACGGGTGCCGACCGGTTCGGACGCGCCCGTTGCGTTGACCTCGTCGTACCAGCCCTGGCAGTAGGCCACGACGTCTCCGGCGGGCGCGGTCATCATGAGATCGAGTTCGGGGCGGTAGGGCCAGGTGCCCCTCATGCGGGCACGGCGTTCGGTGGTGACCCTGGTCGATCCGAAGGCGGCACGGTGTGCGGCCGCCCGGCCGGCCACGTCGGTGTCGTCATGCTGGGCTCGGATCGCATAGCCGTCCGGCAGAGGGGCAACGTCCGGCAGCTCGGTGAGGGAGAGGTCGAGGCACGCCATGAACGGGCCGTCGACAGCCTGCGTGTATCCCCGCTGTTCCAGCGCTTTGACCAGGTGTGATTCGGTTCCGGCTACCTCGACGTGCAGCGGTCCGGGTGCGGTTTGTTCGGCCCAGGCGAGGACATCGTGGGCCAGCTCCGGGTCGGCTTGGAGCATCAGGTGGTCCGGTAGCTCAAGCCAGCCCCATGCCAGGGTTCGGTCGCCCGCGGTCCAGACCGCGGTCGAGAGACAGGCACCAGTTCCAGGTGAGGTCGCCTATGTGCCGGTAGCCGGTCGCCGGGAAGGTTCGGGTGGCCAGCTCCTGCATGGCGCGTAGCGCCATGGGTCCGGCGTGTTCATGGCGTCGCATGTTGAGAAGGCAACACCAGCTGAGACTTCGCCGCAGATCCGTCTCAGCCGTCTTTGCATCACCCCTGATCACTGCCTTCCCCACAGGCGAGATCAAGTGAGACGGGGCAGCGGCTGTGCGATGACAAGACGATCGTGACGCACCGGCGACATACACGCTGGTAGAGCCCGAATCTGCGCGCGGCCCGCCGGGCGGCGGACCGCCCGCGGCTCCGCCCGCGGCCGGGCCGCCCTGTCTGCGCAATACGGGCCACGAGCGCGGCTACGTCATGGATCTGCCCACCCTGTGGCAGTTCGCCGGCGACTGGTACACCAGACGCCTGGACGCGGGCTTCGTGCGCCGTGACCCTGCCGCCTCGGCCTCCTACTTCGCCGAAGTCGGGCTGCGCGGCTCGTGCTGGGGCCTGCCCGACTGAGATCCGTTGAGATCCGTATGCCGCCCAGCGCGGAGCCAAGCCCGCCTGCCCGGGGTCCAGCGCCTGACCTCCACCATCGCCATGGAGAACGCGGTCCAGGACGGACCGCTGCCCGAGGAGCCTCGGCGGGGCGGGCGGACCGCGTCAGCGACGGTGGGCGTGTCATCGCAATGGGGCGATCTGCGGCACGGCGGATCAGGCAAGATGCTCGCCGAGCCCAACTTCGCCCCGGAGGTTCCATGTCGAAAAGCGTCGCGCCTCGCATCGACGTTCCGCATGAGGCCCCGGCGCGGGCATCGCTCGTTTTGGCGTCCCTGATCATCGTTGCCGCGGTGGCCAACTTGAACCTGTCGGTGGCCAACGTGGCGCTGCCCGCGATCGGGAAGGCCTTCGACTCCTCCCAGACCACGCTGAACCTGATCGCCGTGGGGTACTCGCTCGGTCTGGCCGCATCGGTGCTCTATCTGGGTGCGGTCGGCGACCGTCACGGGCGCAAGCTGCTGCTGCTCCTCGGCATCGCTCTGTCCGTCCCCGCCTGCCTGCTCGCCGCGTACGCGCCGAACGACACCGTCCTCGTGGTGGCCCGGATCCTCGGCGGGCTCTCGGCCGGCATGGCCTACCCGACCACCCTGGCGCTGATCACCGCCCTGTGGGCGGGGCCGGAGCGGACGAAGTCGATCGCGCTGTGGTCGGCCCTGGGCGGCGGCATCTCCCTGCTCGGGCCGGTGATCGCGGGCGCGCTGCTCGAACGCTTCTACTGGGGGTCGGTGTTCCTGGTCACCCTGCCCCTCGCCGTGGTCGCGCTGGTCATGGCCCTGCTGTTCGTCCCCGCACACGCCAACGAGTCGGCCGAACCAGTGGACAACCTCGGCGGCATCCTGTCCGTCCTCCTGATCGCGGGACTGGTGCTGGCGATCAATTTCGCCGCCGTCCCCGGCCAGGGGGCACTGGTCGTCGGCCTCGTCGTGATCGCCCTGGCTGCCGGAGCGGCGTTCTTCTGGCGCCAGCGCCGGGCTCCCAACCCGTTGTACGACCTCCACATCGCCGGCCGGCGCACGTTCTGGGTCGCCGCATGCGCGGGAATCGTCGTGTACGGCTCCATGATGGGGTCGGCGTTCATCAGCCAGCAGTACCTGCAGAACGTGCTCGCGTACAACCCCGTCGAAGCCGGCGCCGCCATCCTCCCCCTCGTCGTGATGATCGTGCTCGTGGCACCACGGTCCGCGAAGCTGGTCGAGACACGCGGCGCCCGCACGACCCTGCTGATCGGTTACACGTTCCTCTTCCTCGCCTTCGCCTGGATGCTGCTGTTCTGGGGCGAGGACAGCAGCTACTGGCAGATCGGCTTCGCCTACGTGCTCATCGGAATCGGCGCCGGCTTCGCAGGGACGCCCGCATCCCACTCGCTGACCGGATCGGTGCCCGTGCGGCGGGCCGGCATGGCCTCAGGCACCGCCGACCTGCAACGGGACCTCGGCGGGGCCGTCATGCAGTCCATCATGGGCGTGCTCCTCACCGCCGGCTACGCCTCGGCCTTCAGCGCGGCGATCGCCGCTTCCCCCGAGAGCAAGGACGTGTCGGACCAGGTCCAGAGCGAGCTGACGAAGTCGTTCGCCTCCGCCGGGCAGGTCGCCCAGCAGCACCCCCAGTACGCCGACCAGATCGTCGCGGCAGCACGTCAGTCGTTCCTCCACGGCGACGACTGGGCATACACCGTCGGCCTGGCCGCGATCGCCCTGGGTGCGCTGCTGATCTTCTTCATGTTCCCGCACCGGGACGCCGAGCGGGAACTCCTACGGCGCTACTACACCGAGGACTCCGTCTCCGCCCCCACCGAGAGGCCGAGCGGCCCGGGAGCCTGAGAGGTCAGCCGGTCAGCCGGTCGGCCGGTCGGCCGGTCAGCCGGTCGCCGACCGTGTCGTGCGCGTCTTTGCCCCATGGCCGACGGTCTCAGCGAGCTCCGCGATACCAAGACCACGGGCCGCTACTGGAGGCCGGGATGCGCGCACTGGTCCTCCTGTCAGAGACCTTCCCCCGCCGCCTGGACGTCGCCCAGCCTCGTCTCCCTGGACCACGCCATGCTCCACAGCGGCGACCTCGACCACGGACCGGCCAGCCTCCACCCCGACCTCCCAGCCGGCCCCGGCGAGCTCGGCCTGCGCCGCCATCTCATCGAGCAGGGCCTCATGGTCCTGCTGCGCGCTGGCCTCGCCGACATGACAGCCACCGACGACGGCTTCATGTACGGGGCCACGGACGAGGCAGCGAGCTTCCTCAGCGCCCTGGTGTCCCCCTACGTCGGCCAGCTCATCGAACGGGCCGACTGGCTCACCAGCACCTACATGCACGAAGGAACGGACGTCCGCGAAGGCATGAAGCAGATCACCCAGCGCTGGTCTGGCCGCATCCACGTGAGTACCGACGACCTGGGAGAGGACGCCCTGTGAACAGGCTGACGCTCGTACACCTGACCTTCCTCGGCATCGACAAGCCCCGGCAGCGGTGGAATTCAGCCCCGGACTGACGGTCGTCTACGGAGCCTCCGACACGGGCAAGTCCTACGTCGAAGAGGCCGTGGACTACATGCTGGGCGCCAGCGAACTCAAGTCGATCCCGGAAGACGACGGCTACACCCGCATCCTCCCGGGCCTACGGGTGAGCGACGGCCGCAGCCTCACCCTGTCCCGCGCCGTCGGCGGCGACACCATCAATGGGTTCGGCTGGACGACCCAAGTAGGCTGCGGTCAAAACGGGGGTGGAGATCTTGAACTTCGATGTGCCCGGCCCGGAAGCCGACTGGCTGGAGGCGCCCGTCTCAGCGTGCCCAAACCCGAACCCTGCGTGGCAGACGAGTATGTGGTGGTACGTCGCAGGCCTGTTCCGCGAAGTTGCCTGCCTCGCGCCTCCGCTGGAGGCCTTGGCGCACCGTTTGAGGCTGTCGATCGAGCACGGCTGGGAAGAGCTCTCCGATGTCGATGTGGCGATGGTCCAGATCAGAGGGATCCACTTCGCTCTCTACCGGCTGAACACCAGCCCTTTGAAGGACACCATCGTGTCCGTCATCAAGGACACCGAGGACGACGAAGTCGCGATCAACACCCTTCTCACCGCCCTGGGGATCGGCCCCGACGCAGTGACGTACCGGGGAAATGTACGAAGCGACGAGGCCCAGTGACTGCCTGCATGACATCCGATCAAGAGGTCGTCTCGATTGGTAGATCGGCGTGCGGGTGACCCGGCGGACTGCGCCTCTCGGCGTTGGTGCGACGATGCGGAGATGCGCGACCACGATGAACTGATCAACGTCGACGACCCTGCATGGCCGCTCCTGCTTCAGGAGCTGTCCGGCACCGACGTACCAGTTGAGGTCCTGCCCGGCGATACCGCGGCAGGCCGAGCCTCCCTGCTGCAACTACAGGTCTCCGCCGGGTCGAATTTGGGCGGCATCGTACTGAACTGCGGCGGTCTGCTCGTGGACGGTGGATGGCTGCGGATCTTCGGAAGCCCAAGCGACGCCGGGCTGCCTGGCCTGGCCGAGGCCAACGCCATGCCCTCGGCATTCGATCCCTCATGGCGGCCTGGCGCCGGTCTCGTGGTTGCGCACGACGTGCTGGGCGGGGTCTTCGCGCTCAACGGGGGCAACCCCCGTGAGGCCGGTCGGCCCGGCGAGCCAGGCGAGATCCTCTACTTCGCCCCTGATGCGCTCGGCTGGGAGGCCTTGGGCGCCGGCCACTCGGCGTGGTTGTCCTGGATCTTCTCCGGAGGACTCCAGGAGTTCTATCAGGGCCTGCGGTGGGACGGCTGGCGCAGTGAGGTCGCAGTGCTGGAGGGCCGGCAGGGACTGTCGTTCTTCCCGCCGTTGTGGTCGGCCGAGGCCCGCCAGGATCTGTCGGCGACCAGCCGTCGCGCGGTGCCCCTGGCGGAACTCCTTGGCGTGAACCGCGACTCATGCTTCAGTTCGACGGCGCTGACCCGGGTTTCCTCGGAGTCGTATGAACCGGCTCACCCGTCCAGACGCAGGTAGCAGATGAGGGTGGCGGCGATGCCGGCGAACGCGAGGAAGTGTCCGGCCTTGCGCTCGTAGCCTTCCAACCAGGCCTTACCTCGCGAGTGCCGCCATGCCGACACCTATTCGCCGCCGCCGCTTCCCTCCGACACCACCACGGCGGAGTGGGCTCTGATCGAGCCCCTCCTGCCGACCCCGGCCTGCCAGACCAAGACCGGCGGGCACCCCGAGAAGTGGCCCCGCCGACAGATCGTGGACGCGATCCGCTACATCGTCGACAACGGCACGAAGTGGCGGGCCCTCCCCGCGGACTTCCCACCCTGGGAAACCGTCTACGGGTTCTTCACACGCTGGAACCGAGCCGGCTGCGTCACCTACATCCGCGACCAGCTCCGACGCAGAATCCGTACCGACCTGGGACGATGCCCCCACCCCGTCACTCTGATCGTCGACTCCCAATCGGTGAAGGCAGCACACACCGTTAGCCAGGACACCCGGGGGTACGACGCCGCGAAGAAAATCAACGGCCGTAAGAGACACCTCATGGTCGACGCCAAAGGCATGCCCGTCATGATCATGGTGACCCCGGCCGACATGACCGACCGCGACGCGGCCCGCGAACTCCTCTGGCGCCTTCGCCTCACCCAGCCGCAGATCACACAGGTCTGGGCAGACTCCGCCTACGCCGGCCAGCTCGTCGACTGGGCCCGCGACTTCCTCAAAATCACCCTGCGGACCGTCTCCCGGCCCAAGGGAGCCAAGGGCTTCATCGTCCTTCCCCGGCGATGGCGCGTTGAGCGGACCATCGGCTGGATCATGAACGCCCGCCGTAACGCGAGAGACTACGAACGCCTGCCCCAGCACAGCGAAGCACACCTGAACTGGTCACTCATTACCCTCATGACCAGGCGTATCACCCGCGCCGGCAAGCCCAGGGCAGATCGCTGGGACAAGAAACCCCACCTCGCGAGCTGACAGCCCAACCAGCCGTGCCGGGCAGCCATGCCGGGCAACACCTCCTCAGAGTGCCGAGGAGAAAGAAACCGCACGGGGGTGAAGGCCGTCGGCAACGACGACAGCGGCGATATTTCGCGACTGCGTCCGGCCCAGCCAAACGACGCCAGGAGACTCGGCGCAAAATGTCACAAGATCAGCTCGGTGAGACTCGTCGCTGGTCCGCTCAAACCATCCACCGAGAAGGCTTTCCGTTTCGCGGGACGTGCTTCGGCCCGCCGAAGAATCCCTCCAAAACTTGCAGAACGTCTCAGTTAGCGTCGACCACGCGGTGGCATCGGCGAAGCACCCCATATTCGTCTCGGAGTTGAACCCGATCCTGTCTTCTGGCCGTATCTGCTCGATGTCGTCACTCACGCTGAGAGCCATCTCCCAGCTGACCACCTGCTCCTGCGAGACACAGAGTCGGACCGCTGCGACTTCCCGGCCGTCGAAGTCCTCACCCATGAACTCGTACGGCCCCGTCGTCCATGCCGCCTCCAGCCGATAGGCACCGGGCGGAAGCCGCTCGGCCAGTTCCCGGCCTACACGGGTCCTGAACTCCGGATCAGTGTCTTCCGGCCACGGCGAATCGACGATGAGGCGACCGCTTGGAACACGGATCGTCGTCACCTCCACTACCTCAGCGACTTCGACGAACGTCAGCGGATCACGGGGCAGCGTTCCCAGCCGCGTCCCTTCCTTGAACACCGCATGCAGATACCAGCTCTCCTGAGGTCCTGCCACCAGTCGAGCGTCTGTTGTGCCATCCATAGCCGAAGGGTACGCAGCACTGCTGACACTCACGTGTGCGGCCCGGCTCCCCTAGCTTGATGCGACGATCAGGGCCCGCCAGCTCCAGCAGGACCGCAATTCGGGGATCGAAAACACCTTCTCAGGCACGGCGGAACAGGTCGCCAGGATTCACCGCACGCCCGCCGCCCCACGACGGGCCCGGGCGGCGGGGGACTTCGCGGCCGTGGGCGAGCCACTGCCGCTCGACGGCGTCGTAGATCGGCGTATCGGATGCCTGCCGGATCTCCTTGGCCAGCCAGGTGAATCCGGCCCAGTCCGGCGGTGAAACGGTTCTCTGCTCCATACCCAGACCAACGAGGGCGCCCTGCCGGCGTGGTGGTGCGTGACCGTTCCGTCATGAACCGGCAAAGCAGCCTTAAAGGCGACGACGGCCCCGCTGCCGGGCGAGGTGGCCATGCTGGACCGGCCGGTGGTGAGGGCCTGTCGGTGCCGGACGGCCCGGGTATCGCGGGTGTCCGGTATTGCGCGGGGTGAATGCCCGCTACCTGGCGGTTTCTTGATCGTTTTGGGGGTGTCGGGCGTGTGGGCGGGGCCGTTGGGGTTCCGGGCGTGCGGTGGGTTCGAGGGGATGTACGGCGGATGGCTGGTCGTGGAGTGTGGTGGGCGGCGGTGCTGGTGTCTGCGGCGTTGGTTCCGGTGGCGGCAGGGGTGTCGGGGGCCCTTCCCACGGCTGCGGGGGCCGGGCCGGCGCTGGAGAGGGTCGAGCCCACGGGGGCGGTCGAGGTCGTTGACGACCACTCGTGTTTCGAGGTGACGGTCAAGGGCCACGGGTTCGATCCGGGCTCGGAGGTCGTGCTGGAGGTGGGCACCGACCAGGCCATGGGGGTGCTGCGGGGCGCTCCGGTGACAGTTAACCCGGGCAAGCTCGGCAACTTCGGCCCCAAGACATTCAAGCCGTGCGGATTGACCACCCACGGCTCGACGGGCAGCGACCACAAGTGCACCGACACGGAGGCCAAGAACGGGGAGTGCCTCCTCGGGACGGTGGTGGCGGGCAGCGGCGGCCGCTGGGTCTCCAACAAGGTCCGGGTCGTGGCCGTCACCTACAAGGAGGAGATCAGGGCCGTGCCGGCGGTGCCGACGCCGGGCCCGGACGGAGAGGAGCCGCGCATGGTCAACCGGAAGGTCAAGGTCCGCACAGTCCTGGCGGAGGTCTCCTGGCCGCTGAAGGTGACCGGTACCAAGTAACCTCCCGGCCGGCCGCCTCGGGCGGCCCGGCAGTACGGCGCCGTTCCGGAATCCTGGAACGGCGCCCGGGGCGTGGTGTTCCCACTGGGAACACCACGCCCCGGGCGTGGACGCGCCCACACCTCGGGGGCCGGTTCGCAGGCCGGCCGGATGCGTGGAACTGCGAAGTTCGCATCCCAGTGGCCGAGGTGCGGAACCGGTGGTGTGCCCGGTCGTTGAAGGGCCGGGACGCACACCGTCCCGGGCACGCGGTGCCGTTCTCCTTGGCCTGCCCGGGGCGGACCCCGGGTCCTGGTGCCTGACGCTTTTCCGTTCCTTGCTGCTGTCGCCGGGGGAAGGATGTCGCCGTTCGTGGTGGTGGCAGCGTCAGGTGTCAGGACCAGTTTTCCGGGCTGTGCTTCGACCTGTGCGGGCGCCGGTTAGGGTCGTGGTCAGCCCGCGCCGATATGGCGTGCGTGGGTGAGGCCCGGTGCCCAGAGCGCTCTGTGGGCAGCAGTACCACCGGGCCGCCCCCAACGTCACCGGCCGCCGATCGGTTCGTGTCCCGACTCCGCCCCGCGAAGGCCGGCGGGACGCGACAGGGAAAGCCGGCTCTTCACGCCCGTTGCACGGTGGTGGGGTCGGCGTGCCATTGACACCCGCCGCGCTCCGGCGAGATGAACGCCACCACGTGCTGACCGCGGCCGCCGGGCGGGTCGGAAGGGTCCTCCCACGCGGGGTCGATGTCCCGCAGGATCCCGGTCCTGCCGTACACGTCCTGGACGCGCTCCCCGATGTCCGTCCGGTCGATCACCTCGCACCCCCCGGTCAGGCGTGGGGGTGGCGGCGGACGACGACGTTGCAGTCGGACACCCCGGACATGCCCCCGGACCGCCGGCACGCAGAACGGCGTCCCGCGGCGCCCGCGCACTCTGAACAGCCGGGGGCGGGTTCGGGATCGCGCCGGGGGAGCGTCACGTGCACCGCTTCGCCCTGGCCGCCGCCTGGTGCTCCGGGCCCGCTGTCGTACGTCATGCCGCTCACCGTTTCTCGACCTTCGACGTGCCTCCTGCAGGCATACCGTCGGTGATCTGATGTGTCCTCACCAGGGGCATTGGTAGGGGCAAGATGGGGTGATGGACCTGGGGGACTTGATCAGAGGCCTGCGTATGGCGCGAGATGGTCGCAGGGCAGGTTGTCCGATTGGATCAACGCCCGGTATGGGACCGCTCTGACCCGCGAGTACATCTCCCGGTGGGAGCGGGGTGCGGTGACGCCGGGTGCCTACTACCTGCGGTGTCTGTCCGTGGTGCTGGACGTGCCGCTGGCTGTTCTGGAGGGTCAAGTGGACCGACGTGAGTTCCTCACCGATGCGGCCGGCGCCGCGATAGCCCCTGTGGTGGCCTCCGACCTCCTCTAGCGTAGGGTTCGCCGCCCGCCTGACCGGCGGCCCCTCCGTGGAGGCGTGGGAGGCCAAGCTGGCGGTCTACGGGACCGAGTACATGAGCCTGGGCGCGGCCGACATCCAGCGCCGTGTCAGCGCCGAGCTCGTCACGGTCCAGCAGCAGCTGGACAACCCGCGCCTGTGGTCGGTCGCGGCCCGCCTGATGACCCTCTACGCGAAGACGTTCCCCGGCTCGGACGGGGCGAAGGCGGTGCACTGGTACCGGATGGCCGCGCAGGCCGCCGACGCCTTTGAAGACCTGGACACCCGTGTCTGGGTCCGCGGCCGTGCCGCGATCGCCCTCGGCTACGAAGGCGCCGCCCTGCCCGTCGCGGATGTCCTCGCCGACCAGGCCATGGCCCTCAGCGACCGGCCGTCCCTCGGCCTGCTGGACGCCGTCTTCGGCAAGGCCCACGCCGCCGCCCTCCGCGGCGACCACACCACCGCACGCCGGCCGCCGCGAACGCGTCCTGAAAGCCATCGACGCCGCGGTGAAGTCCGGCGGGGACATCACGGTCTCCGGGCTCGCCCGCTCCGCCCGGGTCGACCGGACATTCCTCTACCGCCACCCCGACCTGCTTGAACGAGTCCACGTCGCTGCCAGCACCCCCGTCGAGAACGGGCGGATGGCCGCGGTCAGCCGGGCCTCGCTTCAGGCTGACCTCGCGAACGCGCTGGAAGCCAACAAGCGCCTCACCGCACGAGTCCGTCAGCTGGAGACCCGTCTCTCAACCCAGCTCGGCGAAGGTGTCTGAGCCGAGTCCGGGCTCGGAGCCCCGGTCGACATCGACCAGCTCCAACGCCGCATCACTCTCCTCGAGCAAGAGGTCGCGGACAAGCGGGGCGGGCTCGAAGAGCGGTCGCAAGAGCTGGAAGCGGCCCGTGCTGCGAACCGCGAACTGACTCGGTCCCTCAACCACCGGCCGTGACCATCCAGCCCGGCCAACTAGGGCATCAAGGGCAATCTATTCACCTCAAACGCCCGCTCAAAGTGAATAGGGATAGAGATCGATCCGGGGAACGTGGAACATGATCCTTTGACCTGGTGAGGGAGCGGGTGGACCAATCTCTACTAGCACGATGTCGGATGCCATGCGGATTGCAGCGACTCCATCATCGCCAACTGACTCCACAATTCCACAGAATGTCAGGGGCGCACCGAGTGGCCCTTCCAGCGACTCGGTAGCGTCCGTCGAAGTCCACTTCTCGATCGCATCCGGAATGTCCAATTCCACATTTGTCGGGCCGAGCTGCGGAGACTCATCACCCTGCCACGTCCCCCAGGCCTCGCCCAGAGGCCCTGAGAAGACGACGCGACCGCTTTGTCTGATCAGGCTGCCGATGATCACGTTCATTACTTCAACCCCAGCGGGACTCGAACCATTGTGTTGTCGACGATCCACGTGTTGGTAGGGGATTCAAACGTCCAGGTCTCCATATGGAAGTGGAACTTGGTCGGTTTGCTGTTCATCTCGTGCGGCCCCATTCTGATGCTTCGCAACCCGTCGGCGGAGACGAGTCGGTGTGGATCAGGCATACCCGTCCGTGGGTGGATGTTGGTGTACGGCCCTTCGCCTAGGAAATTCTCCCACTCAGCCATGACCTGATTCGGCTTGAGCGGTTTGGGTGCGACGACCTCCGGGGTCTCGACAACGGATTCTTTCGGCGGGCAGGGGTTGAGCCCCAGTGGGTCCGCCCAGGTGTGGGGGTTGTGGATGTAGGTGGCCGGGTTGGGGGCGGGGGTGAGACCGAGGGGGTCAGGGGTGAGGTAGCGGGCTGTTTCGGGGTCGTAGGTACGGAAGTAGTTGTGGTGGAGGCCCGTTTCTGGGTCATAGTGCTGGCCGGGAAAGCGGAGTGGGGTGTAGGCCGTTGCGTCGCGGTTCCAGGTTGTGGTGCCCCAGAGCGTGGTGCGGGTGTGCCACGCGGTGGTGCCGTCTTCTGCGAGGAGGTGGGTGGGGGTGCCCAACAGGTCCGTGACGATCGTGAAGAAGCGGTCGTCGACCTCGTCCTGGGTCATGCGTTCCGTCTGGGTGACGGGGTGGAGGCCTTGGTGGGTCCAGGTGAGGGTGACCGAGCCACTGGTTTGCTCGCAGAGGGTTGTGCCGTCCCAGGTGAAGTGGGTCTCCTCGACGACCGTGCCGGAGTGTGTTGTGCTCGTACGCCGTGGTCTCGCCTACGGCGTTGGTGCGGGACGTCAGGCGCCCCGAAGCGTCGTACCCGTAGGTAAGGGTTCGGTCGTCGAAGTCCGTCTCCGAAGCCAGCCGTCCCGCCTCGTCGTAGGCATAGTTCCAGGTGAGCCCTTGCGGGTTGGTGACACCCGTCAGGCGGAGTTGCATGTCGTGCGTGAACGTGTAGCGCGTGCCGTCGGGGCCGGTGCCGGTGGTGAGGAGGTCGAAGTCGCCGTACTCGAAGTCCGTGTCTCCGCCGATCGCGTCCGTGTGGGTCAGGCAGTTGCCCTCGCCGTCGTAGGTCCAGGACTCCTTGGTGCCGTCGGCGTTCACGCGGTGCAGGAGGCGGCCCTCGATGCTCCAGGTGAGGTGCGTGGTGTGGCCCAGTGGGTCTGTGATGGCGATCGGGCGGCCGAAGGCATCGCGGACATACGTCATAGTGCCGCCGAGGGGGTCGGTCGCTGAGGCGACCTGGCCCGTCGGGTCGCTTCGGACTGTCGTGGTGTTGCCCAGGGCATCGGTCACGGACGCGAGGTGGCCGCGGGTGTCGTACCGGAAGTGAGTCGTGGCGCCGGACGGGTCGGTGACCGAGGTGCGGTTGCCGTGGTCGTCGTAGGTCTGGCGGACTACTCTGCCGTCCGGGGTGATCAGCTTCACGGGCAGGCCGAGCGCGTTGTATTCCGCCCGAGACGCGCGGCCGTCTGGGCGGGTCACGCCGGTCACCCGGCCCGCCTCGTCATATGTGAAGCGGGTGGTGTGGCCCAGCGGGTCGGTGCGCACCAGGAGCCGGTGGCGGCGGTCGTGCTCGAAGCGGTTTGTCGCGCCGGTGGGATCGATCTCCGCGGTGATCTGGGCGCGGTCGTTGACCAGGAACTGTGTGGTGTGGCCGAGGGAGTCGGTGAGGGTGGTTCGGCCGGGCTCGTAGGTGAAGCGGACATTGAGGTGCCCGTTGGTACCGGACTGGGCGATGCACCGGTGCTGGTCGTCGTAGACGTAGTCGAAGTGGCGGTCGTTGGTGTCGGTCCAGGAAGTGATCCGGCCGAGCTCGTCGTAGCCGAAACGGAGTGGAAGGCCGGAGGAGTTGGTGACCTGGGTGAGGTGGCCGTCGGTGTAGCCGTAGCGCAGGACCTGGGTGCCGTCGGCCAGGGCGAGGCCGGTTATTCGGCCATCGGAGGTCGTAAGGCGGACCTCGTAGCCGCCGCTGTGGGAGATGGCGGCAGGGGCGCCTGCTTCGTCGTACGTGTAGGTGATCCATGCGCCGTTGCGGTCGTCGATCTGAGTGAGCAGACCGTCCTCGGTGAAGTGCCGGATCTGGCCGGTGTTGGGGTCGGTGACCGTGTAGCCGCCGTCTTCCTGCTGTTCCAGCGGCCAGCTGCGGCCCAGGCGTGGCAGTACGGGGCGTCGGGCGAGGGGTGGGGGTAGCCGAGAAGGCTGCCGTCCTCGCTGACCAGAACCACGCCCTCGTCGTCGAACTCCAGCCTCTGGTCGACGGTGCAGGCCCAGGTGGGGCCGAACCAGCGGCCCAGACGGTACGACGACTCGAACGTCCGGCTGAACACCAGCGGCAGGGAGCCGGGGAGGACCAGGTCGGTCTGGGGGAGTGTCATCCGGCCCGTCGCGACGTCGACCGGGTCCTCCCGACAGGTCTTGCAGTCGGATTCGCGCGACTTGTCGTGCGGGTCGTGGCGCAGCTCGTCGCCGGCCGCCCGAGTCGGCTCCTTCGATCCCCCCGGCCTCTTCGGCGTATGTGCCAGGTCGTCGACGAGGCGGGCGGCTCCGGCGGCTCTGCGGGCAGCGCCGGACAGCAGGCCACCCCCCTTGGGGCCGATGGCTTCCGGGACGAGCGTGCCGCCGAACTCGAAGGGATCCTTCAATGCGCTGTCCAGCATGGCCTTGGCCGCTGCACCAGGGTCGTTGGCCGTCGTGAGGAAGCCGGCGCTCATGCTGTTGAGGCCCATCTGGGCCACGGTCGGGTGGTTCATGTTGTACGGGTCGTGGGAGTCGAGCCCGCGGGCGAAGTTGACCAGGCCGACCGTCCCCTTGGCGATCCCGCCGACGAAGTGTTCGACCTCCGCGCCCTTGCGGACGATCTCGACCAGCGTCGCGTCGGCGGCCGACACCTTCGGCGCCGCGTCCCGAGCCTTCTCCAGGGCTTGTGCCACCGAGTGGGCGACGTCATCGCGCTGGCGTCGCGCCTCGGCCAGCTTCTGCCGGGCGGCCTTGATGCCGTCCGTACCCGGGTCGGTGAAACCCATGGGGCGGGCCGGCAGCGGATCCTGCTGAACTTTGACCGCCGATTCGTAGTCCTTGACCCACCTGTCGTAGGCGGCGTGGGCGTTCTCGGACAGCTTGACGGCGGCCTTGTACTCGTCGATCGCCTCCTTGGCCTGCCCCTGCGCCCAGGTCACCGTGTCGGCGAATCGGCCCACCGCGCCGGCCGCCGTCTCGAAGGCGGCCGCGGTCGCGAACCAGCGGGGCGCCTTCTCCTGGACGGAGTCCCGAACGGCGTCGGCAGCGGCGCCTTTGATTGCCGTCCGTGCCCAACTTTTTCAGGCCTTCCCCGGTACGGGTGAAGGCCGCGTGGAAGTCGTTCAGGTGCCCGGCGGTTGCCCGCAGGGTGCTTGCGCTGCCGTGGACCAGCTGCTTGGGATCGTCGCTCTGGCCGAGCTCGACCTCAGCGACGTCGGCGCCCAGACGGTTCGCCGCGGAGTTCGCCGTGTTCCGGACCGCGTTGGCGCCCCCCTGCCACCCGACCTCCTCCAGCTGGTCGGCCGTCTTGTCGCCGAGCCACTCGACCGCGTCGCCCGTGAGAGCCGCGCCCTTCTCCAGCCAGTTGCCGCCGCTCATCGGGAACCGCCCCCCTGATTCCCGCTCTGATCACTGTCCTGGCCGCCACCCTGCTGGTCCACGCCCTGCGGGTTGCGGACACGGTCGAGGGTCTCGCGGTCCATGCCCTGAGCTTCGGCAACCTCCTCCAACATGCCGCCGACGAGCCCCTCGTTGAGCAGGCCCTTCTTGGTGTCCGCCCACGTACGGTCGAAGTCCTCCCGGGCCTGACGGGCCTGCTCCGGCGTCTCCCGCTTGAACGCGTGATCGGAGAGGACCGCTTCCAAGGACTTCTTCTCCACCTCGTCGTTCGACGCATGGGGATTGCCGATACCGGCGTTGACCACCACCTTGAACGTGCCCTTGAGGTACTGGTCCTGCTCCCACACCGAGCCGGCCCCGATACCCAGGCGCTCGGCGAGCCCACTGGTGAGGACGAAGAGACTCGCCACGCTCATGTCCCAGCGTTCGCAGAACCCCTCCAGCGCTGCCGCGACCGCCGGATGACCGGCCTCCATGCCCGTCGGCGCCAGCTGGCTCATACGTCATCGCGACGACCGGCTCCGCTCCGAGGCGACGGGCGAGGAAGAACGTGACCACGCAGACGAGGGGCAGTATGAGTCCGCAATCCCTGGTGACGCCCCGGCCGGCCCGGCGTTGTTCCGGGCATGGACGAGATGCTGGATGTGCTCCTCGAGGGGGGTCGCCGAGCCGCGCCTGAAGCTGATCAGCGGGGACGAGGCGAGGGCTTTGATGGTTCTCCTCGGGATGCTCGACGACGATGCGCAGTCCGAGGAGGTCCGCCGTGCTGCGGGGGAGATGCGCTTCCGGCTCGGTTCCCGTCTGGCCTGAACCCGAGCTGCTGCGGCGTGGAACGTGGCTGGGTCCCGACCAGGGGTGAGGAGGTCGGGGCCCTGCCGGTGCGACGGCCGTATGCCGTGTTCGGTCAGTGGCGGAAGGCGTCCTTGATCGGGGACCTCCTCGTTGTCGTACGGGATCGGTCGTGACTGCTCTTCTGCTCCCGGTCGCCGCCCGCTGCCCCGCCGTGCGGCCGGGACCTGTGGGTTTTGCGGGCGGCGTCGGGTCGGGCGGGTCACATGGCTGCGGCGTAGGTGTCGGCGATGGGGGTGAGGGGGACGCCGTGGTCGTTGAGGTCGTCGACCACGTCGGACCAGTCCAGGGCCGGCTCGCCGCCGGCGGGTGGCCGGGGCGGGCGGGTGGGGTTTCCGACGTCGTGTTCGGGCCGGTTGGGTGCCGGTCCGGTTCGTACCGTGATTGCGGCCGGCCGTGTGAGGAGCAGTCCGTCGGTGGGCGGGACGACCGCGATCTCCCCATGCCGTGCCGGGGCGGGTTCCACGGGCGGGTTCCCGCTGAGGAGGAGGCTGAGCAGGACGGTGGCGGACTGGTCGGTGAGGGTTTGGGCGGCTTCCTTGAGGCGGTGGCGCTGTGAGGCGGGCAGGGACAGGGCGAGGGCTTCGGCCTGCCCGAAGCTGAGGGGCACCGCCACGCACACTTCGCGTGGGGAGTACTCCTGCCAGTCGAACTGCGCGGAGCGGGGGCCGTTGTGGTCGATGGTGCGGAACAGGCGTGCGGGGTCGGTGATGGTGCGCGGGGTCAGGCGTACGGGGTGGCGGCGGGCGAGGTGGTCCATGCGGGCCTCGAACGGCAGCTGCTGCAAGAGACTCTTGCCGACGGCGCTGGCGTGTCCGGCGAACCGGAAGTCGACCCACTCGTAGACGCGGGGAGCCTGCGGGCCGTCGGAGAGGCGGGAGATGTGCACCTCGCCGTCGGTGTAGCTGCTGACGTAGACCGCGGCGCCCACCGCGTCCCGCAGTGTGGCCAGCGTCCGCTGCAGCGTGTTTTCGGCCGCGCCTCCAGACGGCTGCGCCAGGGCCAGGAGATCCGGGCCCGGCGCGTACCCGCCGTCGGGCAGCCCGTCGGCCATGCCGCGCTGGCACAGCCACGGCAGCAGCCGCTCCACCACCCCCTTCGACAGCCGGGCCCGCTTCGACACACTTCGGAGAGTGATGGACCCGGCCGAAAATGACTACAACATGTGCCTGGAATGGCTGAACGGGGTATTTGCCTCCCTCTGGGTCGCCGAGGTCCAGGTGGGGCGGCGGAGGCGGAGAGCTGGCCCGACACCCTCCCAAGTTCCGCGGGGTGTAATTGGCGGGGCAACTGACCTCGGAATCCCCCAGGCGTTCGGGCAGCTCTGCGACCGGTGGGGCGTGGTGCAGTCCATGGGGCGCGTCGGATCCGCCCTGGACAATGCCGCAGCGCAGTCGTTCGCGGCCGAGTTCACCGCCTGGCCCCACCGCGATGCCGGCGCCCCGCCGCACGTGGCGGGCTTCTTCCACGACCGCGCGGTGGAGTGGGCGACCGTCACCGGCGACGGCCCCATGCACGCACCCCCGCCCGCAGCACCGCCGGGCCCGGCACGGCCTCCGCGGCCTGCGCCAGCATCGGCTCCACCGGCCGTCTGCGCGTCACCCGGGTCTCCCTCACGGCGCTGCTGTTCACCGCGTCCGGGCCGGGTGGCACGGTGCTGGTGCAGACCCGTCGCGGGGCTGGGACTGGTGGACGGTGGATTTCGGAGGCCTCGGCCCCGGCGGTCCGGGCGGCGGCCGGCAGCGTGCTCATCCCGCAGCAGTCGCAGAATTGCGGGTCCGCCAGGTCGATAGTGGCCCGCTGGCAGCTGGCCATGGCTTGACCGAGGGCACTGCGCAGGTTTGGGGCGGTGGCGACGTCCAGCTCCCCGGCCAGATTCACCTCGCACATGCCCGGCCCCGCGTGGCGGCCGTGACGTGGAACAGGTCGTCCACCGGCGCTCCTGGTCCTGCTGTGTTTCCACGGAACGCGTTGGGCGGTGCGATGTCCACCGTTGTGGACGCGCCGGTGGGGGTGGCCGCCCCATGTGACGTGCGCGGCTTGGCCACCTATTGATCTGTATACGCGGCGAGGAACACGCGGACGCCCTCGTCGGCCAGCCGTTCGAGTTCGGCCGGGGTCTGGATGTCGTCGCGGGCGAAGAACATGGCGCGGTCCATGGGGACGGCCAGAATGAGCCAGGCGAAGTGACGGGCGGCGAGCAGCGGATCGTCCAACTTCAGCAGCCCGCGTGCCGAGAGGTGTTCGAAGCAGGCCGCAAGGGCGGCGATGGTCCGCTCGGGCGCGCGCCGGTAGTAGTCGGCGGCCACCTCGGGGAAGCGGTCGGCCTCCGCGATGAGCAGCCTGCGCAGTTGCAGCCCTCCGGGCTGGATGACGGTGGTGATGTAGCGCCGGGCGAGCCCGGTCAGGTCCCCGTTGAGGTCATCGGTGTCGCGCAAGGCGTCGATGGCCTCAACGAACAGGCCGACCCTGCTGCTGGCGTTGGTGATGATGGCGCCGAACAGCGTTTCCTTGTCCGTGAACTGCTTGTAGACGGTCTGCTTGGACACCGCGGCCGTCGCGGCGATCTCGTCCATGCTGGTGCCCGGGTATCCCTTGCGCAGGAACAGTTCGGTGGCCGCCTCCATGATCGCCTTGCGCTTGCGGGCCGAGCGGCCGTCCTCGGGTGCTTGCATGCCAGCCTCCTTGATGCTCCTCGAAGAGTACTGGACTGATCAGTACTCATATGAGTACTGTACGGTCCAGTACCAGCGCCGGGGGTCGACCCGGGCGCCGTCACCAACCGGGGGGATCGGTCATGACGACCGCAGGACGCAAGATCGTGGCGGGGCTGTTCGTGTCGCTGGACGGCGTGGCGGAGGCGCCGGAACAGTGGCACTTCCCTTATCTGGACGAGGAGATGGGCGCGGCCCTCACCCAGATGCAGGCCGGAGCGGACACGCTGCTGATGGGGCGTCTGACCTACGAGGCGTTCGCCGCGGCCTGGCCGGAGCGGACCGGCCCGATGGCGGACGCGCTCAACGGAATCCGCAAGCTGGTCGCCTCGACCACCCTGAACGAGGCCCGCTGGAACAACACCACCGTCATCGACGGCGACGTCATCACCTTCCTCGAGGACCTCAAGCGGCAGCCGGGCGGGAACATCAACCTCTCCGGCAGCATCTCCCTGACCCGAACCCTCTTGGAAGCCGGTCTCCTCGACGAACTGCGGCTCCTGGTGCACCCGATCGTGCTGGGCACCGGCAAGCGCCTGTTCCCGGACGGCACCGGCCGGACCCCCCTGCGGCTCACCGCCTCGGCCGCCTTCTCCACCGGCGTCCTGGACCTGACCTACCAGCCCGCCTGACCTGCCCACAGACCCCGGCCCCGGCCATCAACCATCGGAGAGAAGGACCCCATGTCGTTCCAGGCCTACCTGGACACCATCGAGACCAAGACCGGCCTGACCCCCCGCGCCTTCATCGCACTGGCACAGGAGCACAGCTTCGACGCCCCGTCCACCAAGGCGGGAACGATCCTCACGTGGCTCAAGGAGGAATACGGCCTGGGGCGCGGCCACGGCATGGCGCTGGTCCACGTCATCAAACACGGCCCCCGCATCGACGCGAAGCACGTCGGCACGACCGGCTCGCACCGCGACGACTCCGACACTCTCTGGCTCGACGGCAAGGCGACCCGCCCCTCCTGAAGCGGCGCGCCTGTCCCGACAAGCGCCTGAAGCACCCCACCTCACAGACCGCGCCCACCTCCTGGAGAACCCGGCATGACCTGGACCGACCGCACCGTGGTACGCGAGGGCGTCCGCATCTCCTGCCGCGATTGGGGCGGATCAGGCCCCCCGGTCGTCCTCCTGCACGGACTGGCCGGCCACGCAGGCGAATGGGACACCCTCGCCCGGAACCTGAGCCGCCGCTACCGGGTCGTCGCCGTCGACCAGCGCGGCCACGGCGCGAGCGAGCGCCGACCGGGCGATGTCTCCCGCGCCGCGTACGTGGCCGACGTCGTCGCTGTCATCGGACAGCTCGACCTGCGTCGGCCGGCCCTGGTGGGGCAGTCTCTGGGCGGCCACACCGCCATGCTCACCGCCGCCGCCCACCCCGACCTGCTGCGCGCGCTCGTCCTCATCGAAGCGGGACCAGGCGGCTCCAGCCCGAACGTGCAGGCCGAGATCGGCGCAGCGCTCGACGCGTGGCCGACGCCGTTCCCCACGCGCCAGGCCGCAGTCGAGTTCTTCGGCGGCGGTGCTGTCGGCGAGGGCTGGGCGGCCGGACTGGAAGAGCGCGCCGACGGCTGGTGGCCGACCTTCGACCGTGACGTGATGGTCGACGCGCTGACGGAGAATGCCCGGCGTTCCTTCTGGGAGGAATGGACAACCATTGCCTGCCCGACGCTGGTCATCCTGGGGCAATCCGGCATCATCCCCGCGCACGAGACGCAAGCCATGCTCCAACAGCGACCCGACACAGTGGCTGTGCGCGTCCCCGAAGCGGGACACGACGTACACCTGGAACACCCCGAGATCCTGCGGCAGGCGCTTCAAGAATTCCTTGAACAGGTCGCCGACCAGCCTGTTCGCGGGCAGGCCTGACCTCGACACCTTGAGACGCGTCCACGTATCAGCAGCGCGGCGCGCTCCGGCTCCAGGGCGCCGGGGCTCACTGCCAGGGAGTCAGGCCACCGTGCCGTTGATCCAACCGACGCCGTCGGCGGTGCTGGCGGGCGGGCATGGACAGCACGTTCTCCATCGGACCCTCAGAGGCCAGACACTCCTCGCCGGCGCCTGCTCGTTCTCGGCCGTGTGCTGTCCCGGCACGGTGGCCCTGAAGCAGAGGTTGAGACGGGGGCGCGACCCGCTCCGTGTGGCTCCCGTCCCGTGGACGGAGCTCCTGCTGCTGGTCCTTGAGCACAGCGGGCACTCCGGCCATGTCGGAGAGCTGGAGAGCTTCGCCCGAGAGGTCGCCGCCTTCGTTCTCGCCGACCACGGGTCGGTATGTGCGATGCCAACTCCATCGAAACAGGCAGCCGGCGATAGCGGCGCCGAACACGGCCGCGCGGCGGGTCCGGTCGGTCCGCGGGTATTCGAGGCTGGAATCTGCCGGGCCGGTACCGGAGGGCAGCGGCGGCGGAGTAGCTTCGGCAGGAACCGGCTGCCGGCGTTCCCCAGACAGCCGCACGGCCGTGGGCAGACTTCACCGCGCCCGGCGGCTGCGGGCGCGCGGCGGTCGCCGCACACCAATGGTTGGCCCCGGATGCGTGAGCCTGGGCCGGTGATCACCGAAGACAGGGATGGGTCGATGGACGGGTTCACCGCGTGGCTGTTGCGGCACGTGAGGGACCGGGACGCCCTTGGCGAGCTCGCCAGGAGGGCCGCAGCCGATCCGGACTGGCCCGAGGAACCGGACCGGCTGGCGACGTTCACGGAGTACCTGGAGGGCGGCCACGCCACACCGGCTGCACTGCAGGACCTCACGGACGCCTGGGTCCGCTACGCCTCCCGCTGACCGTTCTGCGGGTGGGAAGATTCCGGTTTGGTTGACCGTTCATTCACATGTGGGGTGCGGGAAGGGACTGTGTCCCTGGCCCGACGTATGCCTGTGGGGAAGATCGTTCGGCTGAAGCCCTGCAGAGCCCTCCGCCGTGAGGCGACCACCCTTTCCCGCCCCACCTCCTAATGACGTTGTCAAGCTGCGACTGTGACACGGAGTTCGCGTTGGAAGCACCGTCCGTCACGTATGAGTGCCCACAGGACGTTCACC
>NZ_JBIAVW010000017.1:0-182749 GCF_042894785.1 Streptomyces sp. NPDC001502
CCGGGGGGCGGGTTCGTGCGGTTTTTGTGGGGGGGGGGGGCCGGGGCTGGGGGGGGGGGTGGGGGGGGGGGGGGGTTGGGGTGGGGGGGGGGGGGGGGTTGCGCGCGCCCCCCCCCCGCGCCGCTGGACACTGTCCTCCGCACCCTCACGGGCCGTCAAGAGATTGAACCGGCAAAGCATTTGGGAGCAGGGCGAGTTCAATCAGTGAACGCCAGGGGCCCCGGTCGACGCCACGCCGACCGCCGGCCGGGGTTCCGAACCGCCGCCGGTCGACGGCCGGCGGCGGCAGGGCGCTCACCCGTACGGACCAACCCGCCGTACGTCACACCGGCGGGCCGAGCACCTCTTCGGCGCCGGGCAGGTCATGGACGGAGGCCGCCGTCCCGGTCAGCGGCAGCAGGCCGGACAGCGGGCACGGCACGGGCATCTCGTGGTCGACCTCCCACTGCCCGACCGCGTTCCCGCCCGCCTTCCCGCCCGAGTGGTCCACGGTGCAGACGGCGTACAGGTTGCCGGCGCAGCCCCGGCACAGCAGCGGCCGGTGGCCGGTCACCACGGCCGGTCCGGAGTGCCGCGCACGGCACGCTCTTGTAGCGTCGGTCGCGACAGGATTCCAGGTGATCCCACCGGAGTCCGCAGGCCGGTTCGCTCACGCGGAACACGTCCCGTCGGCGCACCGAGCCACCCGTGTGCCGCCCGCGCCGGAGCCGAGCCGGTCCGCCCCTCGCGAAGCGACCGGGCGCACGCGCAGCCCCCGTGAGAGAGGCCGTGCCGATGTCGAAGGATGTCCCGATAGCGAGCCTGCTGCGTGTGGAGAGGGGCGTCGCCGCCCCCGAGGAACTGGCCGCGATCGCGGTCGTCGTCGCGTGTTACGCCCAACGGACCTCCGGCGGCGGCGACACGGCCGGAGGTGCCGGGCCCGGCCGCCGGCGAACCGCCGTACCGGCCGCCGGCTGCTGGGCAGGTTGCTGGGCCTGCCGCTGAACCGCTTCCGCCGGCCGCACGCACGGCCGGCGGAAGCGGGGACGAGGTGGTCACGCCCGGCGCAGCACCGTCGAGAGGACCTCGCGCAGCGTCGCCGGGGCATCGGCCACGGCTCCCTCCGAGCGCCAGGCCACGAACCCGTCCGGCCGTACGAGCACGGCGCCCTCGGCGCTCATCGCGTGTACCTCGGTCCAGTCGGAGCGCCCCTCCTGGACCAGGTCCGCACCCGGCCCGGAGCCGATCGTGTAAGCGTCCAGCCGCACCCGCAGTTGCCCGGCGACCTGCTTCGCGGCCGCCTGCCACGGCGTTCCCGCACCGCTGAGCAGCACGAAGGAGTGCTCGTAGAGGTCCAGGGTGGAGATCCGCTCACCCGACCGGGTCACCCACATGTGCGGGGCCCGGGTCCCGGTGTCGCCGACCAGCCGCAGGGTCTCCGGGATGACGGGCCGTCCGGGCTCGCCGCCCACGAGCGCGCCCTTCGGGTAGCAGTAGCCCATGGCGGTGGTGAGGACCCCGCTGCCCGGCCCGCCGCCCATGGTGGGCGGCGGCGCGTACCCCGGGTGGCTGTGTTCCGCCGAACGGGCCGACGCCCGCTCGCTGGTGGCCCTGGCCACCGGCAGCCGCTCGGCCTCGTAGGTGTCGAGCAGTCCGATGCCGGCCGAGCCGTCCAGTACCGCGGCGATCTTCCACGCCAGGTTGTGCGCGTCCTGGATGCCCGTGTTGGAGCCGAACGCCCCCGTGGGGGACATCTCGTGGGCCGCGTCCCCGGCCAGGAACACCCGACCGGACGAATACCGCTGCGCCACCCGTTCGGCCGCGTGCCACGGGGCCTTGCCGCCGATCTGCACGTCCAGGTCGGGTACGCCGATCGCGTCGCGGATCTGATCCACGCAGCGCTCGTCGGTGAAGTCCTCCAGGGTCTCGCCCTGCTCCGGGTGCCACGGGGCGTGGAAGACCCACTGCGTCTTGTTGTCCACCGGCAGCAGTGCCCCGTCCGCCCCCGGGCGGATCAGGTAGCAGACGATGAAGCGCAGGTCGCCCAGCACCTCGACGAGCTTCTCCGAGCGGAAGGTGACGCTCACGTTGTGGAACAGCTCGCCGTTACCCGTCTGGGGGATCCGCAGCTGCTCCCTGACGGGACTGCGCGGCCCGTCCGCGGCGATCAGGAAGTCGGCGCGCACGGTGATGTGCTCGCCCGTCTCCCGGTCCTTCACCACGGCGTTCACCCCTGTGGCGTCCTGGTCGAAACTCATCAGCTCGGTGGAGAACCGCACGTCCGCGCCCATGCCGCGACTCTGTTCGGCCAGGACCGGCTCGATGTTGTTCTGGCTGCACAGACACCAGCCGGTCGGACTGAACCGGGCCAGCGCCCCGGCCGGATCGATCGACTTGACCAGCCAGTTGTGGTCGCCGTCGGTCAGCGACCGGGCCTGCAGAATGCCCTGATTTCCCTCCAGTACGGACGCCGCCCGGCGGATCGCGCGCTCCGCCCCTGCCGTGCGGAACAGCTCCATCGTCCGGGCGTTGATGCCACGGCCCCGCGGGTGTGCGGAGGTGCCGGAGTGCTTCTCGACCAGCAGGTGCCTCACTCCGTGGCGGCTCAGGAAAAGCGAGGTGGACAGGCCCACGAGGGAGCCGCCCACGACGAGAACCGGTACGCGAACATCGGCGTTGTCTTCCATCAGCTGCGGGCTCCTGTTTTCTGTGTGGGGGAGTGGACTCTTTATGCCCCCGATCCGGGATGAGGCCCAGTTGATTCGCCGGTTGTCACCCGCTTGATCCGGACATGTAGCGGTACGTCCCCACCCGGATGACGATGAGCGACAGCGGCTCCCCCTGAGACGCGCCGGCCTGCCGTTCCCCACCAGAGGCGGCCGCCGGCCCGGGCGGACGCCACCGGTGACGGACGAGGGGTCCGTACGCGATGGATCTCCACCCCCTCATGAAGGAGTGAGTAGATGACAACCACCCTGTCCGAACGGGTGTCGCAGTCAGCCTTCGACGGCTCCATGCTCCGGGTCGTCCTGCTGATGGATCTCCACGAGGGGACCCAGCAGCAGTTCTTCGAGGCGTACGAACAGCTCCGCCACGACATCGCGTCGGTTCCGGGCCACATCAGCGACCAGCTGTGCCAGTCCTTCGAGAATCCCTCCCAATGGCTCATCACCAGTGAGTGGGAAAGTGCCCCGCAGTACCTCGCATGGGTCAACAGCGAGCACCACGCCGAACAGGTGAAGCCGCTCGGCGCGTGCGCCCGTGCCATGCGCCCGCTCAAGTTCACCGTCCTGCGGGAGACCGGACGCGGCTACGGCCAGGAGTCCCGCCCGGCCACGGCGCGGCTGCAGAAGACCCCCCGGCTGGGTGCCGGCATCGTGCGCCACGCCCTCACCTTCACCGTCAAGCCGGGGAGCGAGAAGGACGTCGCGTCCATCCTCTCCAGCTACGCCTCCCCGGCGGCCCGGGTCGACGACCACACCCGCCTGTGCCGCACGTCCCTGTTCATGCACGGCAACCGGGTCGTACGGACGGTGGAGGTCCAGGGCGATCTGATGGCGGCCCTGCGGCACGTCTCCGAGCAGCCCGAGGTGCGCGCCGTCGAGGAGGCCATCAACCCCTACCTCGAACAGGACCGGAACCTGAACGACCCGGAGTCCGCGCGCATGTTCTTCATGCGCGCGGCGCTCCCGGCGGTCCACCACATCGCCGCACCCGAGCCCGAGTCCGCCGAGGTCCAGCGGCACGCGCTCTTCTACCCGGCCAAGCCCGGCTGCGGCGCCGCGCTCGCCAAGTTCCTGGCCCGGCAGGACGAGGCGGCCGCACACCACCCGGCCAGCCCCGTTCGGAGCAGCAGCATCTTCCAGCGTGACGACATCGTCGTCCGGCTCATCGACGTCCGCGGCCCCTTCGACGCCGAGCCCGACACCACCTTCGGTGTCTCGGGACCGCGCAAGGCGGCGGTGCTCGACCGCCTGACGGCCCGGGCCGGCAGGCGGGTCCGTACCGCCGGCCACACCATGAACCTGATCACGGACCGCCGGGCACCTGCGGATTCCTGATCCTCCCCGGCCCTCCCCGGCCCCCCCCGGCCCACCCCCCGTTCCACTCCATCCGCTCCACCCCCGATCCCGACCCGTCCGCACCAGGCTCTCCCCACACGCAGGAGGAACCCGCCATGACCCAACAGCGCCCACGCATCGTGGACCTCAGCGAGACGCCCCCCAACCGCCGGCGCGGCGGAGACCTGAGGGCGGTGCTCACCCCGACGTCCGTGGGTTCCACCAGCGGCTTCATGGGCCTGGCGATCATGGCCCCCGGGGAGTCGATCGCGGAGCACTACCACCCGTACTCCGAGGAGTTCGTGTACGTGGTCAGCGGCCGGCTGGAGGTCGACCTCGACGGCGAGGCCCACCCGCTGCGCACCGACCAGGGACTCCTGGTTCCGCTCAACACGCGCCACCGCTTCCGGAACGTGGGGGACACCGAGGCCCGCATGGTCTTCCACCTCGGCCCGCTGGCCCCGCGCCCCGAGCTCGGTCACGTGGACACCGAGCAGGCCCCTCACCCGGAGGGCACCGCGTGGGAGCAGCCCCCGGACCGTACGGGAGCGGTCTCGTGACCCGCCGGCGGGTGGCCGTCACCGGAGTCGGCGTCGTCGCGCCCGGCGGGATCGGCGTCCGCGACTTCTGGGACCTGCTCTCCAACGGCCGTACGGCGACACGCGGGATCAGCCTCTTCGACCCGGCCGGGTTCCGCTCCCGGATAGCCGCCGAGGTCGACTTCGACCCCACCGCTCACGGCCTCGAACCCGGCGAGGCGGACCGGGCCGACCGCTACATCCAGTTCGCCCTGGTGGCCGCCCGGGAGGCGGTGAAGGACGCGGGCCTCGACCTCACCACGGACGAGGCCTGGCGGACCGGAGTCTCCCTCGGCACGGCCGTCGGCGGCACCACCCGGCTGGAGCACGACTACGTGGCCGTCAGCCAGTCCGGATCCTGGTGGGACGTGGACCACAAGCGGGCCGGCCCGTTCCTGCACCGGGCGTTCACCCCCGCCACCCTCGCCTCCGCCGTCGCGGAGCAGACGGGTGCGCGGGGCCCGGTCCAGACGGTCTCCACCGGCTGCACCTCGGGACTCGACGCCATCGGGTACGCCGTGCACTCCATCGCGGAGGGCCGGATGGACGTCTGCATCGCGGGCGCCTCCGACTCACCCATATCGCCGATCACCGTGGCCTGCTTCGACGCCATCAAGGCGACCTCGCCGAACAACGACGACCCGGCCCACGCCTCCCGGCCGTTCGACGCCGACCGGGACGGGTTCGTCCTCGGCGAAGGCGGAGCCGTCCTCGTACTCGAAGAGCTGGAACACGCCCGCGCCCGCGGTGCGACCGTCTACTGCGAGATCGGCGGCTACGCCACCTTCGGCAACGCCCACCACATGACCGGGCTGACCGCCGAGGGCCTGGAGATGGCCCGGGCCATCGAAACCGCCCTCGCCGAAGCCGGCGTCGCCGCCGACGAGATCGACTACGTCAACGCGCACGGCTCCGGCACCAAGCAGAACGACCGCCACGAGACCGCAGCGGTCAAGCGGGTCCTGGGCGACCACGCCTACAAGACGCCGATGACCTCCATCAAATCCATGGTGGGGCACTCCCTCGGCGCGATCGGCGCCATCGAACTGGCGGCCTGCGTACTCGCCATGACCCACCAGGTGGTACCGCCGACGGCGAACTACGAGACGCCCGACCCCGAGTGCGACCTGGACTACGTACCCCGCGTCGCGCGCGGCCGGAAGCTGCGCAGCGTGCTCTCGGTGGGCAGCGGCTTCGGCGGATTCCAGTCCGCCGTGGTCATGACCCGGCCGAAGGAGGAGGTCTCGTGACCAGCCGTACGGTCATCACGGGCATCGGAGTCGTCGCGCCCAACGGCGTGGGCGCCGACGCCTTCTGGAAGGCGACCCAGTCCGGACTCAGCGTGCTGGACCGGGTCACCAGGGCGGGCTGCGAGCACCTGCCGCTGCGCGTCGCGGGCGAGGTCCGGGGTTTCGACCCCGGCGCCATGGTCGAGGACCGCTTCCTCGTCCAGACCGACCGCTTCACCCACCACGCCCTCGCCGCGGCCGACCTCGCCCTGGAGGACGCCCGGCTCGGCCGGGCCGACTACGAGGGCGACCCCTTCTCCGTGGGCGTCGTCACCGCCGCCGGATCCGGCGGCGGCGAGTTCGGCCAGCGTGAGCTCCAGCACCTCTGGGAGCAGGGGCCGCGCTTCGTGGGCCCCTACCAGTCGATCGCCTGGTTCTACGCGGCGAGCACCGGCCAGATCTCCATCCGGCGCGGACTGAAGGGCCCTTGCGGGGTCGTGGCCAGCGACGAGGCGGGCGGACTGGACGCGTTCGCGCACGCCGTCCGCGGGATCCGCCAGGGCAGCCGGGCCATGCTGGTCGGGGCGACGGAGGCACCACTGGCGCCGTACTCCATCGTCTGCCAGCTGGAGTACGAGGGGCTGAGCACGGGGGAGGACCCCGAGCGCGCCTACCGGCCCTTCACCGACAAAGCCTGCGGATTCGTCCCCGCCGAGGGCGGCGCGATGTTCGTCGTCGAGGACGAGGACGAGGCCCGCCGCCGCGGCGCCACCGTACGGGCGGTCCTGGCCGGCCACGCCGCGACCTTCACCGGCACCCGGCGACGGGACACGTCCGGCGAGGGGCTGGCCCACGCCATCCGCGGCGCCCTGCGGGAAGCCGGCTGCGCGCCCGAGGAGATCGACGTGGTCTTCGCCGACGCCATCGGGACCCCGGAGGCCGACGCGGCCGAGGCGGCCGCCATCGCCGACGCCCTCGGCGCGTACGGGCGGAAGGTGCCGGTCACGGCGCCCAAGTCCGGTACCGGCAGGGCGTACTGCGCGGCGCCGGCCCTCGACACCGCGGCCGCTGCCCTGGCCCTGGAGCACGGCATCGTCCCGCCGACCCCGAACGTCTACGACGTGTGCCACGACCTCGACGTGGTGACCGGCAGCGCCCGTACGGCGGAGCTGCGCACCGCGCTGGTGCTCAGCCGCGGCCGGATGGGGTCGAACTCCGCGCTCGTCGTCCGCAAGGGCTCGTAGGAAGAAGGGAGAACCAAGATGTCCGACCGGCTGACCCCGGAGGAACTGGCGGCCCTCATGAAGAAGGCCGGCATCACCGTCGATCCCGCCGAGCTGGCGAGCCGCCCGCACTCCGCGTTCGACGAGTACGGCCTCGATTCGCTGGGCCTGCTCGGGATCGTCGGCGAACTGGAGAACCGGCGGGGGCGGGCGCTGCCCACCCACGCCGACCGCTGCAAGACCCCCGGGGAATTCCTCGACCTCGTCAACCACAGTCTGATGACCGGAGCCTGACATGACAGGACACACCGAGAACGAGATCACCGTCAACGCGCCCGTGGACGTCGTATGGGAGATGACCAACGATCTCCCCAGCTGGCCGCAGCTGTTCAGCGAGTACGCCTCCCTCGAAATCATCGAGGAGAAGGGCGACACCACCCGCTTCCGCCTGACCATGCACCCCGACGAGAACGGCAAGGTGTGGAGCTGGGTCTCGGAGCGGACCGTCGACCGCAAGGGCCTCACGGTCCGTGCCCGACGGGTGGAGACCGGCCCGTTCGCGCACATGGACATCCACTGGCAGTACTTCAAGGTGCCCGGTGGCACCCGGATGAAGTGGACCCAGGACTTCGCGATGAAGCCGGACGCCCCCGTCGACGACGCGTGGATGACCGACAACATCAACCGCAACTCCCCGATCCAGATGGCGCTCATCCGGGACAAGATCGAGAAGCGCCAGCGCGAGGGCCGTGCCCCCGCCGTCAGCCGAGTCTGAGACGAAAGGCAGGCACCCGGATGAACCAGACGCACCGCGCTCTCATCGTCGCCCGGATGGCGCCGGGATCGGCGCCGGACATCGCCGACCTCTTCGCCGGCTCGGACGCGGGTGAACTCCCGCACCTCGTAGGGGTCACGCGCCGCAGCCTGTTCCAGTTCGGCGACGTCTACTTGCACCTGATCGAGTCGGACCGGCCGCCCGGCCCGGCCATCGCGAAGGTCACCGAGCACCCGGAGTTCCGGGACCTCAGCGACCGGCTGACCGCCTACATCAGCCCGCACAACCCGGACACCTGGCGCAGTCCGAAGGACGCCATGGCCCACGAGTTCTACCGCTGGGAGAACCCCGGCGCGAAGTGACCCGCGGCCCGGACGGGACCCGCACACCGAAGTGTGCGGGTCCCGCCGCGTGTGGCCGATCGCAAGAGAGCAGGAGGAGACGGCATGAACCCGACCGACACCGACCACTTCCCGGCGGATCCGGGCCGTCCGCACGACGGCGGGCCCGCCCGTACCTCCCTGCACGTGCTCGTCCTGTCCGGTTCCTCCCGCACCGGATCGGTCAACGTCCGCCTCGGCTCCCTGGTCGCCGACCTGGTGTCCCGGGCCGGCGCCACCGCAGAGGCCGCCACGCTCGGCGACTTCCCGATGCCCCCGTACGACGGCGACGCGGAGGCCGACGAGGGACTGCCCGAAGGAGCCCTGGCCCTGTGCGCGCGGATCGAGGCCGCGCAGGCGCTGATCATCGCCTCCCCCGAGTACAACGCCTCCGTACCGGGCGTGCTCAAGAACGCCATCGACTGGGTCTCCCGCTACCGCCCGCAGCCCTTCAAGGACAAGCAGACCCTGCTGGTGTCGGCCTCGCCCTCGATGGTCGGCGGCAACCGCGGGCTCTGGGCCCTGCGCGTACCGCTGGAACACCTCGGCGCGCGCGTCTACCCGGACATGTTCAGCCTGGCGGGCGCGCACCAGGCGTTCACCGAGGACGGCGCCCTCACCGACCCGGGCCTCGGCGAGCGCCTCACCAGTACGATCGGCTCCTTCCTCGACCTCGTCGAGGCCGACACCCGCTACCTGTGCCTGCAGCGCCGCTGGTACGAGTTCCTGGGCGACCGCACCGACGCCCCCGTGACCTCGCGCGCCCAGGACTGATCATCACCGGCCACAGGGGGTGAGCTATGTTGGAGCGCGAGTGACATGAGTTAGGGAGGCCCTCGAGTGTCATCGGGGCAGCAGGCACGCGCACAAGCGGCTGCGATCACACCAGGGGGGCAGTCGTCCGAAGAGGTCCGTCCTCCGGCCGACCGGCTCCTCGCGCTCTTCGACGGACGCCGCCTGTCACCGGGCCAGCGCCGCATCGCCCAGTACCTGATCGACCACCTCACCGAGGCCGCGTTCCTCTCGATCACCGAACTGGCCGAGCGGGTGGGCGTGAGCCAGCCCTCCGTGACCCGCTTCGCCGCCTCCCTCGGCTTCAGCGGCTACCCCGCCCTGCGTGACGTGCTGCAGCCGATCGCGCTCAGCGCCGTCGCCGGCGCCCCGGACCCCCGCGCGCAGATCCGCCGCAACGAGCTGCAGGAAGCCGTCGACGCCGAGATCGAGAACCTGGAGAACGTGCGCAGGCTGCTCGCCGACACCGACCAGGTGCTGGACATCGGCCGCGAGCTGGCCGCCTCGGTGCCGCTGACCATCCTGGGCCTGCGCATCTCGGTCTCGCTCGCGGAGTACTTCGCGTACGCGGCCCGGCGCATCCACCCCGACGTGCGCCTGGTGACCCGCGGCGGCAGCGTCGCCTACGACGCGCTGCTGCAGTCCAGGGCGGCCGGCGGGACCTGGGTGCTCGCCTTCGCCATGCCGCGGCACGCCAAGGAGACCCTGGCCGCCATTCGCGCCGCCCGCAGTACGGGGCTGCGTGTGGTCCTGATCACGGACCCCACGCTGGGGCCGATGGTGGACGAGGCGGACGTGGCCCTGACGGCGGGGACCGGATCCCGGCTGGTTTTCGACTCGTACGCGGCGCCCGGAATGCTGTCCGCCGCCCTGCTGCAGGCGATGGCCGACGCGGACCCGGAGCGGACCCAGGCCCGTCTGGAGAGCTACGAGCACGTGGCCGACCAGCACGGCTTCTTCCTGTAGCCCGTTCCGGCTCGGTTCACCAGGCGATATTCAGCCCTCAAGGTGCATGAAATTTTTCATACTCTTGCTTACTCGACGGTATATATGTTTACTGACGACGGCGCTCCGGATCCACCAGATGCCAAGGAGGACCCCCATGTCCTCCCGAACGTACTCGCGGTACGACGAACCTCCTCAGGTCGCGACCGCGTGTCGGGTCCAGGCTTTGGATCCCCGCAGAGCGCCCATGGCGGCCTCGGTCAACCCCTGGGCCGAGGCCGCCCCCCAGAACGTCTCGATCAGAGTTCGACACCACTCGGAAGTGACGAGAATGCCTCAGACGGCCACGTTTACCCTCAGCCCTGACTGGCCCATGCAGGTCAAGGCACCCGGTACGCACGACTGGGAGCGCACGGCCACGCGCTGGCTGCGGGATCTGCTCCCGGCCCGCTACGGCGGCTACCTGACGCTCACCCGCCACCACGCGCTCCTGGCCCGGCACGTCCAGCTCCAGCTGCAGCACGAGATGCGCGCGGTGCGGGCGGCCCTGCAGACCAGCCGCGCCGAGCTGCCCACCATGGGCATCGCCGAGTCGGTCATCGAGAACTCGATCAGGATGTACGCCGTCGAGCTGGAGCAGCTGGGACGGCTCGCCCGCGGCGCACGCCTCGTGTCCGACGCGCTCCTCGTCGGCACCCCCGCCCAGCGCAGGCGCTGACCGCGGGGCCCTACCCCGCCTGGGTCGGCTGCCAGGAGCGGAGCCGGGCGGCCACGTCGAAGACGGTGGCGCGCAGCATGCGGATGTCGGTGATGAGGTCGCGCCACTGCTCGTAGGTGGCGTCCACCGCCTTGCCGGAGGCCTCGATGTACGCGACGGCGACCCCGTAGGCGAAGTACTCGTTGGAGTCGGGGAGCGGCCGGAGCAGCACGATCGCGTCGAGCAGGGCGGCCGCCCGCCAGTAGGCGTCGGGGTCGTCCACTTCCAGACTGGGCGTGTTCACCCGGTGCCGGGCCACGGCGGCTACCAGGGCGGAGTGGTCGGCCACCGCCACGTCCTTGAACAGCGCCTCCTGCCGCTCCAGCAGCCAGCGGTGATCGATGTGCAGTTCCACGCCTCCGAGTATCCCCGCCCGGGGCCCGGCCGTGGGGCTTTTCGGGTCGGGCGGGGACGCGCGCGGGATTACGGCTTGGGGAGCACGCAGCCGGGGCGGTTCAGATCGATCTTGTTTCCGGGCGCTATGCAGGGGACGACGATGTACGTCTGCTGCGCGTAGTTGATGCCCTGGCGGACCGTCACGTTGCCGTTCTGGTCGACCTCGCACGGGTTGTTGTCCGTGCAGCGGGCGCCGTCCTCGTTCCCGGTGTTGTTGACGGCGACGACCTTGCCGGTCGCCGTGTCGACCACCGGTGACCCGGAGGTGCCGCCGATGGTGTTGCAGGCGGAGGTGTAGCGGACCGAGTCCTTCCAGGTCCAGGCGCCCTCCTTGAGGCGGTAGGCGAAGCCGTCCACGTTGCAGCTGTAGATCCGCTTCCAGTAGCCCGAGACCACCTTGATCGCCGAGCCCTGGGCCGGGCGTGCGCCGTCGAGTGTCAGCGCGGTGATGCCGTACTGGCTCTGGATCTGGGCGTAGGTCCGGGTCAGCTGGTAGATCGAGATGTCGGTGTCGGTCATCGTCGCGTACGCGATCTTGCTCGCGCGGAGCGTGCCGACCTTCGATCCGGCCGAGTTGAGCAGCGAGAACGAGCGGCTGGACGGGCGGTCCTTGACGACCTCGCCGGCCGCCGGGAAGCCCGACTCCAGGCAGTGCCCGTTGGACAGGACCAGCGCGAGGTCGTTCGGCTGGGAGCCGGGCGCGCGGACGACGGATCCGGAACAGTTGCTGAGGGCCACGGTGCCCGCGAAGTTGACCGCGACGGCGGTGGCTTCGGAGGCGATGGGTGGGGTGGTGATGGGTGCGGTGGGTGCGGTGGGCGCGGCCACGGCGGGGGTGACCGCCGCTCCCAGCAGGAGCAGGGAGAGTAAGGCGCCGGTGAGAGGCTTGTTCATGTGGGGGTTCCCCTCTGATGACAATGCGACCGAAGATCCTCCGGTTGTCATGTGCATTGTTGGGACCTCGGCTGCAAGTCGCAAGACCGCGTGGTGAGTTGACGCGGGTGCCGGGGGAGGGGTCCCGGACGGCGCGGAGTGCACCGATAACGGTCCGCGCACGGGTGTTCCGCACCGGTGGCTTTGCCTCCTACGGTCGGTGCAGCACAGTTCCGGACCAGGAGGCAACGTGAAGCGCGAGATCGACATCGACCAGCTGGTGACGGCGATGAAGGCGGTCGACGAGGCGGGGCGGCTCTTCGAGGAGGCGCGCGCCGTCTACGAGGCGCGCGGCCTCAAGAGGATCAGCGACGACTTCAAAGTGGCGGGCGGCTCGGTCCAGACGCTGCAGGGAGCCGAGGAGATGGCCCTCGGGGCCCGCAAGTACCTCGCCGAACTCGCGCTGATCGCCGGCTACGCGGCCGCCGGCCTCGATGCGCGTGCGGGAGAGAGACCGGAGACCGCCCGGGCCGGTTTCCCCGGCATCTCGGGCGGCGGTGCCCGCATGGGCCGACCGCTGCTCGATCCGACCCTGGAGGGACTGCGGCTGCTGCTGGCCGTCGACTTCTTCGAGCCCGCCTTCAAGACCGCGATCGAGGAAGTCGTACAGGCCGAGAAGGCCACCTACCCCGACCCCTCCACGTTCCGCATCCCCACGCGCGCCGACCGTGCCGCCACGGCCGGCCGCACCCCCTGAGGTGCCGGGCCGGGCCGACGGGGCCAGGCTGGGGGTATGCGTCATGCACCCGTCGTCGTACACCGGATCTTCCCGTCGGGGGGCCGGCAGGTGACCCTGCGGACCTCGAACGGAGAGGAGTCCCTGGGCCTGGCCCGCTCGGACGAGGACGTCATCGAATTCCTGCGCCGGGCCGGCATGCCGGACCCCGACGACGTGGTCCTCGGCGGCGCCGAGCTGCTGGACTGGGAGTGGGACACCCCCCACGTGTACGAGGCCGACCCGCCGACCGACGACCTCCCCTGACGGGCGTTGCAGGCCGAGCGGTGTCCGACCTGCTGCCGCCTGCCCGGGGCGAGGCGGTGCAGGGTGGCGGCGGCGGCACGGCCCGGTCCCACCCGGACTCACCACCATGAACAGGACGCTGTTGGATGGCGGCATGGTGAGACGCAAGAAGGAGAAGAAGAAGCGGGCCGCCTTCGGCATTCCGAAGGGGATCGTCCTGCTGGCCACGCCGGAGGGCTGGCGCATCAGCGTCCTCACCGTGGACCCGGGAATGCTCTGCGGTCGCCTGGACGTGCCGATCGGCACCGGCCCACAGGACGCGCGGGACGCGGCGGCGCTGATGGTGACGGAACTCGCGCGCGACGTCCACGACACCGACGTCGAGGTGAGCTGGGATCCGCCCCAGGAGCTCTGGTCATGGACCGCCCACGTCACCCTCGCCTCTGCCAACGCACCTGCTTCGGCGGGGACCGGGAATTGATCGCCGGTGCCGGTGGGCGGTGGCAGGATGCGCTGCACGACCTCGGCCACTGCGGCCGACTACGGCTGGATACGTTCCTCGTCCCTGTTCGCGTACGGGCTGGAGGGCGGGTACACGCTGACGCTGGTGCGGGGACTGTCTCCTGCGGAGCTGCTCGCAAGTGGCGGGGGCCGAGCCACGGGGGACGTGTGAGGGGGTCCGCGAACTGATCCATGAGCACACGGAGATCCTGTTCGGGTACGAGAACCGGCCCGAGTCGGGTGACGAAGGCCCCGACGTCGACAGGAAGGCCGCGGTACGCGCGCTGACCGAGCGCCTCACCGGCGTACGGGTGACCGAGAACCTGCTGGCGGATGCCGGGTACCAGACGGGCGAGGTACCGGAGGGACCCGCCGGGGCGTGGTAGAGCGGCAGCGTCGGCATCGCGGACGCACACGGCGAGCCGGTGGCCGGCCGGCCGGGATTGCGCCGGCCGCGGACGGTCATTCCGTGTCGGCACCCGTCCGGCGGGCGGGACGCGTCCGGAGCCAGTACGAGCGCGCCGCGACGGTCAGGGCGATGCCGTAAACGGCGAAGGCGGCCATCCCGATCCAGCCGACCAGCAGCGCGTCGCCCGAGGAGTGGAAGTCGCCGCGCCGCATCGTCACCACCCCGGCCGTGGCCAGGACGAGGTATCCGACCCCCAGAACGCCGTACGGGGCGAGCGTGGCAGCACCGAGCAGAGCCGGGGCGAGCGGGAGCCAGCGCGGCACCCGCCGGCCGCGCAGGAACAGCGTCCAGCGCGGGAAGACCTGCCCCCACGGACGGACCAGGCCCCAGAGCAGGAAAACGCCGAGCGCGGCCAGCAGCGCGGTGGGGTCCAGGCCCCAGGACTCCAGCGTGAGGAAGATCCCCGAGGCGCCGTTCCGCTCCGAGACCGCGAGCATCTCCTCACCGGTGATCCCCGCGAACGTCCCGCCGGACGCCCAGACCAGCTTCATCGCCGCGTACGGGACAAAGGCCAGCGTCCCTGCCCAGGCGGCGAGTCGGAGGCGCTGCGGCGCAGCGGACGGCGCGCGTACGGCAGGACCGGCGGGCAGTCGGCCGGACCGGGCCGTCGCCGCGAGCAGGACCGCCCCGACCGCCGCGAGGGCCCTGTTCGCAGCGGAGGCCCGGCTGTCCACCCCCTGACCGAGCATCAGCGTGATCACATCCATCAGCAGGCCGAACGCGCTGATCCCTGCCAGCCCGCACAGCACCAGGAGCAGCACCCGCAACGGTGGCAGCAATCCATACCGCACCACCGCTCCTGCGGCCGACGTCCCCAGCGCACCCAGCGTCACGACCGCCCAACCCAGCCCGGGGGTCCCTGAGCCACCACCGTGGTGGAGCAAGGGGGTCCCGCTCAGCGCGCACGCCAGGCCGAAGCAGGCGTACAGCACCCCCCACAGCATCGTTGCCCGGGCCACCCGGCGCGGCCATCGCTGCCACCAGGCCCTCCAGGGCGCCTTCATCGTCCATTCGGCATTGGTCATGTTCTGAACGTCGCACCGGCCGGAACAGGGTGGCGTCGGCCGCCGGAACGATCTCCCTCCCCCGGGCGGGGGAGCGACCTCCGAGACCGAGGTGTGAGCTACGGGGGTGGTGGCTGCCCCCCCCCGCAACGCCCCACCGGCACGACGCGCCGTCAGCTGTGGTGCACCGCCTCCAGGACGGCGAGATCCTCCTCCGACAGGCGCAGGGACCCGGCGGCCACGTTCGCGTCCAGGTGATCCGGGTCGCCCGTGCCGGGAATGGCCAGTACGTGCGGTCCCCGCCGGAGCGTCCACGCCAGCCGTACCTGCGCCGGGCTCGCGCCGTGGGCCCGGGCGACGGCACGCACCTCCTCGTGCTCGGCTCCGTTCGCGCCCGCCTGCCGACCGGTCCCCGCGATGGAGTAGAAGGGGACGAACGCGATGCCCTGCTCACCGCAGGTGCGCACGAACCCGTCGTGCTCGGGCCGCACCCCGATCCCGTACATGTTCTGCACGCAGACCACCGGCGCGATGGCCCGGGCCTCGGCGAGGTGCTCGGGAGTGACGTTGGAGATGCCGAGGTGGCGGATGAGGCCCGCGTCGCGGAGCTCGGCCAGCGCGCCGAAGCGCTCGGCGATGGAATCGGTCCCGACGATGCGCAGGTTCACCACGTCGAGGTGGTCGCGGCCGAGCTGGCGCAGGTTCTCCTCGACCTGGCCGCGCAGCAGCTCCGGGGTGGCGTGTTCGCGCCAGGCGCCGGACGGGTCCCGGCCCGGACCGACCTTGGTGGTGATCACGAGGTCCTCCGGATAGGGGGCCAGCGCCGTGTTGATCAGCTCGTTGGCGGAGCGCAGCGGCGAGAAGTAGAACGCGGCGGTGTCGATGTGGTTCACCCCGAGTTCGACCGCCCGGCGCAGTACGCCGATCGCCTGGCCGCGGTCCCGGGGAAGGGCGTCGTCCGCGAACGCCTCGCCGGTCTGCGTCAGACGCATCGCGCCGAAGCCGATCCGGTTGATCTTCAGGTCGCCGAGGTTCCAGGTGCCCGCGGCGTCCGCCGTCATCGTCTGTGAGGTCATGCCCCGGATGATCCCCACCCGGTAGGCTGCCAGGCCATTGATTAAGGCATGACCGAATCCTTGGAGTGGCCGTGCTGGCGGAACTGGCGTTCTCCGTGAGCGATCTCGCGCAGATGCGGTTCGCCGTCTCGCCGATGTGGGAGGTCGGGCCCAGCTACCGGCTGCTGGCCTCCGGGGCCACGTCCCCCGTACACCGGCCCTGGACCGAGCAGGTGAGGCCACGGCTGGCGGCCGCCGGCCTCGACCGGGGCTGGCTGGCCGAACTGATCCCGCCCTCGGGGTACGTACCCGACTTCCTCAACCCGGCGCCCACCGGTCCGGCTCCTTCCCTGACGGAGGAGCTGGCCAGGATCCAGGCCACACCCGACTCCCGGGTCCGCCGGGAACTCGACCGCCTGCGACAGGAACAGGGACGCCTCGGCCCGCGCACGCGGACCCTGTACGCCGACCCGCGGGCCCGCCTGGTCCGGGTCGCGGAAGAGATCGGGACCTACTGGGAGCTGGCCCTGGCGCCCTACTGGGCACGGATCCGCGCGGTACTCGACGCCGATGTCTTCCACCGGGCCCGGCAGGCCGCCGAGCACGGCGCCGGCCGCCTCTTCAACGACCTCCACCCCTCGGTGAGCTGGGGCGACAACGCGCTCCGGCTGTCCCGCCGGCATCGGCCCCTGTCCCGCGGAACGGCGGGTGCCGGGCTGCTGCTGATCCCCTCGGTCTTCATCGAACCGGTCCCCTTCACCCGGGTGACGCCCCCGGAACCACCGCAACTCGCCTATCCGGCGCGCGGCACCGGCTCCCTGTGGGAACCCCGGCCCGCCGGCAGGACCGAGGCCCTGGCCGCCGTGCTGGGCCGCTCCCGCACCCGGCTGCTGAGCGAACTGGAAACCCCGGCCTCCACCACCGAACTGGCCCGCCGTACGGGGCTCTCGGCCGCCGGAGTGTCCCAGTACCTGACCGCGCTGCGCGCAGCGGGCCTGGTCAGTGCCCACCGGGCCGGGCGCTCCGTGCTCTACGCCCGCACCGCCGTCGCCGAGGCCCTCCTCGTTGCCTAAGGGCTGTCCCGTAATCCCCGGTGGTCGCGCGCCCGCCGGGGATTACGGGACGGCCCTTAGACTCCAGGCGTGGAACGGGGACGATCACAGGGAGGGGCACCATGAGCGGGCGCCGGTGGAGCCTGGAGGAGCGCATCGTGGTGGACGCGGCCCCCGAGGACGTCCACCGGGTGGTGTCCGACCTGCGGAACATGGGCCGTTGGAGCCCGGAATGCCGCCGCGTCTGGGTGCCCCGGCCGCCGGACCGCCCCGGCAGCCGCTTCGTCGGGCTCAACCGGAGAGGGCCGTTCGTCTGGTTCACGGTGGGTCGGATCACGGCCCTGCGCACGCCGGCGCAGGCGCCGGACGGAACCGGTGAGTTCACCTTCGACGTCGGCATCTTCGGGCTGCCGATCGCGCGTTGGGGCTACCGGTTCGAACCGGAGGGCGAGCGCACGCGCGTCACGGAGACGTGGCAGGACCTGCGCACGGGCCGGGGCTCCCGCCTGACCACGCTGCTCGGCGCGGTGTTCGCCGGCACCGGCCCGGACCGGCGCATCGCAGTCAACCGCGCCGGGATGCGCACGACCCTGGACCGTCTTGCGGCGGGCTTCGGCGCAGTCACGCAGCACCGTTCTTGAGGGACCGGCCGAACTGCTCGTCCAGGACGGACAGCCGCCGCCAGTACTCGTCCTCGTCGATCTCCCCGGCGGCGAAGCGCCGCCCCAGGATGGCGATCGGCGACCGCTCACCGTACGCCGCCGCCCCGCGGCGCCCGCGCCAGACGGTACGGCGCAGCACGGTGACGACACCGACGACGACCGCCGCCCAGATCAGCGGAAGGAACAGGATCCACGGGCCGGGCCCGTCGTAGGCGAGGGTGGTGAAGGTGTCCATCTCGATTCATCTCCTCGGAAGCACGGACGTTTCGTCTCACCCCGAGACTCCTCGCAAATCCCCCTCCGGTCGTCGTACGGCCGGCTGCACCCCGGGTACTTCCACGGGAGTACCCGGGGTGCAGCCGTGCGAGCCGGTACGCGTGGGACAGCAGGGGGCCATGCGCACATTCCACGCAATCTCCCGTTCCCCGTACGGCGCCACGCACGCTCGGTAGCGTCGGGGTCACAAGCAGTCCGGTGTCGGCAGGCACGGAGCACCGGGCGGAGTCCGTAGAAGGCAAGGGAGCGAATACCGATGGCGAACGTTGAGGTCTCTTTGAAGGAGACGATGACGTCGATCGAGGGTGCGATGGGAGCCGCGTTGGTGGACTACACCAGCGGTATGGCGCTGGGGACCCTCGGCGGTGGCAAGGATCTTGACCTCACGGTCGCCGCCGCGGGCAACACGGACGTGATCCGGGCGAAGGTCCGCACGATGGAGATGCTGGGCCTCAAGGACGAGATCGAGGACGTCCTGATCACCCTCGGCGGCCAGTACCACCTGATCCGGCTGCTCAAGGGCCGGGGCCACGGCGGGCTGTTCCTGTACGTCGTACTGGACAAGACCCAATCCAACCTGGCCATGGCCCGTCACCAGCTCAAGCGCATCGAGGCTGCTCTGGAGCTCTGAGTCCTGCACTTTCGCGCCCACGCATGCCCATGAGTTGAAGAATTCTTCAATCCGGCACATCTGAAACAGGTAATCCCCGGGCGTGCGTGGGCCCGTCCGTACGAATGTATGGGTGGTCGGCCGACTGGAAGCCCCGCGCCCCCAAGCAAGGTTTGAAGCAACAGCAGGAGCACTCATGGGAATGCAGGTCCCCCTCTACCAGGCGAAGGCCGAGTTCTTCCGCATGCTCGGACACCCCGTCCGCATCCGCGTCCTGGAACTCCTGCAGAACGGCCCCGTACCCGTACGCGACCTCCTGGCCGCGATCGACGTCGAGGCATCGAACCTCTCCCAGCAGTTGGCGGTCCTGCGCCGGTCCGGCATCGTCGTTTCCATCCGCGACGGAGCGACCGTCAGCTACGCCCTCGCCGGCGGCGACGTGGCCGACCTCCTGCGCGCGGCACGCCGCATCCTGACCGAGCTCCTGACCGGTCAGAGTGAACTCCTCGCGGAACTGAAGCAGTTGGGACCGCAGCCGGACTGCGCGGACAAGGTCATCGGCCGCTGACGCCGACCGACGCAGCCCGACCGCGCTGCGCCCACAGGGCGACGTAAGGCTCGAACCTTCTGTCCCCGCATCTGGACCACGGGCCCCTACCCGGTCGCCGCACCGCTTGGTACCCTCCGCGCGCGCACCGGGGGACGCTGAACCAGGGGGAAGAATGGCCGAGTTGCTCACCGACGAGGATCCGGAACGGATCGCCGGGTACTGGCTCGCCGCGCGGCTCGGCGCGGGTGGCCAAGGAACGGTGTACGAGGGCTACGACGAGGCCGGGCAGCGCGTCGCCGTCAAGGTGCTGCGCCCGGAACTCGTCGCCCGCCCCGACATCGCGGGCCGGTTCGCCAAGGAGGTGCTCGCCGCCCAGCGCGTGGAGTCCTTCTGCACCGCACGGGTCCTGGAGAGCGGAACCGACGGCGAACGACCCTAAATCGTCAGCGAGTTCGTCCCCGGCCGGGATCTGCGCAAAGCCGTCCGCGACTCGGGCCCGCTCACCGGCGACGCGCTGGTACGGCTGGCCACCGGGGCCGCCACCGCCCTGGCCGCCATCCACCGCGCGGGTGTCGTCCACCGCGACCTCAAACCGGACAACATCCTCCTCGGCCCCGACGGCCCCCGCGTCATCGACTTCGGCATCGCCCGCACCGCGGACATGTCGCTCACCGATACCGGACACCTGATGGGCACACCGGGCTACATGGCCCCCGAGGTGCTCACTGGGCGCCGCGCCGACGGCGCCGCCGACGTCTTCGCCTGGGGAGCGGTGATGCTGTTCGCGGCCACCGGACGCGATCCCTTCCGCGGCGAGAACATCGGCGAGATCGTCGTACGGGTCACCGAACACCACCCGGACCTCGCCCCTTTGCCGCCCGCGCTGCGCGAACTGGTCGGTGAGGCCTTGGCCAAGGACCCGGCCGACCGCCCCACCGCCACCGGGATCCTGCTCAGGATGCTCGGCGGACCGGCCGACGCGGCCGGTGCGGCCCTGCTCGCCGCCGGGCGGGACAATGCCGGGCGCCTGCGCGACGCCACCGCCGACGCCGCCGAGCCGGCCCTCGGCGCCGCCGCGGAGGCGACGTACCAGCGCCTGCCGGAACCGGTCCGGCAGGCCGTACGGGAGATCACGCTCCGCCTGATCGTCCCTGGCGCCGCCGCCGACGGCTCCGAGGACACCCTCCGCACCGCCGCCACGGCGGAATGGCTCGACGGCCGCCCGTACGAGGAACGCAGGGCGCTGCGTGACGCGTTCGACTCCCTTGCCGTCGCCCGGCTTCTCGTCCTGGAGGACGACGCCGCACGTCTCGCCTCCCTCGGCCTGCTGCGTGCGTGGCCGCGGTTGCGCGACTGGGTGGACCGCGACCGCGAAGCCCTGCTCCTGCTGCGCTGGCTCACCGCGGCCGCCGGGCACTGGGACGGGCAGGGCCGGCGGGCCGAGGACCTCCCGGCCGGCAACGCCCCCGAGGCGGCACGCGCCTGCGTGGCCGGGGCGCCGGGCTGGCACCGCGCGAGCCGGCTGGAGGGCGCGTTCCTGGAGGCGTGCCGCCAGGCGGCCGCAGCGCGCCGAAGGCGTACCCGGCGGCTGCGCGCGGGAGCGGCGGCCCTGCTGTCCCTCGCGCTCGTGGCGGGCCTGGTCGCCTGGCAGCAGAAGAGCGTCAGCGACGAACGGGCCCGCCAGGCGTCCGCCCGTACGATGGCCTCCATCGCCGAGAGCCTGCGTACCTCGGACCCCGAAATGGCCGCCCTGCTGAGCGTCGCGGCCTGGCGGATCGCCCCGGTCGACGACGCGCGGGCCGCCCTGTACGGATCCCTGGGCCAGGACGAGCGGGGCGTCGCCAACAACCTCGCCCAGGTCTCGACCGGCTACTACGACGACCACGCGGACTTCCTGCTCGACGGCCGGACCCTGGCCGTACTCGACGCCCAGACGAGCGTGGAGATCTGGGACGTGGTCAGCGGCAAGCGCACGGGCCGCGCCGATCTTCCCGCGGGCACCCCCGACCTGCCGGCCGCCGTGGACCCCGCGGGGACCTTCGCCGCGCAGCCGATGAGCCACGGGGTCCAGCTGATCGACCTCAGGACCGGCAAGGCCGGCCCGCTGCTCCTGCCGGACAGCCCGACGCCCAAGGTCCTCGCGATGGCCCGGGAGGCCGCCTGGGCCGCGATCGGCACCACCACTCCCGACGAGGTGGTCCTCGTCGAAGGCCGCTCCGGCCGGACGGCGCTGCGCACACCGGTGAGCAGCACCGTCGCCCTGTCCCCGGACGGCGCGACCTATGCCCACTGCCCGCCGGGCCGCCCCGTGCAGCTGTACTCGACGGCCACCGGGCGGACGGTCGAACTGCGCCGGGAGTCCCCTTATCCCACGATCACCTGTGAAACCGGCCAGAGCCTGGCCTTCAGCGCGGACGGCAAGCGCCTGATCCACACCGGAAGCGGCCGCACCTCCACCCTGTGGGACGTGTCCTCGCGCACCGCCGTACGCGAGTTCGGCGCGGATTCGGTGGCGGCCCTCAGCCCGGACGGTGCGCTCGCCGTGGAGATCACCGGAACCCAGCTGAAGGTGTGGTCCGACAGCGGGACCTCGACCTCGTCCGTCCTGCTCGGCTATCCCCGGCTGGACACGGACGGCCGGGCCATGAACCTGTCCGTCGCCTTCGACGCGGACAGCCGGCTGCTGCGGTACGTGGCCAGGGACCGTCAGGTCCGTTCGCTGGACCTGACGTACGGACTCCAGGACGCGGCCGCCAAGGCGAACGTCCCCGAGGCGGTCTTCGCCCCGGACGCGGCAACACTCGCGACCGTGGGAGCCACGGACAGCGACGCGGAGGACCGCTTCCGGCTGTGGAGCACCGCCGACGGCCGGGAACGCAGGCTGCCGCACCACCCGGTCATGCCGTCCATCCCGGACGCGTACGACGAGGACGACGACGGTTCGTCCGCCTACTCCCGCGATGGGGGGCTCCTCGCCACGGCCTCCTGGCACGAGGACCGCAAGCAGCGGGTGACGGTGTGGGACACCCGCGAGAACCGGCTGCGCACGGAGCTCACCCTGCCCGAACCCGTCATCTTCATCAGCGGGTTCGCGTTCACCCCCGACGGCACCCGGCTGGCCGTCGCGGTCACCGAGCAGGAGGGGTCCGGCCCCGTCACCCACGTCCTGCAGATGTGGGACATCAGGTCCGGCCGCCAGGAGTACGAGATCGCCGGCGCAGGCGCGGCCAACCTGGCGATCAGCCCCGACGGCTCCCTCCTGGTCACCTCCGCGGGGGAGCGCGTGGACCTCGCCACCCGGGCCGTCGAGCGCGGTGTCCTCGGCCCCGGTGTCATCCAGGACCTGGAGTTCAGCGACGACGGCTCGGTGCTGGCGGTGAGCCTCCTGCAGGGCACGGTCACGCTGTGGGACGGTGACGGACGCCGCCGCCTGGGAGGCCTGTCGAGTACGGCGGCCACGCGCGGCGACGACTTCGGCGGGCGGGTGGCGGGGCTGCGGTTCTCGCGCGACGGCAAGACCCTGGCCGCGATCGTCGGCGACAGCCGGGTCCAGCTGTGGGACGTACCCGCCCGGCGGCGGCTCGGCGATCCGCTGCGCGGGTCCGCCGGACTGCTGCGTGCCCTCGCCTTCGACTCCCGGGGGCGGCTGCACGTCTCGTCCTCGAAGCACCCGCACCGTGTCTTCGACCTCGAACCGACGACCGTGGCGCGGGCGCTGTGCGAGCGGGTCGGCTGGGACCTCACCCCCGCGCAGTGGGAGCAGAACGTGCCCGACCTGCCCTACCGCTCGGTCTGCTGAGGCCCGGAACGCCGACGAGGAGTCGAGCTCGCTACGGCCGCGTCGGCCGTCATCTGCCGCACCGGGCGAGTACAAGGGATGGCAAACCGCAAACACTCAGGGTTGCGAGACGAGGAGCACCATGTCGCACGACCGGCCCGCTCTGCGCCGCCCGGAAGCCGGGCTCGCCCTCGCACTGGCGTTCGCGGCTGCCGCCGCGGTCTTCGTCGCCGTCTTCCTGATCGGCCGGGCGAACACGCCGGACTACACGGCGACACTGTTCGGCCAGGCGGACATCGATGCCGTGCGGCTCAAGGCCCAGCTCGCCACCGGCGTCCTGGCGCTGGCGGTCCTCCAGCTGCTGCTGGCGCTGTGGATGTACGGCCGGCTGCCCGGGGTACGCCAGGTGCCGGGCCCGGTGCCGCTCACCCACCGGATCGTCGGTGTGGTCCTGTTCGCCCTCACGGTCCCGATCACGGTGCACTGCATCCAGGCGTACGGCGTCCAGCTGAACGGCTCGCGCGCGGCAGTGCACTCGATCGCGGGCTGCTTCTTCTACGGGGCCTTCGCCGCCAAGGTCCTGCTGGTGCGGAGCCGGCGCCTGCCGGGCTGGGCCCTGCCACTGGCGGGGGGCGCGCTGGTCGTCGTGGTGGTCGTCCTCTGGTACACGAGTGCGCTGTGGTACTTCAACGGAAACAGCGTGCCGCTCCTGACGCTCGGACACCACCACCTGCCACCGGGGCAGTTGTGAAGAAGACCTGCCGGTGACACCGGCCGGGCGCGAAGCCGCCCGTGGCCGTCGGCTTCGCCGGGCACCTGGCATGGTCGGACGGGGAGGTGTCGGTGTGGGCTGGAGCCGGGCGATCTGCAAGTTCGTCGACAGTGGTGAGGTGGCCGGCCTGGGCCGCGGTCATCTTCAAGCCGAGCCGCGTCGAAGCCGCTCTCACAGGGCCCCGTCGTCCCTGAAGCGTGGCGCGCTCAACGCGTCAGGCCGTGCCAAGGACCGTCCGGTACCAGGGTGGCGAGAACGGACAGCAAGGACGGCGGCTCGATCCGATCCGGCAGCGTGTTCAGGTCGGACCACTTGATCCAGGCGTGTCCGTCGAAATTGGCCTGCTCGTCGGGGAGGAGGCCGGCCGGACTCAACGTCGGCCGTTCCGCGGCGAAATGGGCCACGAAGAAATCCTCCGGCCCGGCATACCGCTTCCCGTTCCACCGAATGTCACGTGGGGCCGACACGGACCGGTCGCGGACCGCAGCGGGGTCCAGGCCGGTCTCCTCCGCCAGTTCCCGCCGGGCCGCGATCAGCGGTGTCTCACCGGGTTCGATACCGCCGCCAGGCGGCTCCCAGAGCATCACACCGTCGAACGGATCACGCCAGCGGAGCAGGAGCAGGCGCTGGGCGGCATCCAGGCAGATCACCCGCACGGCGGGCCGATGTGACGTCTCCACAGCCTTGACCCTACTTGACCACGCCATGACCAACACGGCGAACGTTCAGCCGAGCCAGCCGGGGCGGACCAGGCCGGATTCGTAGGCCAGGACGACCAGCTGGGCGCGGTCACGGGCGCCCAGCTTCACCATGGTGCGGCTGACGTGCGTCTTCGCGGTGAGGGGGCTGACGACCAGGCGGCGGGCGATCTCCTCGTTGGACAGGCCCATGCCCACCAGGGCCATCACCTCCCGTTCCCGGTCGGTGAGCCGGCCCAGCCCGGCCGCCGTGGCGGGCTGTTTCGAGCGGGCCGCGAACTCCGCGATCAGCCGGCGGGTGACGCCGGGGGACAGGAGAGCGTCGCCCGCCACCACCGCCCGGACCGCCCGCAGCAGTTCCTCCGGCTCGGTGTCCTTGACCAGGAAACCGGAGGCGCCCGACCGGATCGCCTCGAAGACGTACTCGTCGAGCTCGAAGGTGGTGAGCATGACCACCCGCACGGCGGCCAGGGACCCGTCCTCGCCGATCCGGCGGGTCGCGGCGAGTCCGTCCAGCACCGGCATCCGGATGTCCATGAGCACGACATCGGGGCGCAGCTCCCGGACCAGCCGTACGGCCTCTTCGCCGTCGGCGGCCTCGCCCGCCACCTCGATGTCGGGCTGGGCGTCGAGCAGCGCCCGGAACCCGGCCCGGACGAGCAGTTGGTCGTCGGCGAGCAGTACGCGGATCACAGGTCCTCCTCGAACGCGCCGGCCTTCGGCGGGAGCACGGCGATCACCCGGAAGCCGCCGTCCGGTCGTGGGCCGGCCTCGACGGTGCCGCCCAGGGCCGAGGCCCGCTCGCGCATCCCGACGAGCCCGTTACCGCTGCCGCCCGGGGTTCCCCCGGTGGCCGGGCCGTCGTCGTCCACCCGTAGTTCGAGGGTGTGCGGCTGCCAGGTGAGGCGGATACGGGCGGTGCGCGAACCGGAGTGGCGCATCACATTGGTCAGTGCCTCCTGCAGGATGCGGAAGGCGGCGAGATCCACGCCGGGGGGCAGCGCCCTGGCCTCCCCCTCGGCCGAGACCTCCACGGTCAGCCCGGCCGCCGCGGCCTGCTCCACGAGCTCGGGGAGGCGGTCCAGACCGGGCGCGGGGGAGCGCGGTGCCTCGCCGGGGGAGCGCAGGGTGTCGAGGACCTGCCGGACCTCGCCCAGCGCCTCCTTGCTCGCCGCCTTGATGGTGGCGAGCGCCGTACGGGCCTGCTCGGGATCGGAGTCGAGCAGGGCCAGTCCGACGCCCGCCTGGACGTTGATCACCGAGATGCTGTGGGCGAGGACGTCGTGCAGCTCCCGCGCGATCCGCAGGCGCTCCTCGTCCACCCGGCGTCTCTCGGCCGCCGCCCGCTCGGCCCGTTCCCGGGCCCACTGCTCCCGGCGTACGCGCACGAGCTCCGCGACGGCGAGCACCGCGAGCACCCATGCGGTGACGCCCACCTCCTGTGCCCAGGACGTCGGGCCGTTCCCGGCGGGCGGGAGCCACCGGTAGAGCCAGTGCCCGATGAGCAGGTGCCCGGCCCAGAACAGGCCGACGGCGCCCCAGGCCGCCCGGCGGTGCCCGGAGACGACGGCGGCGAAGCAGGCCAGGGCGAGACTGAGGAACACCGGGCCGTACGGGTACCCGGCACCCACATAGACCAGGGTGACGACGCTGACCCCGTACGCCACGGCCACCGGGTACCGGTGCCGCACCACGAGCAGGGCGGGCCCGATCAGCAGCAGGAGCCGGGCGAAGCCGTCCAGCGCCACCCGCCCGCTCTGCGCGTGCGCGGCCCACCCCGCGCCGATCTGCGCGAAGACGGCCACGAGCAGCGCCGAGCGCCAGGCCGGGCCCCGCCCGGTCCGCTCCACCCACCGCCGCCACGGGGGACCCGGGCGCTCACGCAGCTCTTCCATACAGCCACGCTAGACGGCGCCCGCCGTCACCCGCGTCACCCCCGCGTAGCGTTTCAGGCGTACTCCCCACGTAGTACCCGTACCCGACTTTTCGGCCGCGCGGACGACGGCACGACCGGTGGCGAGGTGTGATCGACATCTGGTGGTGGAGGCGGGCGGATCAGGCTAGGTTGCACGGAAGCGGAGGCCGTCGGGGACATCCGCCCCCGGCACCCGCCGGTTGCCCACTGCCGTAAATTGTCCAACGGCCCGCCGGGTAAGGCTGGGCAAAAGGTACGAGTTGGGGCAGGTGTGGGCAGGACATGGCGCGACGCGGACGTATGGAAGCGGACCGAGGTGCCACCTCCGCCGCGCCCGCGGTGCCGGGCTCCGAGATAGCCGCGGCGGCCGACGGCGGGAGCGCGGCCCGGGGCTGGCTCCGGCTCGGACGGGACGGGCGGCTCACGGCCTACGCGAGCTGCTCCGAAGGCCTGGTGCGCTGGACCGAGTCCGCGCCCGGCTCCGACATCTGGCAGGGCCCCGAGCTGTTCCCCGTCGAAGGATGGGCGGGACGGTTCACGCTGGCCCAGGATTCCAACGGGTTCGTCTGGTTCGCCGGCACCCGCCACCGGGACGGGGCGCCGGGCGGCCGCGAGCTGATCATCGCCACCCAGTACCAGACCGGCCGCCCGCTCGGCGAGTGGCGCGCGGTGGGCAACCCGTTCCCGGAACGCAAGCGGGAACAGGGGCGCGGGCCGGAGCAGTCCCAGGGCCAGGGTCAGGGCCAGAGCCAGGGCCAGGGCCAGAGTCAGAGTCAGGAGTCGTCGGAGGCCGAGTCGGGGGCGCCCCTGCCCCCGCCCGGAGACCCGATCGTGCTCCCCGACGGCACCGGTGCGCTTCACATCCTCACCACCCGGTTCGGCGTGGGAGCGCGCGGCCGGACCCGGCGCGCCGATGGCGTATGGGGCAATTGGGCCGACTATCAGGGCAAATGGGTGCGCGGGGCCGTCGTTCCCCTCGTGACCGCCCAGGGCCGGGCCGAGTTCCTGGTCACCTTCCGGGGCGGGGCCTCGTACTGGGGCCAGGACGCGCCGGGAAGCGACTTCAGATGGCTCGGGCGCATGAAGGCCGATGCCGTGGAGGGGACGTACAGCTCCTGCGAGACGGGCCCCGGCACCGGCACCTACTTCTGGCGCCACCCGGCGGACGGCGGCGTCATCGCCTATCGCCCCCAGGCCCCCGCCGGTGCGTCGCCCGCGCTCATGCCGCTGGGAGGCGCGGGCGGGGTCGGCCCGGTGGGTGTCGCCCGTACGCGCATCGGCGGGTACGACTGCACCGTCCTGCTGCAGCGGGGGGCCGAGGGCTGCCCGGAGATCGCCGCCTACCCGACGGAGGGTGAGCAGTACGGCACTTGGTGGGCCCCCGTGGGGGACCGGTGCGCGGGCCTGCCGGCCATCTCGCTCGACGCCCGCGGCTCGGTCACGATCGCGATGATCGACATGGACGGAGGGCTGCTGGTCGCCCGGCAGGATCCGGCGGACCCCGGTCTCGCCTTCGGTCCGTGGTGTCGGGTGGGGTGATCCACCTCACCCGAACGCCCGTGCTGCGGCGACCGGAGCAACGATTTCGTGTGCCGTGCCTGGACCTACCGGGAGTTGAGCCGCCCCGCAGGTGCGGGAGGTCGGCACTCATTCGCGAACGTGAAGCATTGGGCGTGTGAGGCGCTCATGAATACTTGCTCGCCATTAAGTGATTGGCCTACGCTGCGCAGACGCTGTGAAGGTCGTATAAGTGTGCGGTCGACTGCGGTGGGGCGGGTCGAGTGTTCGGGGAGCGGTGGGTGACCGGATTCAGGGGCGGGTCCGGCGGCGCGCCCCGGCAACTTCCGGTACGCCGTGAGAAGTGTGTCTATCGAGGAGCTTTCTGAGTGGCAGGTATGCCCCGCCTGAGTGTTGTCGTGCCCTTCCAGGACGTTGAGATATACCTCCAGGAATGTCTGGAATCGATAGCCAGGCAGACGTTCTCGGCACTCGAAGTAATCATGGTCGATGACGGCTCGACCGACTCCTCGACGGCCATAGCCGCCGACTTCGCCCGCCGCGACCCCCGGTTCAAACTCCTGCGCCAGGAGTCGATGGGGCCGGGACATGCCCGCAATGTCGGCATTCGAGCCGCTCATCCGCAGGCCGAGTTCCTCGCGTTCGTCGACGGCGACGACGTCATACCCGAGTATGCCTACGAGCTGCTCGTGCAGACCCTCGAAGGCTCCGGTTCCGATTTCGTGTCGGGCAACGTGCAGATGATGAACTCCACCAAGAGGTGGCAGTCCCCCCTGCACAAGGCGCCCATGCAGAAGAGCAGGCGCGGCACGCACATCACCAAGCTGCCGGACCTCATCTACGACCGCACCGTGTGGAACAAGGTGTTCCGCCGGTCCTTCTGGGACTACCACTACATCGCGTTCCCCGAGGGCGTCATGTACGAGGACTCCTGGGTCAACATGTTCGCCCACTTCCGGGCCGCCAAGGTCGACATCCTCACGGACATCGTCTACTTCTGGCGTCGGCGCGAGGGCGGCGCGGCCCCCTCCATCACCCAGCGGCACACCGAGTTCAGCAACCTCCAGGACCGCGTCTCCGCGGTCCGCTCGGTCAGCCGCTTCCTCGCCGGCCACCGTGCGCGGTCCTACTCGGACCACAAGCGCAAGTACGACCTGGCCTGCCTGAAGTCGGACCTGATGCTGCACCTGAAGGTGCTGCCGGACGCCGACGAGGAGTACCAGGACGCCTTCATGCAGTGGGCGAATGAATTCCTTGACGAGGCCGACGCGGACATCATCCAGGAGCTTCCGGCCGATGCACGGGTCAAGTGGCTCCTGGTGCGCGAGGGACGCCTGAAAGAACTGCTCGACGTCGTCGAGTTCGAGCGCAAGGGCGGGCCCCTGCCCGTGCAGCGCCGCTTCCACCGCTACCTCAACTACCCCTACCTCGGCGACCGTTCGATCGGCCTAGACAAGAGCGCCTACCGGCTCGACAAGGAACTCTCGCTCCACGGCTCGCTGAACCGGGCGGCCTGGGACGACAACGACCACCTGACCCTGGAGGGGTCCGCGTACGTCCGCTTCATCAACGTGCACAAGCGGCACATGTCGATGAAGGCGATCGCGCTGCGCAACAAGAAGCAGGGCCGTGTGGTCGTCGCCAAGGCGAGGACCACCTACTACCCGCAGGCCACCGAGTACTCGAACCAGAACCGCTATTGCTACGACTGGTCCGGCTTCCAGGTCAGCTTCGACACCAGCCGCCTCAAGCGCAAGGGGGAGTGGGTCGAGGGCACTTGGGACGTCGCGGCGGGCGTCCTGAGCCGCGGCCTGTTCCGCTACAAGGGCATAGCCCGGGGCGGCGCGGGCAGCGCCGCCAACCCGCCCTACCGGTACGTGGACAAGAACATCCGCGTGGTGCCGCTCTTCCTGCAGGGCAAGCTCAAGCTCCGCGTCGAGACGGTCCGTTGCCGCATCACCCGGCACCGCATGGTCGGTGACCACATCGAGCTCGGCGGTGTCTACCTCGGCGCCAAGCTCCCCGAGTGGGCCAAGTTCCGGGTGACCAGCATGAGCGGCGCCGGCCGCCACGACTCGTGGGTCCACTTCACGCCCGGCGGGGAGGGCTGGTACCTCTTCGTCACCCGCATACCGGTCAAGGCGCTCGTCCCCGGACACCGCACGAACTCCTCCGACGGGGTCCCGGAGTCCTGGAACACCGGCGCCAACGGCTGGAAGACCACCTTCCACGTCGAGGGACGCAAGGCGGCCATCTACCCCGTCATGGCCGAGGACGCCACCGACGGCCACTACCGGATGCCCGCCGGGCTGCAGACCGACGGCGGAGACCGCGAGGTCTTCGTGCACCGCAACGGCTCCGGCTACGTGGTCCTGTTCGAACGGGACACTCTGCCGCTGGCCAAGTCCGCCACCTGGCGCGAGGACGGCTCGCTGGAGGTCGTCGTCGGCTACGCCGCACAGGACATGCTCGACGCGTCCGAGTACGCCATGGCGCACGTCGTCGTACGCTCCCGCGCGCACGGCGCGGAACGCATCGCCCCGATCACCTGGTACGGGGACGAGTTCCGCTTCGTCGTCACCCCCGCCGCGATGCGCACGCTGGCCGGCGACATCCCGCTGGCCTCCGGCCGCTGGGACTTCTTCCTGCGCCGCCACGATCCCTCCGCGGTCACCCCGGAGAACCGCTCCAGCGACCTCATGGTCAAGATGACGCAGGACCTGATCCCCACCCTGCCGCAGGACATGACCGGCAACGAGCGCCGCTACGAGCTACAGTCGGAGGCCTACGACAGGCTCTCGCTCCTGGTCCACTCGGCGATGCCGGACGAGGCCCGCGGCCCCTACCGGCAGAAGCTGATGCGCACCAAGACGTATCCGGCGGCCCGCCGCAAGCCCGTGACCCAGGCCGTGCTCTTCGACGCCTTCAAGGGGACCCAGTACTCCGACAGCCCGCGCGCGCTGCACGAGGAGATGGTCCGCCGCGGCCTGGACCTCGAACACCTGTGGGTGGTGCGCGACGACCAGGTGGAGGTTCCCCCCACCGCCCGGCCCGTGCGCATGTGGTCCCCCGACTGGTACGAGGCCATGGCCCGGGCGAAGTACGTCGTGGCCAACAACCACCTGCCGGACTGGTTCGAGAAGCGCGAGGGACAGGTCGTCGTACAGACCTGGCACGGCACCCCGCTCAAGCGCATCGGACACGACATCGAAGCCGTGCACTTCGCGGACAAGCGGTACCTGGAGCGCGTGGAGAAGGAGGTGCAGAACTGGGACATGCTGGTGTCCCCGAACAGTTTCAGCACCCCGATCCTCAAGCGGGCCTTCCAGTTCCCCGGCGAGATGGTCGAGAGCGGCTATCCCCGCAACGACATCCTGCGCCGCGCGGACTCCGGACAGCGGGCGGCCGAAGTACGCCGCCGCATCGGCCTGCCGCCGGGCAAGAAGGCCATCATGTACGCGCCGACCTGGCGCGACGACCAGTTCTACGCACCCGGGAAGTACAAGCTCGACTTCCGCATCGACCTCGACGAGGCCAAGGCGCAGCTGGGCCACGACCACGTCCTGCTCGTGCGGCGCCACCCCAATGTGGTGGACCCCGTACCGGGCGCCGGCGACGGCTTCGTCTTCGACGTGTCCGACTACCCGGACATGGCGGACCTCTCGCTCATCGCGGACGTGATGATCACGGACTACTCCTCCCTGATGTTCGACTTCGTCAACACCGGGCGGCCGATCCTCTTCTTCACCTACGACCTGGACCACTACCGCGACACCCTGCGCGGCTTCTACTTCGACTTCGAGCAGTCCGCCCCCGGCCCCCTCGTGTACTCCTCCCCGGAGCTGATCGGGGCGATCCGCAACATCGACCGCATCCAGCAGGGCTACGCCGCCCGCTACCGCTGGTTCCAGCAGGAATTCTGTGACCTCGACGACGGCTACGCCTCGGCCAGGCTGACCGACCGCATCCTGATCGCCGGAGGGGACCTCGACCCCGCCCGGGCGCAGGCCCCGGCTGTCGGAGCGGTCCGCGGCCGCGCGGCGGGTCCGGCGGGTCCGCGGGGCGAGGCGGGTCAGGCGGGTCCAGCAGGTCAGGCGGGTCAGGCGGGTCAGGCAGGTCCCTGGAACGGAGGCACCCTCGGTCAGGTGCCGCGCCAGCCGGCGAGAAGAATGGATTCCGAGCATGTCTAAGACAGCCCAGAGCACGCGCCGCGTCTTCACCGGCGTGGACTCCTCCGGGGCGGTGCCGATCGAGTACCGGTTCTCCCACGCGCGCAACGGCAACCGCCACCTGGTCGTCGTCTTCGCGAACCGCTACGCGACCAACGAGTACGGCTGGGCCAACGGCAAGCTCGACCTGCTCCGCTCCAACATCCTGTGGGTCCGCGACCTGTTCGACGGCGCGAACACCTACTACCTGTGCAAGGGGATGGACTTCTCCCTGGAGCAGTCCGTCGCCGGGCTCATCTCGCGCGTCATGGGCGCCCTGTCGCTCTCGCCGGACCAAGTGACCATGTTCGGCAGCTCCAAGGGCGGCAGCGCGGCCCTGTTCTTCGGCTTGAAGTACGGCTTCCGGAACATCGTGGCCAGCGTGCCGCAGTTCCAGATCGGCACCCGCGTCAAGGAGGGCAACCCCGAGGCGGTCCGGGTGATGATGGGCGAGGCGACGGAGCACAACGTACGCGTCCTCGACTCGGTCCTCCCCGACCTGGTCCACAGCGGGGCGAACCGCTCCGCCAACATCTACCTGGTCACCTCGCCCCAGGACGAGCAGTACGCGAGCCAGGTGGAGCCGTTCGTCAGGCTCTTCCAGGCACACGAGAACTTCAACTTCGTCTACAACGACTCTTCCCTCATCACCGACCACGGGAAAGTCACCCTGCGCAACCTCCCCACCCTGATAGGGCTGTTGAACCTCCTCGTCGAGGGCATCACCCCCCGGTTCGGCATGGTCCGCAACGGCTACGAGGAGCCCCAGCGCGACACGTCGGCCATCGACGCCTACCTGACCCAGACCTCCCTGGTGCAGAGCGACGAGTCCTTCCCCCGGCCGGTGGTGCTGACGCCGACGACGGAGGAGCGGGTCCCCGCGAACACCGTCCGTTTCACGGGCACCGCGGTGGGCGCCGTACGCGTCAGCTTCTGGCAGGACGGCAAGCACAAGGGCTCCGCGCCCGTCGCCGCGGACGGCACCTGGGTCTGGGAACGCAGCAGCCCCTGGCCCAAGGGGAGGCACGTCGTCAGGCTGTTCGCCGCCGACGCCAACAACTACCAGACCGAGCGCACCGAAGCGGTCTTCACGGCCGTGGAGAACGCGTCCGCGGCCCTGCCCGAATACGAGCCCGCGCCCCCGCCGATGCCCAGGCCGGCGCAGCGCCTCGTGCTGTCGGTGACCGCCCCGGCCGCCCACCAGCAGCTGTCGGGCCCCGCCGTCGGCTTCGCGGGCTACGCCCCGGGCGCCGTCCGCGTGGACTTCCAGGAGGGCGGAGCCGCCCTGGGGACGTGCGAGGTGCGGGCCGACGGCAGTTGGGTGTGGGAGCCCGGCTGGGCCTGGAACCAGGGTGACCACTTCGTCGAGGCCATCGCGGTGGACGCCGTCGGAAACGCCTCCCCCTGGACGGCCGTCCCCTTCACTTTGATCATGAACTCCTACCCCGTGCCCGCACAGGGGGCGTTCTTCAACCCACGGTACTGATCGTGGCCGGGTCCTCGGGGCGGGTCACCCGCATCACCAGCGGCCGGTGGTCGGACGCCTTGGTGTCCACCACCTTGCACGCGGTGCGGGGGAGCCGGGTGAACAGGTAGTCGATCTTCGTGCCGTCCTTGAGGGTGGCGCGCCCCGCCCGCGAGCTGCCCTTCTGGTCGCACTCGCGGTACGTGGTGTACGCCTCCGACGGCCAGATCCAGGCGGACGTGTTCCGGTCGCCCACCGGCGGCGGGGAGTTGAAGTCCCCGCCGAAGACCGTGGCGGCGTCCGTCGACGCGGCGGCGACCAGCGAGCTCAGCTGGTCGTCACGGAAGTCCCAGTCAGGGTGCTCGTCGTCGCTCTCCCGCAGCGACAGGTGCGCGTTGCACACCCGGACCCGCTGGGCCGGGACCCGCGCGCACAGGACCCCTCGGTGCAGGCCCACCGTCGGCTGCTCGGTCGGTATCGCCTCCACGTCCGTGAGCGGGGAGCCGGCCAGCAGGCCGTAGCCCGCCTGGCCCCGACCCTGCCCGGTGCAGTCGACGGGCGAACGGCGGCCCGCCGAGTCGACCTCGGCGTACGGTTCGAAGGCCGTATGCCACTGCGGGCCGAGACCGCGGGCGAAGGAGAGCAGGTCCTCGGAGCACACCTCCTGCAAAAGCAGGACCTGGACGCCCGAATCGCCGATCAGGTCGCGCAGCTGCTGGAGCTTCTCCTTCGGGCCCCCGGTCTTCTCGCAGCTCCACTGCCGCACCCCGCACATGTTCCAGGTGGCCACCGAGACCTCGTCGGCCGTCCCGGCGCCCGCACCGGCACCCGTGACCGACGCCGGTGTCTGCCCCGACGTGCACGCCACCGCGGTCAACAGGCTCAGGGTCGCCGCCGTGCGGCCGAACCGGCGGCGGAGCGACCGCCGCCGCGACCACCGCCCGGTCTCCGTGTGTCTCTGCATTCGGACATCATTGGGTATGCGCCGGTCAGACCGTGCATCGGGCCCGGTGTGAACCGCTGCGCATCCCCGCGCATGCCGTGAAGCACCCGTCGGACACCCCCTAGGGTGGAGCGGTGACGAACGCGAGTACGAGCTTGAGCGGCGACCGGGTGCTGTACGGGTGCATGGGCCTGGGCGGGAGCTGGGACCCCGACCCGTACGGGCCCGCGGACATCGACGCCGCCGAAGCGGCCGTCGCCGCCGCCCTCGACATCGGAATCACCACCTTCGACCACGCCGACATCTACCGGCACGGGAAGGCCGAGGCCGTCTTCGGTGAGGTGCTCGCGCGCACACCAGGGCTGCGCGAGCGCATCACCCTCCAGACCAAGTGCGGGATCCGGCTGGGCGACAAGGACCGCCCGGGGATGTACGACCTGCGCGGGGAGAGCATCACGCGGCGCGTCGAGGAGAGCCTGACCCGGCTGCGGACCGATGTGATCGACGTCCTCCTGCTGCACCGTCCCGACCCGCTGGCGGACGTGGACTCGATCGCCGCAGCGCTGACCTCCCTGCACCGCCAGGGCCTCGTCCGCGGCTTCGGCGTGTCCAACATGGGCGCCGCGCAGATCGCCCACCTCCAGGCCCGGCTCGACGTACCGCTGGCGGCCAACCAGCTGGAGATGAGCCTGCACAGCCGTGCCTGGGTCGAGGCCGGAGTCCTCCTCAACACACCGGAATCCGCGCAGAACGGGTTCCCGTTCGGCACGCTGGAGCACTGCCGCGACCACGGCGTCCGCCTCCAGGCCTGGGGCGCGCTGGCACAGGGCCGCTTCACCGGCCGCGAGGAGACGCCCGCCGAGCGGGCCACCGCGCAGCTGTTGGCCGAGCTGGCCCGGCAGAAGGACACCACGCCCGAGTCGGTCCTGCTGTGGTGGCTGATGCGGCACCCCGCCGCCATCGCGCCGGTCATCGGCAGCGCGCGCCCCGACCGGATCCGCGCCTGCCGCGACGCGGCGCTGCGAGAGCCCGAGCTCACGCACGAGGAGTGGTACGAACTCTGGATCACGGCCCGGGGCGTGCCGCTGCCTTAGGGAGGTGCAGGGGGTTACCCCCACCGGCGGCCGACCGGCAAGCCGGATGGGACCCCGAGCGGAGTTCAACAAGGCTTGCGCCATGACGACTTACCCGCACAAGGCCCTGCTCCTCGCCCTCGCCACGGCCACCGTGGCAGCCGGTTCGACCGCGACCGCCACACCGGCCGTGGCCCGCCCCACCATGACCGGCCCGCAGCTCGACTGGCACCGCTGCACCCATCCGGACGCGCCCGCCGCCCAGGAGTGCGCCGAGCTGCCCGTCCCGCTCGACTACGACGCCCCCGACGGCCGGCAGCTCACCCTCGCCGTCTCCCGCATCCGCAGCGACCGCCCCCAGGCCCGGCGCGGCACGCTGATCGTGATACCCGGCGGACCGGGCGGATCCGGTGTGCAGCGCCTGACGCAGAAGGGCGACGCCCTGCGGCGGGAGCTCGCCGGGGCCTACGACCTCGTCGCCTTCGATCCGCGCGGAGTGGGCGCGAGTACCACCGCCGACTGCGACCTCGCCCCCGAGGACCGGTATCTGACCAGCCTGCGGTCCTGGCCGGGCCCGGACGGCGACATCACCGAGAACATCGCCCGGTCCCGGCGCATCGCCGAGGCCTGCGCCCGCAACGGCGGCCCCGAGCTGCGCAGTTTCACCACGGCCAACCAGGTCCGCGACATGGACCGCTTCCGCGTCGCGCTCGGCGAGCGCAAGCTCTCCGCCTGGGGCACCTCGTACGGGACGTACGTGGGCGCCGTGTACGCGCAGAAGTACCCCCGGCACACCGACCGCTGGGTCCTCGACAGCAGTGGCGACCCCGACCCGAAGCGGGTCGCCCGCGGCTGGCTGGCGAACATGTCGCAGGGCGCGGCGGACCGCCTGCCCGACCTCGCGGCCTGGGTCACCCACCCCGACCGGGACCGCGACGGCCTGCGACTGGCCGCGACGGCGCAGGAGGTGGAGCCGCTCCTCGTCTCGCTCGCGGCCCGGCTGGACCGCGAGCCGAGGGCGACGACGACCCCCGGAGTGCCACTGACCGGCAACGGGCTGCGCCAGGCCCTCCAGAACGCGCTCTACGCCGACGCCGCCTTCGCCTCCTTCGCCCGGCTCGTGCGGACGGCGCAGGACCCGGCGGGGACCCCGGTGCTCCCCAAGGAGCTCGCCGCGCCCATCCGGAACGAGGACGCCGCGCTCATGGTCGGCGTCATCTGCAACGACGTGGCGTGGCCGGACGTGCCCATGGCCTCGTACCGGCGGGCGGTCGACGCCGACCGCGCCCGGTACCCGCTCACGGCCGGCATGCCGGTGAACGTAACGCCCTGTTCCTTCTGGCAGACCCCCACACAGAAGCCGACCCGGATCACCGACGACGGCCCGTCCAACATCCTCATGCTCCAGAGCCGCCGGGACCCGGCCACCCCGCTCTCCGGGGGCCTGAAGATGCGCGAGGCGCTGGGCGACCGGGCCCGGATGGTGACGGTCGAGCAGGGCGGCCACGGGCTGTATCTCGGCAACGGCAACGCCTGCGGCGACCACGCCGTCACCGAGTTCCTCACGAGCGGCCGCCGTCCCGCCGGGGACACGGACTGCGCGAACTGAGCCGCTCGCGCCAGGCACGGCCACCGTCTCCCGCGCGCGCCCAGCGTGATTCCACCGTCGAGCACCGCCCGCAGGCCGTCCGGCATCGACATGGCGGATCCGCATTTGATCTCGGGATCCGAAGGGGTCTCGACCGGAGGACGCTCACCTGGCCAAAGGTCGTGTTTCCTCGCGGGTAACCTCCCGGCAAGGTGCCGGGCCGCGCCCCGTCACCGCCCCGGTCCCGCGCAACCCGTACGACGTCACCCGGCTCGCGGGGGTGACGGCGAACCCGGCCGCCCCGCATCCGCTCCGAGGGTGAACTCCGGGCCCCACAAGGCTCCTCGCGACCGGGGCGGCCGTCCGCGGATGCCTCCCGCTTCCCGTCCCACCGCACTTTCCGTGCGGTCCTGGCCCCCGATATCCATCCGTACTTGTGGGTACTGCGGCCGAATGGCGCCGGATTTGATAGTTCTGGACTGGTCCGGTGTGAGAAAGCTGCGGGAAGGACACGGCATGTTCGATCTACTGCGCCCGGAGACCGTCATGTGCCCCTTCTGTAAGGCCACCGCCGCCGACGGAGTGGTGCGGACCCTGCGGACCGGAGCGGGGTCACTGTCGGTGACCTGGCACACCCTCAACTGCCCGCACTACGCGGCCGACCGGATCCTCGCCGAGAACGAGAGCTGACCGGAGCCGTCCCGGACCACTCCGGGGACGGCGACATGCGGGACCGGAGCCGTGCGACGAGGATGAGGAGGGACCGGCGACGAGGAGCGGCGCATGACCAGTCCAGCTGAGCGGATCCGGCGCGGACGGGCCGTCCGCAAGATCACCGGCCGGGCCGCGCACGGGCGGTGGACCCCCTCCCCGGACCGGCCCGACCCCATCGGGGTACTGCAGCGGCAGGGCGCCGACCGGGTGCCCGAGCTGCTGCCGATCCGCTACGGCCGGATGGCGGCATCGCCGCTCGCCTTCCTGCGCGGCGCTGCCTCCGTCATGGCCGCCGACCTGGCCACCGCACCGCAGACCGGCCTCACCGTCCAGCTGTGCGGGGACGCACACCTGCTGAACTTCGGCATGTTCGCCTCTCCGGAGCGCGCCCTGCTCTTCGACCTCAACGACTTCGACGAGACCTTCCCCGGCCCCTTCGAATGGGACGTCAAACGGCTCGCCGCGAGCGTCGCGGTGGCCGCCCGCGACAACGGGCAGGGCGACGACCGCGCCGCGAGAGCCGCCCTCGGCGCGGCCCGGGCCTACCGGCAGACCATCCGGGAGCTCGCCGGACACCGCGAGCTGGACGTCTGGTACCACCGGATCGACACCGCCGAGCTGCTGCCCCTCATCCGCAAGCCCGAACAGCGCGACCGCGTGGAGGCCAGCCTGGCGCGCGCCCGCCGCCGCACCAGCCTGCGCGCGCTCGGCAAGCTCACCGAGGTCAGCGACGGGCGCCGGCGGATCATCCACGACCCGCCGCTGCTGGAGCCCCTCGCCCGGGCGGACTCGCGGGAGGTCGACCAGATCTTCGCCAGGTACCGCAGCACCCTCGCCGAGGAACGCCGCCTCCTGCTGGACCGCTTCCGGTTCGCCGACGCGGCGCGCAAGGTCGTCGGCGTCGGGAGCGTGGGGACCCGCTGCTTCATCGTGCTGCTCCTCGGACGCGATGCCGACGACCCGCTCTTCCTGCAGATCAAGGAAGCCGTGCCGTCCGTCCTGCAAGGCCACCTCCCGGACGACGGACACGACCACGAAGGGCACCGGGTGGTCGCGGGCCAGCGCCGCATGCAGGCCGCGGGCGACATCTTCCTCGGCTGGACCACCGGACCCGCCGGGCGCCACTTCTACGGCCGGCAGCTGCGCGACATGAAGGGGTCGGCGGATGTCACCGGCATGACCCCGAGCCTGCTCGGCCGGTACGCCGAGCTGTGCGGCAGGGCCCTGGCCCGCGCCCACGCCCGCACGGGCGACCGCATCGCCATCGCGGGCTACCTCGGCGGCGCCGACACCTTCGACCGCGCCGTGGCCGGCTTCGCACTCCGCTACGCGGACCGGACCCGCGCCGATCACGCTCTGCTGACCGCCGCCGTCGCCGACGGGCGGATCACCGCCACCAGCGGCGTCTGAACCGGACCCGGCCTCAGGCCGGCGCTCCCGCCTGCTCCGCCTCCCGGGCCGCCCGGCGGCGCAGCGCGTCCTCGTCGGTGCCGGCGTCGTAGGAGATCAGCTTCGGCAGCAGGGCGGCCAGCACCGCCACCGACGCCACACAGGCCAGCCCGCCGCCCCAGAAGGCCGAACGGGTACCGGTCCAGCCGGCCATCGTGCCCGCCCGGACCTGCCCGAGCTGTGGCCCCACGCTGTACGAGAGCACCTCGATGCCCGCGAGCCGGCCCCGCAGCTCCTCCGGGATCGTCTGGTTCCAGATCGTCGCCCGGCCCAGCCCGCTCATCATGTCGCCCGCACCCGCCACCGCGAGGCACAGCAGCACGAGCCAGATGCCGCAGGACGCGCCGGCCCCCGCGATCGCCAGGCCCCACACCGCCGCGCCGCACACCACCAGCAGCCCGTGCCGGCGCACCCGGGACATCCAGCCGCTGGTCATGCCGAGCACCAGCGAGCCCACCGCCCCGGCCGCGTACATCAGCCCCAGCGCCCAGACCGCGTCGAGCTCGTCCGCGAGGAAGGGATAGATCGCATTCGGGAAGGCGAAGAACATCGCCGCCAGGTCGACGGCGTACGTCCCCAGCAGTACGGGCCGGCTCCACGCGTAGCGCGCGCCCTCCACCACCCCGCGCAGCGACGGACGCTCGGCCCCCTTCACCGGAGGCGCCGGACTGAGCCGCAGGCACAGCAGCACGGACGCGAGGAACCCGAGGACGGTGACGGCGTAGGCCGCGGCGTGACCGGCGAACGCGACGACCACACCCGCCAGCGCCGGACCGGCGATCGCCCCGAACTGGTAGCGCAGCCCGCCCAGCGCGGCGGCGGCCGTCAGCTGCTCGTGCGGCACGATCCGCGCCATCAGCGAGTCCAGGGCCGGCCGCTGGAGCCCGCTCAGGGCCGACACCCCCGCCGCGACCACGTACAGCGGCCACAGCAGCGGATCCGGCAGCAGCGCGTTCACCAGGAGCACCAGGGCGAGCACCCCGAGCCCGGCCTCGGTCAGCAGGATCAGCCGCCGCCGGTCGACCGCGTCGGCGAGAGCACCCCCGTACAGCCCGAAGACCACCAGCGGAACGAGCTCCACCGCACCCATCGCACCGACCGCCATCGGCGAGTCCGTCAGGTGTTTGATCTGCAGCGGCAGCGCGATCATCGCCATGAACGAGCCGAAGTACGTCACCGTGCCCTGGTAGAACAGCATCCTGAAGTCACGGCCGGAACGAAACGGGGCGAAATCGGGCAGTACGGCGGTCCATCGGGAAGTGCTCACGAGATGCCATCGTCCGTGGACGTCCCGGCCGGGGCAACGGATTTTCTGCGGACCGGCCCCCGTACCGATCACGGACGGGCGAATCCGGAGCCCGGCGCGTGGCACCACGGGCCCGGTGTGGCACCCATGGGTCATGCCGCCGGTGTCAGCGTTCCTGCGTACGGCAGCGTCGTACGCCTGGCGCCTGCTGGTGGTCGGCGCCGCCGTCTATGCACTCTTCGCCGTGCTCGGCCGGTTCCACGAGATCGCCGTGGCACTCTTCCTCGGCCTCGTCGTCGCCGCCCTGCTGTGGTGGCCCACCCGGCGCCTCGCCCGCGTCCTGCCCCGCTCGGTCGCGGTCGCCGTCACCCTCCTCGGCAGCGCGCTGCTCCTGCTGGGCGTGCTGACCCTGGTCGGCACGGCGGTGGCCGGGGAGAGCACCACCTTGGCCCGGGAGTTCCGCGAGGGACTCGCCAGCATCGAGGAGTACCTGGAGCGGCCGCCCTTCCGGCTGAACCCGAACGCGCTCTCCGACCTCCAGTCCCGCCTCGGCGCGTACCTGTCGAGCCACCGCTCCACGCTCCTCAGCCAGGCGGTCAGCGGAGCCGGGCGGCTGGTGCACGTCCTGACCGTGCTCGCCCTCGCGGCCTTCTGCTCCTTCTTCTTCCTGCACGGCGGCGACCGGCAGTGGTCCTGGTTCTGCGCGCAGCTGCCCCCGTCGGTGCGCGCCCGCGTGGGCATCGCCGGCGGCGCGGCCTGGCGCACGTTCACCGGCTACACCCGCGGGATCGTCCTCGTCGCGGCGACGAACGCGATCCTGGTCGGGGTGGCGCTGTACTTCCTCGGGGTCCCGCTGGCCGTGCCGCTGGCCCTCCTGGAGTTCTTCGCCGCCTTCATCCCCCTCATCGGATCGCCGGTCGCGCTGGCCGTCGCCGCGGTGGTCGCGCTGGCCGCGAAGGGGCCGTTCGTCGCGGGCCTGGTGGTCGCGCTGATCGTGGTCATCGGCCAGATCGAGGGCCATCTGCTGCATCCGCTGGTGATGAGCCGGGCGGTGCGGCTGCACCCGCTGGTGGTGGCGATCTCGGTGGTCGCGGGGGCCATCGCCGCCGGGGTCGTCGGCGCGGTGGTCGCGGTCCCGCTCGTCTCGGTGACCTGGTCGGTGCACACGGCGCTGCGCGACGCCCGCCTCACGGCCTCCGGCCCGACGGCGGACGGTCCGGCATCCGGCGGTCCGCCGGCCGACGACGGCTGAGCGGGGCCGGCGACGGCTGGGAGGCGCCGGACGAGGACTGGGAGGGGCCGGACGGCGGCTGGGAGGGGCCGGACGGCGCACACCCGCCGATCGCTTCCTGCACAATCGCCTGATGAGCGATGAAGACCCCTACCTGTGGCTGGAAGACGTATCCGGCGACGCCGCCCTCGCCTGGGTGCGGGAGCGCAATGCCGAGACCGTCGACGAGCTGACCGGTTCACCCGGGTTCAAGGTGCTTGAGCAGGAGATGCGCGAGGTCCTGGACGACGACGGCCGGATCCCCTACACCGTCCGCCGGGGCGGCCACCTCTACAACTTCTGGCAGGACGCCGACCACGTACGCGGCCTGTGGCGGCGGACCACGCTGGAGGAGTACCGGACGGACCGGCCGGCCTGGGAGGTGCTCCTGGACCTCGACGCGCTCGCCGAAGCCGAGGGTGAGAAATGGGCCTGGGCGGGCAGCCGGGTCCTGGCCCCCGAGCACCGGCACGCCCTCGTCCTGCTGTCCCGGGACGGCGCGGACGCCTGCGTGGTGCGCGAGTTCGACCTGGAAACCCTGGAATTCGCCGAGGACGGGTTCACCGTCGCCGAGGCCAAGACCCGGATCGGGTGGATCGACCACGACCGGGTCTGGATCGGCACGGACTTCGGCGCCGGCTCGATGTCCGCGTCCGGCTACCCGCTCCAGGTACGCCGCTGGCGGCGCGGCACGCCCCTCGCGGAGGCCGAGCTGGTCTACGAGGGCCGGCCGACGGACCTGTCCGCCTCCGGATGGCACGACGACACACCCGGCTTCGAACGGGACTTCGTCCACCGGCAGATCGACTTCTGGAACCAGGAGCTCTTCCTGCTCCCAGAGGACGCCGCCGACCCGCCGCTGAAGATCGACGTCCCGGACGACGCGGGCGCCTCCGTCCACCGCCGGTGGCTGACCGTCACCACCAAGTCGCCGTGGCTCGGCCATGGCACGGGCAGCCTGCTCGCCTTCGACCTCGACGCCTTCCTGGCGGGGGAGCGCGAGGCCGAGGTGCTGTTCACCCCGGACGAGCGCACCGCGCTCGCCGGGTACAGCTGGACCCGCAACCACCTCATCCTCAGCACCCGCGCCGACGTCTCCTCCCGAATGGAGCTCCTCACCCCGGCCACCGGTGAGGGCGCGGGCGGCTGGCACCGCGCACCGCTGCCGGGCCTGCCGCCGCTGTCCACCGCCTCGGTCACCGACACGGACCCGGATGTCGGCGACGAGTACTTCCACCAGGTCTCCGGCTTCCTCCAGCCCTCCACCCTCTACCGGGGCACGGCCGGCGACGGCAGCGAGAGCGAGAGCCTCAAGCAGAGCCCGGCGCTCTTCGACACCGCCGGTCTCGCCGTACGCCAGTACTTCGCGACCTCCGCGGACGGCACGAGGGTGCCGTACTTCGTCGTCGGACCCGAGGACCGCCCGGGCCCCGGCCCGACCCTGCTCTACGGGTACGGCGGCTTCGAGATCTCCATGGTCCCGCAGTACAGCGCGGTCACCGGACGGGCCTGGCTCGCGCGCGGCGGCACGTACGTCGTCGCGGGCATCCGGGGCGGGCACGAGTACGGTCCCGCCTGGCACAAGGCGGCCCTCGGCGCGCACCGGGTCCGGGCCTACGAGGACTTCGCCGCCGTCGCCCGGGACCTCACCGCCCGGGACATCACCACCCCCGCCCAGCTGGGCATCGAGGGCGGCAGCAACGGCGGGCTGCTCATGGGCGCCATGCTGACCCGCGACCCGGAACTGTTCGGCGCCGTCGTCGCGCACGTGCCGCTGCTGGACATGCTGCGCTTCCACAAGCTGCTCGCCGGGGCCAGCTGGATCGCCGAGTACGGGGATCCCGACAGTCCGGCCGACCGGCCGCACCTGGAGCGGATCTCCCCGTACCACCGGATCCGGGCGGACGGGCCCGCGTACCCGCCGCTGCTCCTGCTGACCTCGACCCGCGACGACCGGGTACACCCCGGCCACGCCCGCAAGATGGCCGCGCGGCTGCGCGAGTACGGGCATCCCGTCCTCTTCCACGAGCACCTCGGGGGCGGCCACGCGGGCGCCACCGACCACCGGCAGACAGCCTTCAACGAGGCCCTCGTCCACACCTTCCTGTGGGAGCGGCTGACCCCGCAGAAGTGATCGGATACCGGGTGACAGGTGAACGGCAGGCATCCGTACGGGGGATTTGAGGGGCCAGGCGCTGCCGTGGGCCGGGTTGTGCCCCACGATCGGCGGATGCAACCACGGTCAGGGAGGACCCCATGAGCACCCCGTACGCGTCCGCCGCCCCGTACTACGCCCGCTACCGGCCGCCGTACCCGGGGGAGCTCTACGCGCTCCTCGTGGACCGGTTCGCGCTCGACGGCTCCCAGACCGTGCTGGACCTCGGCGCCGGACCGGGCACGCTCAGCCTGCCGCTGGCTCCGCTGGCCGAGCACGTCTACGCCGTCGACCCGGAGCCGGCCATGCTCGCCGAAGGATGCGCACTCGCCGAGGAGCAGGGCAGCAGGAACATCTCCTGGCTGCGCGGCGACGCCGCCGGCATCGGCCGGCTGTGCCTGCCCCGCATCGACCTGTGCGTCATCGGCGGGGCGTTCCACCGGATGGACCGGGTGCGGGTGCCGGCCGACCTGGACGCCGTGCTCGCACCGCGCGGCGGGATCGCCGTCGTCACCTCCGTGGCGGCGGCCTGGCCGTCCGTCGTCGACGAGGTGCGCACGCGCTTCCTCGGACCCGACGACGGCGCGGCGGACGGCACGGCGGTGACGACGCGGTCGGCGGACGAACCGGCGGACGAACGGGCGGACGAACCGGCGGACGGACCGGCGGACATGGAGGAACTGCGGGACGTGGAGGACCATCTCGCGAAGTCGGTGTTCTCCCGCGTCGAGACCACCACGTGGGTGCGGTCCGCGCACTGCACGGTGGACCAGGTGATCGGCCTGCAGTTCTCCCGGGCCTGCTCCAGTCCGGCCCTGTTCGGCGACCGGAAGGACGCCTTCGAGTCCGAGCTGCGCCACGCCCTGCTGGACCACTACCCCGACGGCACCTGCACCCGGACCGTCACCGTCGCGGCCACCATCGCGACCAGGCCCCGGCGGTGAGCTGACCGCGGGCCCCGCTCAGCGATCCGGCCCGGCCGCGGGCGAGCGGTGCGCGAACCGGTCGGCCGCGCGCCGGCCGCGGCTCTCCAGGGGCAGCACCCCGGTGGCCGCGGCCAGCCCGAAGGGCGGCATGTCGAAGTAGATCGACTCGTACGAGCCCTCGGGCACGATGTAGGACTCGTGCCAGAGCCCCACGTGGCGGCGCAACTGCCCCGCGCGATCCTTGCGGTTGATGATCGACCAGGCCTTGTGGTGGAGCATGTCCGGGGCCGCGGCGTACGCGTAGAGCTTCTCCTTGGACTCCCAGTACTGGACCACGTAGTACGTGCGGGGCGAGGCGGTGAGCAGGACGTGGCCGAGCAGCCCCCGGGTGGAATCCCTGGCGAGCTCCCGCAGCATGCGCGGCATGGCCAGGATCACCGGGACCCAGTGGTGCACGGCCCAGAAGTGGTTGATGCGCATTCCGATGAGCAGGACGACGACGTCCCCCTCGGCTGCTGCGGTGGTACGGCCCGGTAAGGGTTTCGCGAACATGCCGGCCTCCCGATCGCCTTGTTGGATAGCACTGCTGTCCGACCGTCACATGATTGGATAGTGGCACTCGCCAAGGGAAGGTTCAAGAGATTGCGGCTCGCGGAACTGAGTGAGCGGAGCGGCGTGTCCATCGCCACGATCAAGTACTACCTGCGCGAAGGGCTGTTGCCGCCGGGCCGCCGCGTCAGCGCGACGACCGCCGACTACGGCGAGGGCCATCTGCGCAGACTGCGGCTGGTGCGCGCGATGATCCAGGTCGGCCGGGTGCCGGTGGCCAGGGTCCGGATGGTGCTCGGGCACGTCGACGACGAGTCCCTGGGCCGGACGATGCGCCTGGGCGCGGCCCTGTGGGCCCTGCCCCACGAGCCCGAACCGGCCGACGGCAAAGGTGGCGGCGACGGCGACGGCGGGGTCGGGGTCGGTGTCGGTGAGGACGAGGCGACGGTCGCCGCGCGCGCCGAGGTCGACCAGCTGCTGCGGACGCTGGGCTGGTCCACCGCACGGGAGTTGGGGGACCTCTCCCCGGTCCACCGTTCGCTCGTGGAGGCGGTGGCCACGCTGACGCGGCTCGGTTATCCCTGGGACGCCGAGCTCATGGCCCCGTACGCGCAGCTGATGCACCAAGTGGCCGTGCGGGACCTGGACTTCGTGGAGACCTTTCCCTCGGAGGCGGAGAAGGCCGAGACCGCCGTGGCGGCGACCATCCTGTTCCAGCCGGTGCTGAAGGCGCTGCACCGGCTGGCCCAGGAGGAGGAGTCGGCCCGGCGGTACGGACTGGAGTGAACCACCGCCGGACCCGGCCGGTCCCGCGCGGCGTCACTCCGGTGCGTCGGCGAGGGCGGTGAGCAGCTCCCGCTCGCGGGCGGTGCTCAGACCGGCCCGGCGGGGGCGCTCCAGGCCCTCGGCGCGCTCCCACCGCAGGAGGTCCTCCAGCATCTCCGCGCGCGGGCGGTCGTGCAGCCCGGCCGCATGCGCGGCGGCTCCGCTGCGGGCGCAGAAGCCGGCCCACTTCGGATCCGGCATCCACATGGCCATCGACTCCGGGCCCATGAACGGCCCGACGCCCTGGTCGAGGAGCCACTGCGGGTCCGCCTCCGCCACCGGTCCGGTGTACCCGGCCGCGCGTGCCGACAGGCCGACCCAGTCGTCGAAGGGGACGACGGGACCGACGGCGTCGAAGGTCCCGGTGGTCCCCTCGTGGGCCAGGTCCAGGAGCCAGCCCGCCAGATCGCGCACGTCGATCGCCTGGGTCGGCACCTGCGGGGACCGGGGGAGGAGCACGGGCTGGTCCACGTCACGGGCGAAGCGCGCCGCCCAGTACCCCGACCGTCCGCTCGCGTCGCCCGGGCCGCCGATCAGGCCGGCCCGGGCGATGACGAGGCGGTCTCCCACCGCGGCGCGCGAAGCCTCCTCGCAGGCGACCTTGGCCTCCCCGTACTCCTCCCGCCCCACGTGGTCGCCCTCGGCGGGCGGCAGCAGCGCGGCCGACTCGTCGGCGCCGACCGTGCCGTGGTCGGCGTAGGCGCTGATGGAGGAGACGTAGGTCCAGTGCCGGGTCCGCCCCGCGAGGGCCGCGAGCGCGCCGCGGACGAAGGCCGGCTGCCAGGACACCTCGATCACGGCGTCCCAGTCGCGGCCGAGGAGTTCCGCGTAGGCGGACTCCTGGTTCCGGTCCGCGGCCACCAGCCGCGCACCGGGCGCGACGGCGCCGCTCTCGCCGCGCGCCAGGCAGGTCACCGCGTGCCCCCGCTCCAGCGCCTGCCGCGTGATCTCACGTCCCAGCCATGCGGTCCCGCCCAGTACAAGAAGATCCATCAGGCCACCTCAGCACATCGCGAGCACCGCCGCGAGGCCGGTTCGCGCTCGGCGAAGGCGCGCGGGTGCGTACGCGCCCGGATCCGGCCATGACCGTCCGGGCGCCGTTGACCGCGTGCGGGGCCGTGGAAATCTCGACGCCCGGTCCTGGGACGGGACTTCCGGCAACGCGGGAGGGGCGGACATGGCGGTACGTTCACGCAGGCTTCCGGCGGTCGCGCTGATCGCGGCGGGGGCTCTGCTGGGAGTGGGCGCCGCGGGGCCCGCACAGGCGGCCGGCAAAGCCGCGGCTGACCATCGAGTGCGTTCGCTCACCTGCAGGTGTCAGGACCCGGGCAGGTTGATGAAGTACCCGTTGGCGCAGTCCCCGCGCATGGAGCGCGCCACCTCGGCGACGTGCTGTGCCTGGGCCGCGGAGAGGCGCCGCGCCTCCCACAGCAGAGCTGCGGCGTCCACCGCCTCCGGGGCCGCGGGCGGTGGCACCTCACACAGATCGACGCCCGTCAGCCCGGCCAGTTCGCGGGCGTCGATCCCCAGCACGGCTGCGCAATCCGTCACCAGGCGGGGCGTCAACTCCGCGCCGCCGGAGCCGATCACACCATAAGTGGCCGCCGACAGGTAGGTGGGCGTCACCACCGCCAGGAGCTTCGCCATGCCCAGCCGGTCCAGATTGCGGTACTGGAGCATGCGGATGACCCGACCGCCCGGACCGGCATCGGATGCGAGCCGCTTCGCGGTGAAGACGGAAGGTCGTTCCTCCTGCGGCAGTGAGCGGACGAGCTGCAGGAGTTCACGCCGTTCCGAAGCAGGAAGGTGCACCGCATCCATCGCGATGTACGGCGCCCACCGCTCGGCCGCGGCGTCCAACGGCGCCAAGTCGTCCGGGACCGCCCGCCCCGCCACGATGAACAGATCGACCGCGTGGAAGCCCAGGACCGGCGCGATCCGCCGGAGCAGCCCCTCGCCGGGGGTTTCCCCCGCGAGCACCGCTCGGACCTCGGTCGTCATCGATCCGGCGCGATCGGCCGGCTCCTGCACACGGAGGTCCCTGCGGTCCAGCAGCCATGTCAGCGTCACACCGAAACCGGGGTGCTCCGCCACGCCCGCAGCCTCGTTCACTCGGGATTCGACCACTCGTCCCGAAGCATCCCGAAGAGCACGCTGTCGTAGCGCTTCCCTTCCATCAGCACCGCAGACCGGCGGCGGCCTTCCTCCCGGAAACCCAGCCTGGTGAAGGCACGCACGGCGCGCTCGTTGCCGCTCCAGGTGTCCAGTTCCAGGCGGCTCAGGCCGTACGCGCCGAACAGGTGGCCGATGAGCAGCCGCAGCGCGTCACTGCCGTGGCCACAGCCCCAGAACTCCCGTTCGCCGATGGTGATACCCAGCGTGGCCACTCCCGCGTACGGGTCCAGGTCCCGGAAGTCGGCCATGCCTATCACCCTTCCGGATGCCAGGTCCTCGACCGTGAACACGGCCGACTCCCTCGGGCTCAGGCGCAGCATGGTCTCGAAGCCGAGCCCGACAGCCTCCGCCGTGACCGGGCCGAAACACGGATCACCGGCCGTGGCCCAGTGCACCACCTCCGGGTCGTTGCGCCACCGAAGATGGTGCTCGGCGTCTTCGGAGCGCAGCGCACGCAGCCGTACCAGCTTTCCTTCGAACATCACGTATCCCTCATCGAATTGCCAATGGTTCAAGCCCGGCTGTCCCCGCACCGGTTTGAGGCGCCGTCACAGGTCCCGCCGCATGCAGACGCGGGGCCACCGGTCCAGGCCGTGCGCCGCCTCGCGCTCACGGATCTCCCGCAGTCCGGGAGTGAGCCCCGCGTCCGCCAGCGGCCGGAAGCCGCAGCGCTCGTAGTACGGGGCGTTCCACGGGACCTCGGTGAAGGTGGTGAGGGTCAGGGCGGGCGCGCCCTCGCGCCTGGCGAACTCCGCCAGGTGCTCCAGCAGGCCCCGGCCGAGCCCGCGGCGTGCGCGGTCCGGATGGACGGACACCTGCTCGACGTGCAGATTGCCCTCGACGCGCTCGGCGATCAGGTAGGCGCCCGGGGCGCCGGCCCCGTCGACCGACACCCAGGCCAGCCCGGCCCGTTGGTAGGGGGCGAGCTCGTCGAGCGTCAGCGGCTCGTCGTCGGCGATCTCCGGCATGCCGATGTCCCGGAAGCAGCGCCCGGCGGCCCTCTCGATGCCCTGGAGGAGGGGCAGCTCGTCAAGCCGTGCTCTGCGGATAGCCATGGCCGCATTGTCGCGGGCGGCCCGCCGGAGGGCATCCGATTATCGGACCTCCGTCCGCGCCCCGCTCGCCGGGGGCGGGTTCTGTGCTCCGTCCGAGTTCACTTGGGTGCCCGTTCGGCCGCAGCGCCGAGGGAATGATCATCATTTCGGCGCCGCATCGCTTTGATACGGCTATGCGACGAATGCGACGGAGACAACCGACCAAGGCGTGGGGCGCCGTGGCTGCGGTGACGGGGGCCATGCTGGTCGTCGCCGCAGCGCCGGGCCGGGCGCCCGATGCGGACACTGCGCAGGGGACCCTCGCGGGCCCGCCGCGAGAGGCCGCGGTCACCCTGCTGGTCGGGAGAGTGCTGGATGAGGGCGGTGGATCCGGCGACGGGCCGTGCGCGGTGCGCATGTTCCGCCCCGGGCTGTGCAGCGGCTGGCAGGAACAGCGGGTACGGGCCACCGCGCGCGGGGTGGGATCCGTCGTGAAGGAGCCCTCCCTCGGCGGCGCGGCGCAGAACGCCCGGACCGAGGTGCTCCCCACGGATTCCGGCGGGCCGCTCCAGATCGCCCTCGCGGAACAGGGCCGCCTCACGGACGTGACCGTACGCGACGGACACGGCCGCCATCTCGCCGGCGAGCTCGCCCCGCACAGCGACCGCTGGCTGAACAGCGAGCCGCTGCGGGCGGGCGAGACCTACACCGTGCAGGTCGGCGCCCTGGACGCGGACGGGACCGCGGTCGGGGTGACCATGGCGTTCCGGACCGCGCCGCCCCCGGACGGGGGCAGGCTGACGGTCGAGTTCGGACCGGGCCCCGGCACGTACGGAGCGGGGGAGATCGTGACGGCGAGCCTCAGCCGCCCGGTGCCCGCCGACGACCTCCCGGCCCGCGCCCGGCTGGAGCAGGCACTGCAGGTGACCTCGGAGCCGCATGTCGAGGGCGCGTGGCACTGGGTCGACGAATCGACCCTGCACTTCCGGCCGCGTACGTACTGGCCCGCCCACACCGTCGTCCGCGTCCGCAGCGGTCTCGACGGGATCGAGGTCGGGGACCACGACTACGGCGGCCCCTCGGACGCGGTGCAGTTCACCATCGCGGACCGGATCGAGGCCGTCACCGACTCCGCCACCCACCGGATGACCGTACGCCGCAACGGGCGGGTCATCAGGACGATCCCCGTCACCACCGGCAAAGCGGGCTTCAGGACCCGCAGTGGCATCAAGGTCGTGCTGCGCAAGGAGCCCAAGGTCCGGATGCGCGGTGACACGGTCGGCATCCAGCGCGGCACCAGCGAGTTCTACGACCTGCCCGTCTCCTACGCGACCCGGGTGACCTGGAGCGGCGAGTACATCCACGCGGCGCCCTGGTCGGTCGAGTCGCAGGGCGAGGAGAACGTGAGCCACGGCTGCACGGGCATGAGCACCGAGGACGCCGCCTGGTTCTTCGAGACCGTCCGTGAAGGAGACATCGTGGAGGTGGTCAACAGCGGCGGGGAGAAGATGGCCCCCTTCGACAACGGTTTCGGCGATTGGAACGTGGACTGGCGGACCTGGCTGGCAGGCAGCGCCCTGGCCGCCATCGACGGGAGTCCGCAGGGTTCGCCGGCCGCCCCCGTCGTGTCCAGGCTGCACCCGACCACCTGAGTCCCCCCGGAGGCGGCTCGGTCCGGACCAGACCGGACTACGATCACCGCATGATCAAGGGAGTGATGTTCGACTTCTCCGGCACACTGCTGCGCGTCGAGTCGACCGAGGAGTGGCTCGCCGCCGCCCTCGCGGAGACCGGCATCCCGCCGGCCGAGCCGGAGTTCGGCGACACCGCGCGGCGGCTGACCGAGTACGGCGCACTGCCCGGCGGACCGTCGCCCCAGCACATGCCGGCGCACCTCGAAACCCTGTGGGATCAGCGGGACCTCAGCGCCGAGCAGCACCGGGCCGCCTACGGCGGCCTGACCCGCGCTGCCGGGATCACGGACCCGGAGCTGGCGCGGGCGCTCTACGACCGCCACATGACCCCCGCCGCCTGGCGCCCCTACCCGGACACCGGGCCCACCCTGCGCGCACTGCGCCGCCGGGGGCTCCCGGTGGCGGTGGTCAGCAACATCGGATGGGACCTGCGGCCGGTCTTCCGCGCGCACGGGCTCGACGAGCTGGTCGACGCCTACGTGCTCTCCTTCGAGCTGGGCACCCAGAAACCCGATCCGGTGATCTTCCAGACCGCCTGCGACCGGCTGGGCCTGGCCCCCGCCGACGTGCTGATGGTCGGCGACAGCCGTGAGGCGGACGGCGGCGCGCTGGCGCTCGGCTGCCCGGTGCACTTCGTCGACCACCTCCCGGTCGACCGGCGGCCCGGCGCGCTGGCCCCGCTCCTGGACCTGCTCGGGCCCGCGTAGCGGTCGGGCCCGTGCGGGCTTCCGTGGGCCTCCGCGGCCCTGTGCGGGCCGGCCCGTGGCGGCCCTGGCGACGGCCGACACACCTCGCGGCCCGACTGTGGCGGGCGCGCACATGGGAGCGGCCCACGGGTGTCCCGGATGATTCCGGGCATGACAAGCGGATACCCTCCCGTGCCCCACGGACCGGCTGCCGCCGCCATGGGCATCGACCTGGCGGGCCGTACCGCCCTGGTGACCGGCGCCGGCGGCGGCATCGGGCGGGCCTGCGCCTCGGCGCTCGCCGCGGCCGGGGCCCACGTACACGTGGTGGACAAGGACGCCGCGACCGCGAAGGCCGTCGCCGGGACGATCGGCGGGCAGGCGCACGTGGTGGACCTCTCCCGGGACGAGACCGTCGGGGAGCTGCCGGCCGACATCGACATCCTGGTCAACAACGCCGGGCTGCAGCACGTCGCCCCGCTGACCGAGTTCCCGCCGGACCGCTTCGCCCTCATGCAGCGCGTGATGGTGCACGCGCCGTTCCTGCTGATCCGCCGGACCATGCCCCACATGCGCGCACGCGGCTGGGGTCGCATCGTCAACATCTCCAGTGCGCACGGGCTGCGCGCCAGCGCGTTCAAGGCCGGTTACGTGACCGCGAAGCACGCACTCGAAGGGCTGAGCAAGGTCGCGGCCGTCGAAGGGGCACCGCACGGCGTCACCAGCAACTGCGTGAACCCCGCCTATGTCCGCACACCACTGGTCGAGCGGCAGATCGAGGCCCAGGCCGCCGCTCACGGCATCGACGCCGCTCAGGTGGTGTCCGAGGTGCTGCTGAGCCGCTCCGCGGTCAAGCGGCTGATCGAACCAAAGGAGGTCGCCGCAGCCGTCCTGTGGCTCTGCGGCCCGCACACCGGCTACGTCACGGGTGCCTCGATCCCCCTGGACGGCGGCTGGACCGCCACCTGACCCCCGGCACGGCGGTCAGAAGCCGGGCCGGGTGCCCGTGACGCGGTCCCACAGGGAGCGGGTGGCTCCGAAGCCGCTCTCGTGCACCCAGACGTGGGTGCACCCGGGGCACTGGAGGTGGAGCATGCTGCCGGTGTTGGTGAGCAGGTAGCGCCAGTGCGTGGAGCAGGTGCGCCGCTGCTCGCAGGGTTCGCAGCCGCGCGCGTCCGCACACTTCGGGCAGGCCACCCAGGCACGGCGCCCGGGGTCGGCCTGCGGGTCAAGCGGCAGCACGGCCGTCTCCGCGCGCGGGCAGCACACCGGCCGCCACCAGGTCGTCGTAGAGGCGCTGCTGTTCCGCGTCGAGACCGGAATAGAGCAGGTCGTACGCGGCCTCCTCACCGAGGAGCACCTCCATCGGATCCCAGTCCGGGCCGAGGGCGGCCATCACCTGGGCGCGCCGGAGCACCTCCTGCGAGGTGAGGTCGACGGCGAAATCGACCAGCTCGGACGCATCGGAGGCGCCAGGTGTACCGGAGGCACCGGCGGCGTCGGAGGCGTCGGAGGGAGGGGTGGGGTCGTGGGGGGCCATACGTCGAAGTTAGGTAGCCCTTCCTTCTCCGGTCAAGGGAGGGTGGGCGGAGTCACAGTCCGCTGGTCAGGGGGTGTGCGGGCCAGGGGGTGCCGCATCGGACGGGGCCCTGGGCCCGGGAGCGCGACGTGACAAATGTAATGGCCTGTCAAGGTGCTTCTCAGTCTGGAGGTTGATGCCCGGTTCGTCCGGGCGGAGGAGGTCGCGGCGAGGGTCGGGAACGAAGAATTGAAGGGACCGAGATCGCCGGGCCCCAACGGGCCACCGACGAGGAGCCGCCGTGCCCCACACCCGTCCTGCCGACCGACCCGCACCGCGACTGCGCCGCGCCGCCTCGGCCACCGCCGTCGCCATAGCCCTGCTGGCGGGCCTCGCGCCCGCCGCGAGCGCCGCCGTCCAGGTCGCGCCGAGCGCCTACGGCCGGGACGCCGGCCGGCGCCTCGACCGGACCCAGCTGCAGGCGGGACTGCACGCGATCCAGGAGGCGGGCCTGTACGGCGTCTACTCCGGGGTCCGCGACGGCCGCGAGCGCTTCGACGGCGCCGCCGGCCTCGCCGACATCGCCACCGGGCGCAAGGTCCGGCCCGACCTCCGGCACCGCGTCGGCAGCGTCACCAAGACGTTCACCGCCGTGGCCGTCCTCCAGCAGTCCGCGAAGGGCCGGGTGGACCTGGACCGGCCGGTCGGCGACTACGTGCCCGAGCTGCTGCCCGGCGAGCGCGGCCGCAAGGTGACCGTGCGCATGCTCCTCAACCACACCAGCGGTATCCACGACTACATAGGCGATGCCTTCCCCTCCCTCCTGAAGGGGACCACGGAGAGCCTGGACGAGCACCGCTACCGCACGATCAAGCCCGCCGAGCTGATCGGGTACGGGGTGGCCAGGCCGCAGCTGTTCGAGCCCGGCACCGAATGGTCCTACTCCAACACCAACTACGTGCTGCTCGGCGAGGTGCTCCGCAAGGTGACCGGCCAGGACCCGGAGCAGGTGATCACGCGGGACGTGATCCGCCGCGTGGGGCTGCGCGACACCTACTTCCCCGGTACCGACCCGCGCATCCGCGGCGCCCACGCCCGCATGTACGAGAGCTTCTACGGGCTCATCGACCCCCCGCGCGACTACAGCGACTACAACATGACCTGGGCCGGCACCGCCGGAGCCCTCGTCTCCACCCCGCAGGACCTCAACACCTTCTACCGCGCCCTGCTGGGCGGCGACATCCTGCCGCGCCGCCAGCTGGACCAGATGCGCACCACGGTCGACGTCAAGGACGAGACGGGCGCCGTGGCCATGCGCTACGGCTTCGGCATCTACTCCATCGACACGCCGTGCGGCCCGGCCTGGGGGCACGACGGGGGAGTCTGGGGCGCCGGCACCTGGGCGCTGTCCAGCCCGGACGGCAGCCGTCAGTTCGCCATCGGGTACAACCTGATGAAGTACCAGCGAGTCAACGCGGACGGCACCGCCTTCGACCCGCATCCGGCCGACGCCGCGATGCGCGACTACCGCGACCGGTCCCTCTGCGGCACCACCGCGCCGCGCACCCCGGACCCGGCCGCGAAGAACCGCTCCTCCGAGACCCCGTCCGCCCAGGCCCCCTCCTCTCAGACCCCGTCGGCCGCTCCGCGCGTTCTGCCCCCGATCATGCCGGCGCTTCCCGCACCGCTGTCGGGTCCCGTGCGCTGATCGGCCACAGGTACGCCGGCGTCCGGGTCCTTACGGAACCGTGACGTGCGGCCCGGCACGCGCCTCGCCGGGCCGTACGCGGCATAGCGTCGGGGCATGCGCGTACTTGTGACTGGAGGCGCGGGCTTCATCGGCTCGCACATCGTCGCCGAGCTGATCGGCCGCGGCCATGAGCCGGTGGTCTTCGACCTGGCCGAGGGCGGGCGGGACGTAAGGGACCCGGACGCCGTGGCACAGGCACTGGCAGGCATGGACGCGGTCTGTCACCAGGCCGCCAGGGTGGGGCTCGGGAAGGACTTCGGGGACGCGCCCGGCTACGTGTCGGCCAACGACCTGGGCACCGCGGTGCTGCTGGCCGAGATGGCGCGGGCGCGGGTACCGCGGCTGCTGCTCGCCGGGTCGATGGTCGTCTACGGCGAGGGACGCTACGAGTGCCCCGCCCACGGCACGGTCCGGCCCGGCCCGCGCGCCGAGAGCGATCTGCGGGCCGGGCGGTTCGAGCCGCGCTGCCCGGTCTGCGGCGCCGACCTGGCGCCGGGGCTGGTCACGGAGGACGCCCCGACGGACCCCCGGAACGTCTACGCCACGACCAAGCTCGCCCAGGAACACCTCGCGGCCTCCTGGGCCCGGGCCACCGGCGGACGCGTCGTCTCGCTGCGCTACCACAACGTCTACGGGCCGAGGATGCCCCGTGACACCCCGTACGCGGGGGTGGCGGCGCTGTTCACGTCCTCGCTCGCGCGCGGCGAGGCGCCGCGCGTCTTCGAGGACGGCGGACAGCGCCGGGACTTCGTCCACGTGCGGGACGTGGCCGCGGCCAACGCGGTGGCGCTGGATGCCCTGGCCGAGGGGGACGCGGGCGCCGGGCCCGCGGGCCTCACCGCGTACAACGTCGGCAGCGGCGACCCGCGGACCGTCGGCGACATGGCCGGGGCGCTGGCTGCCGCGTGCGGTGGCCCGGCCCCGGTCGTCACGGGCGAGTACCGGCTCGGCGACGTCCGGCACATCACCGCCGACTCGGCGCGCCTGCGCCACGAGCTGGGCTGGCGCCCGGCCGTCCCCTTCGCCGCGGGCATGGCCGAACTGGCCACGGGCCAGGCCGTTTCCATCGCGCCGGGACCGTGACACCGGCGTGGCGGACCCACACGCACGAAGGCGGCGCACCGGACGCGGACAGCTTCTACTGACCGCGACCCACAGGTCCGCTGCCCCTAGCCGGCAGCGGCCGGCAGGGTCAGTTCGAAGCGGCAGCCGCCGGAGACGTTGTGGACGTTCGCGTGGCCCGCGTGGGCCTCGACGATGCCCCGGACGATCGCCAGGCCCAGGCCCGCGCCCGAGGGAGGGGTACGGGCCGGGGTGCCGCGCCAGCCCGTGTCGAAGACGCGCGGGAGGTCCTCCTCGGGGATGCCTCCGCAGGCATCGGTGACCGAGAGCACCACGGAGTCCGCGCGGCGTTCGGCGGCGATCGCGACCGTCCCGTCGGCCGGTGTGTGGCGGATGGCGTTGACCAGGAGGTTGGACAGCACCCGGGTCATCTCCTTGCCGTCCACCTCCACCGGCAGCGAGGCGACTCCCTCGCCGACCAGCCGTACGCCGTGCTCGCGGGCGAGCGCATCGGTGCCGGCCACGGCGTCGCCCACCAGGTCGTGGAGGGACATCCGGGTCAGGGTGAGGGACAGCGCACCCGCGTGGATGCGGGAGAGTTCGAAGAGGTCGCCGACCATGGAGTTGAGGCGGTCGACCTCGGTACGGATCTGCCGGTGGTAGCGGGCGGGATCGGCGGCCATGCCGTCCTCCAGCGCCTCCGACATCGCGCGCAGCCCGGCCAGCGGGGTGCGCAGATCGTGCGAGATCCAGGCCACGAGCTCGCGCCGCGAGGCCTCCAGGGCCCGCTCGCGCTCGCGGGACGCCGCCAGCCGTTCGCTGGTGAGGGCCAGTTCGCGGCTCAGCGCCGTGAATTCGGCGGGAGCGGGCACCGTCGGCGCCGCGAACGTACCTTCCTCCCCGAAGACCCGGGCCGCGCCGACGAGTTCCCGGCAGCGCCGGACGACCTGGCGGCCCAGCAGCAGCGCGGTGGCCATCGAGACGGCCGCGGCCGTCGCGACGACCATGGTCACGACGGCCAGGTCGTGGGAGGAAAGGAACATCGCCCACGCCACGGTCAGCGTTCCGGCGAGCATCGCGGACACGGCGACCGCGGCGACGATCGCGAGGGAGACGGCGACGCTGCGCCGGCGCAGTATCCGCAGCGCCACGGCCCCGAGCAGCCCGGCGGCACCCGCGCCGAGGAGCGCGTACACGGCGATCAGCAGAAAGTCACGCATGGCCGTCCTCCGTCCGGAAGTCGTGCTCGGCCGCGGTGTCCGGGGCCGGCTCGAAGCGGTAGCCGGCGCCCCAGACGGTCCGGATCAGCTGCGGGCTCCCCGGATCGTCCTCGATCTTGCCGCGAAGCCGCCGGATGTGCACGGTGACCGTCGACAGGTCGCCGAAGTCCCAGCCCCAGACCTCGCGCATCAGCCGCTCCCGGTCGCAGACCTGGCCGGGGTGGCGCAGGAAGTAGGCGAGGAGATCGAACTCCCGCAGGGTGAGCGCGAGCTCCCGGCCCTCCTTGTGGACCCGGCGGGCCGCCGGGTCCAGTACCAGGCCCGCCACGGCGAGCCGCGGACCGCCCTCCGCGCCACCGGCCGGGGTACCGGCCTGCGCCCGGCGCAGTACGGAGCGCACCCGCAGCACGAGCTCCCGCGGGCTGAACGGCTTGGTCACGTAGTCGTCCGCGCCCACCTCCAGGCCCAGGATCCGGTCGTCCTCGTCCCCGCGTGCGGTGAGCATGATGACGGGGACGGGCCGGACGCCGTTCTCCCCGGCGCGCAGCCGGCGGCAGACCTCCAGGCCGTCCATCCCGGGGAGCATCAGGTCGAGGACCATCAGGTCGGGGCGGTGCTCCTCGGCGGCACGCAGGCCGGCCGGACCGTCCGCCGCCAGGCGCACCGTGAATCCGGCCCGCTCCAGGTACCCGGCCACGACCTCCGAGACGGTCGGATCGTCGTCGACGACCAGAACGCTGCCCTGGCTGCCGCGGGATTCCCCGTTCGTACGCTCCACATTGCTCACTGCCATGACCCCAGGCTGTCACCTGCCCGCGCCCAGGTGTGGCGCGGGACCCCCTCCCGTGGGACGGCGTCCGTGTTTCGTAAGGTCTGCGGGCCCCTTTTCCCCGGTTCCGATTCCTACGGTGTGGAGGGTGACTTCATCAGCTTGTGCTCCGCCCCGCGCGGACCTCGTACTGCCGTGCCTCGACGAGGCGCAGGCGCTTCCCTGGGTGCTGGCCCGTGTGCCGGCCGGATGGCGCGCCATCGTCGTCGACAACGGCTCGACCGACGGCTCGGCGGAGATCGCCCGGAGCCTGGGCGCCACCGTCGTGCACGAGGACCGGCGCGGTTTCGGCGCCGCCTGCCACGCCGGGCTCCTCGCGGCCCGTGCCGACCTGGTCTGCTTCTGCGACTGCGACGCCTCCATGGACCCCGGGCTGCTCGCCGCCATGGCGGCGGACGTCGCCGCGGGCAGGGCCGACCTGCTGCTCGGCCGCCGCCGCCCGCAGGGGCGCGGCGCCTGGCCCGTGCACGCCCGTGCAGGGAACCTCGCGCTGGCGCGGATGCTGCGCCGCCGTACCGGACTGCGGCTGCACGACCTCGGACCGATGCGGGTCGCGCGCCGCGAGGCGCTGCTCGGCCTGCAACTGACCGACCGGCGCAGCGGCTACCCGCTCCAGATGGTCGTCCGGGCCGCCGACGCCGGATGGCGCGTCGCCGAGACCGACGTCCCGTACCTGCCCCGCTCCGGGAAGTCCAAGGTCACCGGCACCTGGCGGGGCACATGGCAGGCGGTACGGGACATGCGCGTGGTGCTCGCCGAGCCTCCGGGCGGCCGCTCCGCGCCCAGCGAGGGGGTTTCCGCATGAGCACCCTCCTCGTCATCGCCAAGGCCCCCGTCGCCGGCCGGGTCAAGACCCGCCTCACCCCGCACTTCACCCCCGAGCAGGCCGCCGAGCTGGCGCGCGCCGCGCTCCAGGACACCCTGGCCGCCGTACTCGACACCCCGGCCCTGCGGCGCGTTCTCGTACTCGACGGAGCGCCCGGACCCTGGCTGCCCCACGGCATCGAGATCGTGCCGCAGTGCGCGGGCGGGCTCGACGCCCGGCTGGCCGAGGCCTTCGCCCGGGCCACCGGGCCGGCCCTGCTCATCGGCATGGACACCCCGCAGGTCACCCCGGACCTCCTCGCCCGCGGCCTCGACTTCAGCGAGACGGACGCCTGGTTCGGCCCCGCCGACGACGGCGGGTTCTGGGCGCTCGGCCTCGCCGAGCCCGACCCGGCCCTGTTCCTCGGCGTACCGATGTCCCTGCCGACCACGGGCGAACTGCAGCGCGGCCGGCTGACCGCCTCCGGGCGGGCGGTACGGGACCTGCCCGAGCTGTGCGACGTGGACACCCCGGCCGACGCGGCGCGGGTCGCCGCCGCCGTGCCCGGTACCCGCTTCGCCGCCCTGCACTCCGGCCTCCGCACGGTGACACGATGACCGCCCAACTCGCCGAACCCGCCCTCGCCTGGCGGGCCGACCCCTACGCCGACGCGCTGCGCGCCGGCCAGGGCCCCCTCTACCTGCGGCGCGCGGACGGCTGGCTGCTGCCGCTGGAGGTGGAGCGCTGGTGCGCCGAACCGGACGAGGCGGACGAGGGCGTCCTCGCCCGCTGTACGGGACCCGTCCTGGACATCGGCTGCGGCCCGGGGCGCCTCGTCGCCACCCTGGCCGCGCGCGGGCACCGGGCGCTGGGCGTGGACGTCACCCCCGAGGCCGTGGCCCGTACGACGCGAGCCGGCGGCAGCGCCCTGTGCCGGTCGGTCTTCGACCCGCTGCCCGGCGAGGGACGCTGGGGCACGGTCCTGCTCATCGACGGCAACATCGGCATCGGCGGCGACCCGGCCGCTCTGCTGACCCGTGCCGCCCAACTCGCCGCCCCGGACGGCTCCTTGCTGGTCGAGGTGACCACCGCCGACGTCGACGAACGCGTAGAGGTCCACGTCGACGACGGCCGTGGCGGGCACGGGGCGCCCTTCTGGTGGGCCCGGCTCGGCGCCCGCGCCCTGTGCGGCCGTGCCGCGGACGCCGGCTGGACCCGGGCCGCCACCTGGCAGGCCGCGGGCCGCTGCTTCGTGGACCTGCGGCGCTGACAGGGGCGGTAGAGGAAGGGGGAGCTGCTGCCGGTACGGCAGCAGCTCCCCCTTCCTCGTCCCTGTTTCCCTCGTCAGCGCCGCAGGGCCGCGCGTCGCCGCCGCGCCCACGCGCGCGCTCCCGCGTACCCGGCCGTGAGCACGCCGATCGCGGCCATCGCCAGCAGCCAGTTCCGTGGGTAATCGAGCGGCAGCACCGACGCGTTGGCCACGCCACCGGGGCGCAGGAGCGGCGGCAGGGCGATCACCGTCAGGGACCCCGCGACGACCAGCGCGGCGCGCGGGACCCCGCGCAGGCGCAGGCCCGCCGCCGCGCAGAGCGCCCCGACCGCGATGACCAGGGGAGCGATCAGCCCGTCGTGCACGAGGACGCCGCCCGCGAGCCACAGGGCGATCCGCCACGGCTCGGGCTCCCGCACCAGCAGGAATCCGCCGAAGGCCATGACGGCCAGGCCGAAGCCGCCGACCGCGTACCGGAAGGCCATCACGCCACCTCCAGTCGGCCGACCCACTTGGTCTGGAGCACGCCCGGCCGGTTCGGGGCGATGATCCGCGCCGGGTAGCCGTGGTCCAGGGACAGCACCTCACCGTTCAGGCGCAGCGCCAGCAGGGTGAGCGGGTCCTGCGCGTACAGGCGGCCCATCTCCATCACCCGGTACGCGCCCGCCACTTCCAGCGACACCACCCGGCAGCGTGCGTCCGGTCCCCCTCCGGCCCGCTCCAGCAGGTCCAGCACCCGTACCCCCGTCCACCGGGCGGACTTGCTCCAGCCCTCCACGCAGGCGATGGGCAGGGTCACCTCGTGCTGCGGGAGCGCGCGCAGCTCCGCCAGCGTGAGGGTGGCCGGGCGCGGCCCGGCCAGGGTCAGCCGCCAGCCGTCCAGCGAGGCCGCGGTGACGCGGGCCGCGGCAGCCGTACGGTTCACCGGCAGCCCCTGCGGACCGTGGGCCGGGCTGCGCGGAGCGAACAGTTCCAGCGGGCCGAGCGCGGTGACGGACTGCCCGACCGTGGTCAGCGTGACCGCGCCGACCCCCGCCGCGACGGCCGCCAGCAGCTGCCGCCGGTCCGGCCCGTCGGCCTCGGGCAGCGCCAGGGTGCCGGGGGAGCGGCGGGTGAAGTGGTCGCGGATCCGCGGCCATTGAACGGCGACGTGCAGCAGCACCGATCCCAGCAGGAGCCAGGCGACGGCGTAGTGCACGGGCACGAAGGAGAACGGCCAGGGGTACCACTGGAAGGTGTTCAGCAGCCCGGTGAACAGCTGGAAGAGCGCGGCGGCGACGAGCACGGCCACCGAGAGGCGTTCCAGCGCGTGCCGCACGGACCGTACCGGCGGCCACGCGAAGAGCCGCGGGTAGACCGTCCACAGCTTGGCGAGCAGCAGTGGGATCGCGGCGGTGCCCGAGGCCACGTGCAGGCCCTGGCTGAACCGGTAGCCCCAGTACGGGCGGCTCGGCAGCCGGTCGGCGAGCCAGGCCGGCGGGTGCTGGAGGAAGTGGCTGAGCACACCGGTGGCGAAACAGACGACGATGGCGAGCCCGAGCAGGCGGCCGATCACCGTCGCGGTACGGGCGTCGTGCAGCCGCGCCGTGAAGGTGATGGGCGGGCCCGGGGGCGGAGTGAAGCGCATGAGCCCATGACACCCCGCCGCCACCCCGGTGGGCGGGTTGAACACCTTACGGAATGCGGACGTGCCGGACGGCGGGCGCCACTTCCGGACCACTTGCTGGGACGCTGCGGAGGTGAAACCGCGCACCGTCCCGACCGCACTCGCGGCCCTCGCCGCCCTGACCGCCGCCCTCGTCCTCACCGTCCGCCACGACGGCTACTTCACCGACGCCGCGGGGCTGTTCCTCCGGTACGCGGTTTGCTGGGCGCTGTTCGCCCTCGCCCTGCTCGCCCTGCGCAGGGTCCCGGCCCACCGCGTCGTGCCCCTGCTCCTCGCCGGGGCCCTCGCCGTCGCCGTGACCGGGCTGGTGGCGCCGCCCCGGACCAGCACCGACTCCTACCGCTACGCCTGGGACGGGCGGGTCCAGTCGGCCGGCATCTCCCCGTACGACCACGCCCCGCAGGACCCTGGACCGGCCCGGCTGCGCGACCCCTGGCTCTTTCCCACGGGCGCCGCCTGCGCGGGCCCGGACCGTGCCCCGCTTCCCGGCGGCGGCCCCGTCCCGCACTGCACCCGCATCAACCGGCCCGCCGTGCACACCATCTACCCGCCCGTCGCCGAGGCGTACTTCCTGGCGGTCGACCGGCTCTCCCCGCACGGAGCCCGGCACAAGCCGCTCCAGATCGGGGCCGGCCTCCTCTCCCTCGGCGTGACCGGCGCACTGCTGCTGATCCTGCGCCGCCGGGGGCAGGACCTGCGCCGCGCCGCGTACTGGGCCTGGTGTCCCGCCGTACCGATCGAAGCCGTGAACAACGCGCACGTGGACGTACTGGGCGTGCTGCTCGCCGTCATCGGCCTCGGTCTCGTCGCGGAGCGCGGCCTCCGCCGCCGGGCAGCGGGAGGCCTCGTCCTCGGCGCCGCCATCGCCACCAAACTCATGCCCGCCGTCGTCCTGCCCGGCGCGCTGTCCGGGGTGCGCCGGGTCCGCGACGCGGCCGCCGTCCTGGTTCCCGCCGCTGCCTTCACCCTGCTGGCCTACCTGCCCTACGTCCTCCTCTCGCACGACTCCGTCCTCGGCTACCTCGGCGGCTACGTGGACGAGGAGGGCTACGACGACCCCTCCGCCGGCTCCCGCTACGCCCTGCTCCGCCTCGTCCTGCCCGACAGCTGGGCGCTGCCGGTGCTCCTCGCCGCCATGGCGGGCGTGTCCCTGTACGTGATGCGGCGCGGCGACCCCCGGCGCCCGTGGAGCGGCGCCCTCCTGGTCACCGGATGGGCCTTCGCGCTCCTCACTCCCGGCTACTCCTGGTACGCCCTGCTCCTGATCGCCCTCGTGGCCCTGGACGGACGCTGGGAATGGCTCGGCATCGCCCTCGCGGGCGCGGCCGGCTACCTCCTCGCACCGGTCTTCGGCCACCGGCCGGCGCTGAGCGCGACCGCGTACGGCGCCGCGGTCCTCGTCGTCCTGGTGGCCCCGGTGGTCCGGCGGCGGCGCGGATCCGGCGGGGCCCGGCCTGCGCGTCCGCCGGCGGACGGACGCCACGAGCGGGTCAGGAACTCGTGAGGATGACGAGCTGCTGCGTCGCCCGGGTCATCGCGACATAGCGGTCGACCGCTCCTTCGATCCCCGTACCGAAGGTCTGCGGGTCGACGAGGACGACGAGGTCGAACTCCAGCCCCTTCGACAGCCCGGGGGTCAGCGACCGGACCCGGGAGGTCTCCCGGAAGGCGCCGGCCCCGATCTCGCCGGCCCCGATGCCGTCGGCGCCGATGACACAGGCGACCCCGTCGGCGTGCGCGTCCAGCCAGCCGTCGAGGATCGAGTCCAGCTCCGCGACGGATCCGTGCACGACGGGAATGCCGCTGCTGCGGACGGAGGCCGGCACGTTGGCGTCCGGGAGCGCTTCCCGGATGGCCGGCTCCGCCACCGCCATGACCTCCTCGGGCGTCCGGTAGTTGATGGTCAGGGAGGCCACGTCGATCCGGTCGAACCCGATCCGCTCCAGCCGCTCCCGCCACGACTCCGTGAACCCCTGCCGGGCCTGGGCGCGGTCCCCGACGATGGTGAAGCTGCGCGACGGGCAGCGCAGCAGCAGCATCTGCCACTCCGCGTCGGTCAGTTCCTGAGCCTCGTCCACGACGATGTGCGCGAACGGTCCGGCGAGCAGGTCCGGGTCCGCGCCGGGCAGCGCGCCCTCGTCGATCAGGCTGTCCTGCAGGTCCTTGCCGCGCAGCATCGTCACGGCGCCCTCACCGTCGTCATCGGCCGCTAGCAGGTCGTCGATGACTCCGGCCATGCGCTCGCGTTCGGCCGCCACCGCGGCGCCCCGCCGCCGCAGCCGCCGCGCCGACTCAGGGTCTCCGAGCCGCTGCCGCGCCGCGTCCAGGAGCGGCAGGTCGGACACCGTCCAGGCCTGGGCGTCCGCGCGCTGCAACTGCGCCACGTCCTCGCGGCTGAGCCACGGGGCGCACATCCGCAGGTAGGACGGCACCGACCACAGGTCCCCGACGAGATCGGCCGCATCGATCGTCGGCCACGCGCGGTCGAGCGTCCCGACCAGCTCCTCGTCGTACCGCAGCGATCTGCGGAACAGGTCGGGCGAGAGGTCCTCGTCGTCGAACTTGTCGAGCAGGATCGTCAGCAGCTCCTCCCAGATCACCTCGCGCGCCTCGTTGTGCGCGGTACCCGCGGCCGCCTCGAACGCCTCCGCCCAGTCGTCCGGGCTCAGCCAGACGTCGGACCACGGGGTCGTGACCGTCATCCCCTCGGCGGGCGGCTCCTCGTAGATCCGGACGGCCTTCTCGATCGCCTTCACCATCTCCGCGGACGACTTCAGGAACGCCACCCGCGGGTCGGCCTCGGCCGCGGCCGAGGCCCCCTCGGCGACGAGGTCCCGCACGGTGCAGGTCTGCACGCCCTCCTCACCGAGGCTGGGCAGCACATCCGCGACATAGGCCAGGTAGGGCTGGTGCGGACCGACGAACAGCACACCGCCCCGACGGTGACCGAGGCGGGGGTCGGAGTAGAGGAGATGCGCGGAGCGGTGCAGGGCCACGACGGTCTTGCCCGTGCCCGGACCGCCGTCGACGACGAGGGCGCCGCGCGAACCCGCGCGGATGACGGCGTCCTGGTCGGACTGGATCGTGGCGAGCACGTCACGCATCCGCGGCGACCGGCTGCTGCCCAGTCCGGCGATGAAGGCGGACTGGTCGTCGAGCGCGGCGTGCCCCTCGAACCCGTCGGCGGTGAACACCTCGTCCCAGTAGTCACCGATCCGGCCGCGGGTCCAGCGGTACCTGCGGCGGCTCGCCAGACCCATCGGGCCGGCGTGGGTCGCGGCGAAGAACGGCTCGGCCGCGGGCGAGCGCCAGTCGATCAGCAGCCGGCCCCCCGCGCCGTCGGTGAGGCCGAGCCGCCCGATGTACACGGGCTCGGGGTCGTCCTCGCCGACCATGCGCCCGAGACACAGGTCCAACCCGAAGCGCCGCAGGGTCCGCAGACGGCCCGTCAGCCGGTGGATCTCCACGTCCCGGTCCATCGCCTCCCGGCCCAGGCCGCCGGGGGCCCTGCGCAGTGCCTCCAGGCGGTCGGACAGCTCGGCGATCGTCTGCTCCAGGCTCTGTGCGACGGCCGCGAAGTGCTTCTCGTCGCCGCCGATCAACGCCGGGTCGGCCTTGGCGGAGAGGCGGGCGGGAAGGTCGAACGCACTGGTGGTGGTCAGGGAGTCCATGTCAGCAGCTCCGATCTGCGGTGGCACCCGCGAACTCATCGAACGACCCGTCAACCGACAACAGCACACGCACTATGGGGATCTCCCGTTTCCGCAGGTCCTGGCTTCGAGGTGCGATTCTGCGGTACGAGTGGGGCCTTGCCGCAAGCCCCCCTGTGCGTTATAACTTGAGAGTGGAAAGGAGTGGGTACTCCTCCTTCCCTTGATCGTCCGCTCCGTACGGACGTCCTCCCCGCCGAGTGGCAGCGCACAGCGCGCCCGTCCCGGCCTCTCCTCCCGCCCGGTGAATCCGGCGAACCTCCGCGTTCATTCGTACGGCCGAACTGCGGATGCCGCCCCTGGCGCGCCGGGGCAGGCTGTGGGGCAAGGGGAGCCGCCTGCTCCGGCGCAGGTTCAGCGTCATCCACCGATCCTCCGGGATCCACGGCTCCCGACCCCGTAGGAGGTCAGCCATGCAGGGTGACGAAAGCGCGGGCGAACTCGCGGCACTGCGGGCCAGGGTCGCCGCCCTGGAAGCGGAGGCCGCGCAACGGACTCCGCCGAAGCACCGGATGAAGTCGCTGCTGTCAGCCGTCCTGATCATCATCGGCTGTGTGCTGGCCCCGCTGGGCATCGTCGCGTCCTGGACCTCCAGCATCGTCGGGGACACGGACCGCTACGTCTCCACCGTCGCCCCGCTGGCCTCCGACCCGGATGTCCAGGCGGCCGCCGCCAACCGCGTCACCGCCGCCCTCATGGAACACCTCGACCTCGCCACCCTCCTGGAGGACGTGGCCCCCGACCAGCGGCCGCTGCTCCAGAAGGCCCTGGGCAAACTCGGAGGCTCGCTGGAGGGCGCGGTCAGCAGCTTCGTCAAGGAGAAGGCGCAGGACGTCATCGCCTCGGACCAGTTCGAGACGATCTGGACCAACGCCAACCGCACGATCCACACCTCACTCGTCAAAGCCCTGACCGGCAGCGGCGACGGCGCGGTGGAGATCAAGAACGACGCGGTGACCATCGACCTCGCGCCCGTGATCGAACAGGTGAAAACACGGCTCGTGGACGCCGGGATGGGCGTCGCGGCCAAGATCCCCGAGATCCACACCGACTTCACCGTCGTCCAGTCCAACGACATCGGCCGGGTCAAGACGGGCTTCCGGCTCCTGGAGATCCTCGGCCTGTGGCTGCCCGTCATCGCCGTGCTGCTCGTCGCCGCGGGCGTCCTGCTCTCCGCCCACCGGCGCCGCATCCTGGTCACCGCGGCCCTCGCGGTCGCCTTCGCCGTCGCGGTCCTCGGTCTCGGGCTGACCGTCTTCCGTACGGTCTACCTCAACGCGCTCCCGGACACCGTCAACCAGGCCGCCGCCGGCTCCGTCTACGACGCGATGATCCGCCTCCTGCGCACGACGATCCGCATGGTCGTCGTCCTCGGCATCGTGATCGCCCTCGCCGCCTGGCTCTCCGGCCCGGGCAAGTACGCCACGGCCGCCCGCCAGATCTGGCACTCCGGCATCGTCGCCACCCGCGCCACGGCGGACCGGCTGGGCCTGCGTACCGGCCCGGTCGGCCCGTTCATCCGGCGCCACCGCGCCTGGTTCACCTGGGGCCTGGTCGCGATCGCCGTCATCGTCTACATCCTGTGGTCCTACCCCACCGGCTGGGTGGTCGTGGGCCTCGCCCTCGCCCTGCTCTTCGCGCTCGCGGTCACGGACTTCCTCGCCGAGGACACGTCCGCCCCCGCCGAGGAGACGACCCCGAGTCCGCACCCGTCATGACGGGGCGTCGGCCGGGCCGCGCGCCGCGGACGGCTGGGCCGCCGGGATGCGCTGGGTGAAGAAGAGGGCGAGCAGCGCCGCCAGAGCGAGGAGGGCGAGTGCGGCCCGCAGCCCTTCGATCCGTGCCTTCTCGTTCGCGTCGAGTGCCGCCTGGGCCACCACCGGGTCCGTGCCCGCCTCTTCGAGGGCCGTGGCGAGCTGTTCGTCCGACAGGAACGGGGCGCTCCCGGCGAGGGCGGTGTGCGTGTGGGTCTTCACGTCGGCCGGGATCGCCGGGTTCTGGTCGATGGTGGTGAGGAACGAACTCGTCAGCACGGCGATCATGATCGACCCGGCGAGAGCGGTGCCGATCGAGGCGCCGAGGTTGGTGACGGTGTTCTGGATGCCGCCGACCTCGGCGCTCTGCTCGTCCGGTACGGCCGACACGGTGACGGCCCCCAGCTGGGAGGCGAGCAGTCCGATCCCGAGCCCGATGAGCAGCATGGGGACGGTGACGACCTCCGCGCCGGAATCCGGGGTGAGGGCGGCCATCAGGATGACGGCTCCGGCGAACATCGCCAGGATGCCCCAGCGCACGACGCGCCGGGGTGAGGCGTTCGGGATGAACCTGGGGACCCCGATCGCGGCGGCGAGCAGCGTGATGGAGAGCGGCAGGATCAGCGCGCCCGTGTGGAGGGCGGACAGGCCGAGCGCCACCGACAGGTAGAGCGGGACGACGAAGAACACGCCCATCTGCACGAGGTACTGGAAGAGGAACATCGTCAGCCCGCCGGAGAGCTGCCGGTTCTTCAGCAATTCCGGGTCGACGAGCGGTTCGACACCCCGCGCCACCAGGCGTGCCTCCCAGCGGAAGAACAGCCAGACCAGCATCAGCCCGGCCATCACGAGCCAGACGACGGGCGAGACCCCGAACCACGAGGGGCCCCCGGCCTTGGGCCGGAACCAGCCCCATTCGCTGGTCCGCAGGATGCCGAACACGAACAGCCCGATGCCCGCGGCGGACAGGATCGCGCCGAGTACGTCGATCCGCGGCCGGTGGTCCGGGGGCGCGTCGGCGATCGGGCGGGCCAGCAGCAGGATGACGAGGACCATCACGACCTCCCCGGCGAACACCCAGCGCCAGGAGAAGAAGGTGGTCGCGGCGCCGCCGATGAGCGGTCCGACCGCGATCGCCACGGCTGCCGCCGCCGCGATCAGGCCGTAGGCGGCCGGCCGTTGCTCCTTGCCGAAGTTGGAGGCGACGAGCGCCACGATCGCGGGCAGGATCAGCGCCGCTCCCACGCCCTCCAGGAACGACCAGCCCAGCAGCAGGACCGTCAGGTTCGGGGCGAGCGAGGTCGTGAGGGACCCCAGTCCGTAGATGACGCAGCCGATCATGAACGCCCGTTTGCGGCCGATGAGCGCGCCGACCTTGCCACCGCTGATCATGAGCATCGCCATCACCAGCGTGTAGGCCGTGATCGCGCCCTGCATACCGCTCACCGTGGTGCCGATGTCCTCCGCCACCGTGGCGATCGAGACGTTCATCACCGAGCTGTCCAGGGCCATCAGGAACTGCCCTGCCGCGAGTGTCAGCAGGATGAGCTTCGTGTTCCCCGCGTTCCCCGCCGCCCCGGCCGGTCCCGCCTTCGCCGCTGTCATGCGCGCAGAGTGCCATGCCCGCGGGAGGCGGCCGGGCACCTCGCCCGCCGTGTCAGCCGACTGGCCGAAGCGCCGGCCCGGTCCGGCTCAGGCCGCGACGGCGGTCACCCGGCCGGACGCGATGGCGTCCACCAGACGCTGATGGTCGCGCTCGTTGAGGTCGGCGTAGCGCTCCGCGAACCGCACGAGCGCCTGGTCGAACACGTTGCCACCGCCCAGATATGCCGCGATGGCGATCCGGTCGCCGGACCGGGCGTGCGCCCGCGCCAGGGTGACACCGCACAGGCCGGCGAAGACCCGCATACCGCGCGGCACCATCCGGGCGGGTTCGGCGATGCCCTTCCAGTCGCGCAGCTGGCGTACGTAGAAGTCCCGGTCGACGCCGTCGATCCCGTGCGTCTGCTGCCAGCCGAGGAAGATGTCGCTCGCGGCCTGCATCAGCCGCTGACCGGCCACGACCCGCTCGCCCTGGGTGGCGTACCCGCTGGCGCCCGTGTACGCGGCGAGCACCGATTCACCGGCCTCCTTGGCCTGCAGGATCAGTGGGTCGTCGCCGTCGCGGCCCAGCAGCAGGACGATCCAGCACCGCGTGCCGACACTGCCGACGCCCACCACCTTGCGGGCCATGTCGACGATGGAGTACTGCCGCAGCAGGTGTCTGCGGTCCGTCGGGAGACTGTCGCCGTACCGCCCGACGAGGTCCCGGATCTGGTCCTCGATCGCGTCGCGCTCCTGACCCGGCAGCAGTTCGGAAGCCGGTGTGATCAGCTGCGGCACGGCGGCGAAGCGGCGGCGTCCGTCGACCACCTCGGTGAGCTTCTCGAACGCCTGCAGGCTGTCGTGCCCGCGCGCCTTGCTCAGCGCCTCGGACAGGTTCTTGCGGCCGCGGGTGTGGAGCGCGCCCTCCGCCACCGCCTGGAGGTGCGACTCGTCCACCCTCGCGTACCAGACGTCGAGGTTGCGCATCTGGGCGAAGGTACGCATCTGCTCGCGGTAGCCGGCCACCGCCGATGTCACGATCGACGCGCGCTCGCGCTCGGAGTAACCGTTCTCCCGCCCGGCGATGACCAGGCTGGTCGCGAGCCGCTTGACGTCCCATTCCCACGGTCCGGGCAGCGTCTCGTCGAAGTCGTTGATGTCGAACAGCAGGTTCCGCTCCGGGGAGCCGAGCAGCCGGAAGTTCAGCATGTGCGCGTCGCCGCACAGCTGGACCCGGATACCCGAGTCGGGTGTGCCGGCCAGATCGCCCGCCATGATCGCGGCGGCGCCCCGGTAGAAACGGAACGGCGACTCCGCCATCCGGCCGTAGCGGATCGGCACCAGCTCCTGCAAGCGGGTGGCGGACTGCCGCTCGATGACATCCATCGGATCCAGCCGGTCGGCCGCCGGCTCGAAGTCCCCGTGGGCGGACCTCGGAGCGGCGGCCCGGGCGGCCCGGCCGTTCACGGCCCGGTCCTCGGCGGAAAGCCGGGGACCACCGTCCGTCGCCGTCGCCGTCGCCGTCGTGGCCGCGGTCGCGGTCGTGTCGCGCATCGTCATCGTCGTCGACCTCCCGGCCACCAGGACCCCCGCCTCCCAGCATGGCACTCACCCCCCACCGCTGCCCCACGGCGCCGCCGCCGTCCCTCAGTCACCCTCCTGCCGCATCCTGCCCGGCACCGGGCTGCCCAGCCGGCGGGCCAGGTACGGCTCCTGAGCGAGGGCCGCGCCCAGGGTGATGCCGACGGCGACGGCCACGCACAGCACGATCAGCCACGAGAGGATGACGAACACCGAGCCGGTGGACCCGTACGTGGCGAGCGACCGGTTGAGGGCGATCGGCATGTAGACCCGCGCGCCCAGCGACAGCGCGGTCACCGCGGCGGCGGTGATGAGGGCGCCGGGCAGCAGCGGGGGCCACCGGATCACCCCGCCCAGCAGGAGGTGCTGGCTCCACCACCAGGCCGCCGTCTGGAGGAGGAGCGTGAGGGGGATCCCGAGCCACAGGCCGAGTCCGAATCCGTCGCGGACGGGCCCCTGGAAGATCAGCAGGACCATCCAGGCGCCGATCCAGGCGAACCAGCGCCAGATCGCGATCCGCGTCCCACCCCGCGGGATCTGCCAGGCACGTTTGCACAGCCGCTGCATGGCACGGCTCACCGCGGTCGCCGACAGCAGCACGATCACGGCGCCGACCGCTCCCACCGCGTTGCGGACGTCGTCCTCGCCGGATCCGTCGAACACGTTGCTCAGCTGATCGTTCGCCTGACCGGTGAGCCCGAACATCGTGCGTACGGAGGAGACCAGCTGGTCGCGTACCTCCTCCGGGGCGAACGAGGCGACGACGAAGAGCAGGGGCACGGCGGTCAGGAAGCACTGGGCGGCCAGCCGGGTGGCGGAGTCGAAGATGTTCACGTCGATCATGCGCTCCGTGACATGGGTGATCACGGGGAACCGGGTCTCGGCCCGCTCCTGCGTCCGTTTGGCGGCCGCGACCAGCTCCCGGGAGCGCTTGCGCCACCGTTCCTTGCGCTCCGGCCACATCAGCGGCCCGCAGCGGCGCGCGGCACGGACCGCGGATGCCGGGTCGTCGTCATGGCGGCCTCCTTCGTCTGCGTCCAGGTTGGTGGACGCGGAACAGGGCGGCATCTCGATGGGCAAAAGGTGTCGGAGCCCGGTCCGGTGCGTAGTGTCGTATGTCGTCGCACGATTGGGGCGCCATGGTCCTCGACCTCATGCTGATCGCGTTGGCCATCGCCCTCTACCCGCTGCCCATGATGGCGTTCATCCTCGTGGTGTCTTCGCGCAGAGGCGTGTGGAAGGGGCTGGCCTTCCTCCTGGCCTGGCTGGGCAACCTCGTCGCGGTGATCGCGATCGTGCTGGCGCTGACCGGCGGCCAACCCCCGGCGCCCCGGTCCCCGCCCGGCGTGGCGGCGCTCGCACTCAAGCTGGCCATCGGGGTGGGACTGGTGGTCTACGGGATACGCCGCTACCGCCGCAGGAAAGCGAAGGCCGCCCGGGACACCACCCCGAAGCCCTCCCACGTGGACGTCGGCTCGGTGTGGGCCGCGGCGGGCCTGGCCGTGCTGATCCAGCCCTGGGGCATGGTCGCGGCGGGCGCGACGACCGTGATCGAGGCCGACACCTCGCACGCGACCACGTTCATCGCCCTGCTCGGCTTCTGCCTGCTCGCCAGCTCCGGCCTGCTGGCCGCGGAGCTGTACATGGTGTTCGCACCGGAGGCCGCCCAGGCCCGGCTGCTGCGGATGCGCACGTGGATGGAGGGGCACAAGGACGAGGCCATCGTGTTCGTCTGCCTGCTGCTCGGCCTGTGGCTGACCGGGCAGAGCATCTACGAGCTGACCGGTTGACCGGCCGGCGGAACCGGCCAGACATGCGGGGGCGCGGGCAGCGTGCTGGAATGAAAAGACCTTCCCGCCTCTGCGACAGGAGCTGCCATGAGCAGCGAGACCGAGCCGCGAGCCGATTTCGGCGACATCGACGAACTCGGCCCGGTCGATTACATCGTGGTCGAATTCCCGGGCAACCGGATGACGGGCGAGGGGTTCCCGATCCTCGTCGACCTCGTCGACCGGGGCATCATCCGCATCTTCGACTTCGCCTTCATCCGCAAGGAGGAGGACGGCACGGTGACCGCGCTGGAGCTCCAGGACCTCGGTGGCGGCGAGGTCGACCTCACCGTGTTCGAGGGCGCGTCGTCCGGCCTGCTCGACGGCGGCGACATCCAGGAGGCGGCCGCCGCGCTGGAACCCGGGAGCTCGGCCGGGGTCATCGTGTACGAGAACACCTGGGCGGCGCCTTTCGCCCGTGCCCTGCGACGCGGCGGAGCGCAGCTCGTGGCCGCCGGAAGGATTCCCGTGCAGGCCCTGCTGGCGTCGCTGGACGCCCTGGAGGAACCGCCCGCCGGAGAGTGAAGCCCACACAGCCTGGAGATGAGCATCATGCCCGGACTCCTTCGCGGGGTCGCCCGCACCGCCGTCATCGCGGGCACCGCCACCGCGGTGTCCAACCGTGTGTCCCGCCGCCAGGGCGGCCGATGGGCGCAGCAGGACGCCCAGCAGCAGGCCCAGCAGGAAGCGCAGCAGCAGCAGGCGGCGCCGCCCCCGCCTCCGCCTCCGCCCGCCGCGGCACCGGCCGACGACATGACCACCAAGATCGAACAGCTGAAGCAGCTCAGCACCCTCAAGGAACAGGGCGTGCTGACCGAGACGGAGTTCGCCGAGCAGAAGCGCCGACTGCTGGGCTAGGGCCGTGACCGGCAAGCCTTGCCGGTCACAGCACCAGACACACGGGCGAGCGCCGCCCCGGCGGGACATGTGTCGACGGTGTCGGTCACGACTGCCCTTCAGCGGTCACCACGACTGCCCTTCAGCGGTGCGTGCGGGTCAGGAACCGGTGTTGACGTTCGCCACGGCGACCGCCCCCGTGCCCGCACCCCACTTGTCGAGTGCCTTCTTGTACGAACCGTCCTCGATGATCGCCGCAAGCGCAGCCTTCAGCGCGTCGCGCAGTTCCGGCCTGTCCTTGGCCACGGCGATTCCGAAGGGGCCGGCCTCGATCTGGTTGCCGACGATCTCGAAGGCGTTTCCGCCGTCGGCCTTGAGGGCCAGGTACGCCGCCACCGGGTAGTCGTTGACTCCGGCGACGGCGCCGCCCGCCTTGACACGGGTCTGGGCCTCGGCGTCGGTCGCGAAGGACTCGATCGAGACGGCCGGCTTCCCGGCGGCCTCGCACTCCTTCGACCGGGCCTTGGCCACCTCCTCGAAGGTGGTGCCCCGCTGTACGGCGGCCTTCCTGCCGCACAGATCGGCGATCGACTTGAGCTGGTGGGGGTTGCCCTTCTGGACGTACACGACCGAGCCCGCGACGAAGTAGTCGACGAAATCGACACCGTTGCCGGTCTTGGCGCCCTTGCCGTCCAGACCCTGCTGGCGGGCCATGGTGTCGCTCATCGACGACATCACGATGTCCTGCCGTCCGGAGTTGAGGGACGTGACGAGGCTGTCGAAGGTGCCGTTGGTGAAGACGAACTTCACGCCGAGCTGCTTGCCGAGCGCTTCGGCGATGTCCGGATCGACACCGACGATCTTCCCGTTCTCGGTGAACTCCATCGGCGCGTACGTGGCGTCCGTACCGACCTTGATGACACCGGCCCGCTGGATGTCCGCGGGCAGCTCGGCGAACAGCGGTGCGTCGCTCTTCGCACCACCGGCTCCACCGCCCGGGCCGGCAGCGGCGCTCCGGCCCGCTTCGGTCTGGTCCCCGCAGGCGCCCAGCAGCAGGGTGGCGGTGGTGGTGACGAGGACGGCGGCGGTCGTCCGCCGGGTCGGTATGCGTGCGGCCATGGCTGTGCTCTCTCTCGGGGCGGTGTGAGGGGAAAACGCCGGGGAGTGCCGGCGGACGGGACGACGGGACGACGGGACGTGCCCGGTGGCTCAGGCGACGACGCGCAGCCGCGTCACGCCCGGGTCGAGTGCGCCGCGGACATGGCCGTTCGGCGCGGCCGCGGTCCGCTGAAGGAACCGGACGGCCTCGGCGGTGACGACTTCGCCCGGCAGGACGTTGGGGATGCCCGGCGGATACGCCGCCAGGGTGTCCGCGGAGATCCGCCCGACGGCCTCCTGTGCGGCCACGACCAGGGCCGGGCTCAGGAACGCCTCGCGGGCGGTGAGCTTCGTGGCACCGGGAGCCGGCAGCCGCGGCATGCCGCCGGCGTGGGCGTGGGCGTGGGCGTCGGTCGAGTCGGCGCTGAGCGGGGAGGGCAGGGTGTGCAGGGCTTCCACGAACCGGTCGGTGTCGGGGACGGACCCCGCGCCGATCACGGCGACGATCGCCGCACCGGTCGCCACTTCGACCATGATCTGGTGGTCCCGGAAGAGCCTTCGCCTGGCCTCGTGGCCCGTGATCCCGCCGGCCCGGGTGTCGATCGCGATGCGCAGCGGGTCGGCTCCGACGATGTCGGGGAAAGCGTGGAACCCGTCGCTCACCACCGTGAAACGGCCCAGCGCGCGGACGGCGGCCCGCACCCGGTCCGCGGCCCCGACCGAGCTGCCCGTCGTGTCGGCGTCGGTGACCAGACTCCTTCGGGCGAGATCGAGCGACGCCGTCAGCAGCGCACTCGCGCTCGTGGACTGCACGAGCCGGAACGCCCGGTCCACGAGCGGTTCGAGCAGGTCTGCGAAGGGGCCCTCCGCCAGGTGGAGCATCGCCGACTGCGTCAGGCTGCCCGCCAGTTTGTGCGTACTCGAAGTCGCCAGGTCCGCGCCCGAGGAGAGGGCGCTCGCGGGGAGGCAGGGGTGGAAGCCGAAGTGCGACCCCCACGCCTCGTCGACGATCAGCGGTACCCCCGCGGCATGGGCGGTGTCCGCGATGGCACGTACGTCGGCCACCGCGCCGAAGTAGCTCGGGGACACGATGTACACGGCGGCCGCGTCCGGTGTCCGTTCGAGCGCCGCCGCCACGTCCGCCGCGGTCACACCGTGGGCGATGCCCTGCCCCGGGTCGACGGACGGCTGGACGAAGACGGCGTCCAGGCCGGACAGCACCAGCCCGTCGATCACGCTGGAGTGCACACTGCGCTGCACGACGAGCGTGCGTCCCAGGGCGGGGGCGACCATCGAGGCGATCTGATTGCCCTGCGAAGCGCCGTTCGTCAGGAACCATGTGCGCCGCGCGCCCCAGGCCTCGGCCGCCAGCGCCAGCGCCCTGTCCAGCGGGGTGTCCGGGCCGAGGTCGATGCCGTCGAGCAGCGGCGGGAAGTCCAGGGCCGTGATCCGCGAGCCGAAGAAGCCGGCGAGATCCGATCCGGGGGCGGCGGCATGGCCGGGGACGTTCAGTCTCAGCCAGTCCCGTCCCGCATGGCCCAGCACCGCCTCGGCGTACGGGGCACCCAGCTGGCCGACGCCAGGCCGGGAGGTCGGGGCGGCAGCGGGGACGGCGGTGGGGGAGGGGGAGGAGGAGGTGCGGTGATCGGTCGTTCTCATGTTCACCCCCGGAGCGTGACAGCCGTCCGGTCATCGAGGAATGGTGGACTTTTCGTTACCCCTCCATACGCTGTCTATATGCTCGACGTGAGGCAGCTCCAGGTACTCCGCTCGATCGCGCAGGAGGGCTCGCTCGCCGCGGCCGGTCGCGCGCTGCACTACAGCCAGCCCACGATCTCCCACCATCTGGCCGCCCTGGAAGCCCACTTCAACGCCCAGCTCGTGCAGCGCGGACCGCGCGGCGCCACGCTGACCGAGCTCGGCCAAGCCCTGCTGCCGCACGCCGAAGCCGTACTCGACCGTCTGCGCCACGCCGAGCTGGAGGTGCGCAACCTCGCCGAGCGCGGTATGCGCACCCTCCACATCGGCACGTTCCCCACGGCGGGCGCCCTGCTGCTGGCCCCCGCGGTCAAGCGCCTCCACCAGCAAGGGGTCCACATCTCGCTCACCGAAGGCGAGCTTCCCCTGCTGCTGCGCGGGTTGCGGGCCAAGGAGCTCGACGCCGCCCTCGTCTTCTCACAGCCGGGCGACAGCCTCGACCTCGACGAGGACTTCGAAGTCCACCCGCTGCTGTCCGATCCGCTGCTCCTGGTCATGCCGGAGGACCACCCCTGCGCAGCGCGCGACCAGGTGTCCCTCGGCGATCTGCGGGACACCGCATGGGTGGGCGCCGCCGACCCCCATGACCCCTGCGACCGCGTGCTGGCATGGGCGTGCGGCCAGGAGGGGTACGAGCCCCTGCACGTGATGCGTACCGACGACTACGCGGTGGTCCAGGGTCTCGTGGCCGCGGGGACGGGCGTGGCCCTCGTGCCGCGGCTCGCCCTGGGGCCGCACCGACCCGACCTGGCCGTACGCCCCTTGGCCAGACCTGACCTCGCCCGGGAGATCAGCGTCGCCGTACTGCGGTCCACCTCCGCCGGCGCCGCCCAGGAACTGATCGAGGCGCTGCGGGAGCAGGCCGCGCTGATCACGGACCGCTGGGCGGCGGCCTGACCCCGCGGCGCGGCTCACGGGCCCCGCCCTGGACCGCCGGAGGAGAGGATCACGGCGGGCCCGGCCCGCCGTGCGTCCCTCGGCGACCCCATCGGCCGATCTCGCGAAAGAGACCGCCGCCTGCGGGGGCGGGCGGTCACTCCCCGGTGGCCGGCCCGCGTCCCGCGCGGGCGTCGAGGACCGCCGCGGTGAAGCCCGCCAGCTGAGCCCGCAGCTCCTCGCGGGGTACGCCCTTCTCGCCGGCCAGGTACGCGACGAGGTCGGCCCGGGTGGCCGCGAGCAGGGCGTGGGCGCAGAAGTCGGTGTCGGCCGGACCGGGGACGAGCCGCAGCAGGTCCCGGAGCAGGGTGTGCCACTGCTCGTAGTGCTCCGTCCGGTAGGGGCTGTCCGCGCCGCTTCCCTCCAGCGCCAGGGCGAGGTGGCGGTTGTCGAGCTTGAAGCACAGGAGGGCGTCGAGCAGGGCCGGTACGCGACGGGGCGCCGGCGTGGCCGGCCCCAGCGGCTGGGGGCCCTGTTCGACCGCTTCCCGGATCGGTTCGAGCCGTGCCTCGTAGAGCGCGCGGATCAGTCCGCCCCGATCGCCGAAGGCGCGGAAGAGCGTCGCCTTGCCGACGCCGGCCGCTGCCGCGATATCGGCCATGGTGACCTCCTCGGGGCTCCCGCAGTGGGTGAAGAGGGTGTCGGCGGCGGCGAAGACGGCCGCCCGGTTGCGGACCGCGTCCTTGCGCGGCTTGCGTTCGACGGTCATCGGGTTCCCTCCGGTTGCGAAACGGACCGTCGGTCCGTATCTTTCGGGGAGAGAAACGGACCGTCGGTCCGTATCGTAGTGGACGGAGAACCGTCATGCCCGCAACCACCTCACCCCCGGATCTGTACCGCCACAGCCTCCGCCTGCTCCTGGACAAGGACATCGCCTCCTGGGTCGGCCTGTGGGCCGAGCACGGCGCCATGGAATTCCCCTTCGCCCCTCCGGGCTGGCCCGGGCGGCTGGAGGGGCGGGAGGCCATCGCCGCCTACATGCGGGACTATCCCGACCACATCGACCTGCACGACTTCCCCGACCTGCGGATCCACGAGACCACCGACCCGGGCACCATCGTGGTCGAGATGCGCGGAGTGGGCCGTCTGGTCGCCACCGGGGCGCCCTTCGACATGACGTACATCGCCGTCGTGACCGTCCAGGACGGGCAGTTCACCTCCTACCGCGACTACTGGAACCCCCTTGCCGTCCACGAACCCGGGGCGGCCTTCACGACGGACCCCAACCCCACGAGGAGCAGCGCCCGATGACCACCCCCGCCACCACCACCCCGGTCGGCACCACCCTGGTCATCGGCGCCACCGGCACCACCGGCAGCCGCACCACGGCGCACCTCGTCGCCGCCGGGCGGCGCGTCAAAGCCGGCAGCCGCCGGGCCACGCCGCTCCCGGGCGCCGAGCCCGTCCGCTTCGACTGGTACGACCCCACCTGCTTCGGCGACGCCGTCGCCGGGGCCGACCGCGTCTACCTCGTCCCGCCCGTCGGCGACCCGGACCCGGCCGCGGTCATGCTGCCCTTCCTCGACCGGGCCCGCGCCGCCGGCGTACGCCGCGCCGTCCTGCTGAGCTCCTCGGCGATCGCCGAGGGCGGCCCGGCGGTCGGACAGGTGCACCGGGCCCTGCCCGGCCTGTTCGACGAATGGGCGGTACTGCGCCCCTCCTGGTTCATGCAGAACTTCACCGGCACACACGCCCACGCCGACAGCATCCGTGCCGACGGCGTCATCCTGACCGCGGCCGGGACCGGCCGGGTCGGATTCGTCGACGCCGACGACATCGCCGCCGTCGCGGCCCGCGCCCTCACCGACGACCGTGCGCCCGACACCGACCTGGTCCTGACCGGCCCGGAGGCCCTGAGCCACGACGACATCGCCGCACTCCTCACCGAGGTCACCGGCCGCCGGGTGGTCCACCACCACCTCACCTACGAGGCCATGCGCGACCGCCTGGCCGCGGTCATCCCGCCGGCGTTCGCCACGATGCTGGCCGGGATGGACCGGTCCATCGCCGAAGGAGCCGAGGACCGCACCACGGACACCGTCCACCGCCTCACCGGCCGCCCGCCCCACGACTTCCGGACGGTCGCCGTACGAGAGCTCTCCGCCTTCTGATCGTTTCAGGACGAAGCCCTTGGCCGGACGCGCCCCCACTGCGAGGATGCTCTTTCGACTGCGCGATGGGGCGGGGACTATGACGCGGTGGCGGCTCTTGCGTGGCGAAGTCCTGGTCGGTGAGCTCAGTGAGGAGGGCTGCGATCAGCCGTTCTTCCTGGCGCGCTTCACCCCGGGGCCCGGCTGGGAGGGTGTGCGGGCGTTGTTCGAGGCAAGGGCGGCCTTCAGGGGCCCGGACCCGGACGGGTCTCGGTTTGTCGCTGTGGTCAAGCCATTGCAGGACGTGGAGCTCACGCTGGTTCCGGTGGATGGCGAGCGGCCTCCGTTGCACGTGTTCAAGAACTGCATGCTGAACATCGACGGGTCCAAGGCTCGCTTCCGCTACTGACCCGGCGGTTGGCGCGCCCGTCGATGTCGCGGCCCCGGTCGGGGTGCAGTTCAACTCATTCTGAAACGATCACTTGCCCGGAAGAGCCGGCGGCGGTGTGTTCGAGGATCGCGGTGACGATCGTGGCCCAGTCGGGTCGCTCGACCCCGTGGCCGGCATCCTCCAGAGCCAACAGCCGGCCCCCGGGAATCCGTTCCGCGAGTGCCTCACCGTGCCGGAGCGGGAACATCGGATCGGCGGTTCCGTGGATCACCAGCGTGGGGACGGTGATCGAGGACAAGGGGGCCTGTGAGACCTTGCCGTCCGTGAGCGAGTCGTGGTTGCGGGCCGCGCCGAAATCGTGCGCGCGCTCGACGTCGCGGCGGACCAGGCCGCGGGCGGCGGCCTCGTCGAACGGGCGCCGCCCTCCCGCGAGCACGCGCGCGTAGGCGACCTGGTGGTCGATCACCGCGTCGGCATCCGACGGATCGGGTGGGGCGGCCGCGGCGAACCGGGTGAACTCCTGCGTCGGCGGGGGCAGCTCGTCGTCGCCGGGCACGGCGCAGGACGTACTGATCAGGACGAGCGAGCGGACACGGGCGGCGTGATCGAGCGCCAGCAGCTGCGCGAGGGCCCCTCCGGCCGACACGCCCACGACGTGCGCGGCCGGGACCTCATGGGCGCGCAGCACGCGGACGGCGTCGGCGACCAGGTCCGCGGCGGTGTACCCGGGACGGCCCGGCGCGTAGGTGACCGACCGGCCGGTGTCACGGTGGTCGTAACGGATCACGAAGCGCCCGCCCGCGGCGAGCATCCGGCAGAAGCCCTCCTCCCACCAGAGCATCGAAGCCCCCAGGCCCATGACGAGCAGGACGGGCGGATCGGAGGGATCGCCGAAGGACTCGGTGCACAGCTCGATGCCGTCCACCTCGATCACGCGCTCAGCCATCGCCGCTCCTCCTCGCCCGTCCCATCATGCCCACGCACGGGCGGCACCGGTCAGTCGGAACCCCCCGCCGCCGCGGACAGCAGGACGTCCACCAGCCGGTCCGCGGCGTCCGGCCTCCCGTACGCACGCGCACGCTGCGCCATCGCCGTCCGCCCGGCGGCGTCGGTCAGCAGCGGACCGACCGCCTCCGCGAGGGTCCGCCCGGTGACCTCGCCGAGCAGGGCCACCGCAGCGCCCGCATCGGCCAGGTGCCGCGCGTTGTGCGCCTGCTCGTTCCCGGCCGAGGTGGCCAGCGGAACGAACACCGCGGGCTTGCCCAGCGCGGTCAGCTCCGCCAGCGTGCCCGCCCCGGAACGGGACACCACCACATCGGCGAGCGCCAGTACGTCGGGCAGCTCCGGCCCGACGAAGCCCGTCAGGTGGTACCGGCCCGCGAGGACCGGGTCGAGACCCGCGGCAGCGGACCGGAGGCCGTCGACGTTGGCCGGGCCGCACTGGTGGATCACGTTCGCGTGGCTCAGCAGCCACGGAAGCACCTCCCGCACCACGCCGTTGATCTGCTGGGCGCCCTGCGCCCCGCCGGTGACGTAGACCGTCGGAAGACGCCTGTCGAACCCCGTCAGGTTCAGCGCCCGCACCGCCTTGTCGGGGTGCCCGGTCAGGATCTCGGGCCTCACCGGATTGCCGGTGACGACCGCCCGGCCGCGTACCTCGGCCGGCAGCAGCGGCAGCGACGACTCGGAGGACACCGCGATGCGCGTCGCCGAACCGGCCAGCTTCCGGTTCGCCAGACCCAGCCGGACCGTCTGCTCGTGCAGCACCAGAGGGCGCTTGCACAACCGGGCGGCGAGCCCGGCCGGGACGGCCACGTACCCGCCCGTCGCCAGGACCACGTCCGGCCGGAACTCGGCCACGACCGTACGGGCCTGGGCCACGCCGAGCGGCACCCGTGCCATGTCCTTGACGTTCGCCGCCGAGAGCATCTTCAGGGGATTCGCCGACCTGCGGATCTTCCCCGTGGCGACCGTCCTGAACGCGATGCCCTCGGCCGGAGCGACCCGCGCCTCCAGACCGTCCGCGGTTCCGATCCACAGCACATCGAGCGCGGATCCTTCGGCAGCGAGGCGGCCGCGCAACGTGCGGATCGCCGTCAGGGCAGGGTAGGTGTGACCGCCGGTCCCGCCGCCTGTCACGAGCAGCCGGAAGGGACGGGAGAGCGAGGAAGCGTCCATCCGGCCACCCTACTGTCCGGTCCGCCCGCGGCCTGCGACGGGGCACGAGCACCTGCGAAGCGCCCGCGACCTGCGGGTATTCGCCCGGACGGCCCAACGGGCGCGGGCTCCGGGGGACGCCTACGCTGAAACGGCAACCCGCCGACACGCCCCCGGTCCCGCGGTCAGGGCCGGCGCGTCCGGCTCAGTTCAGCACCGAAAGGCGGTTCCGACATGGCCACCAGGTCTGACGCTCCCATTCTCGACACGCTCGCCGCGATGACCATCGACTCCATCGAGCACTGCGGCATGGACGAGAAGACGCTCATCACCACCCGCATCGCCGCCCTCGTGGCCATGGACGCCCCGGCCATCTCCTACCTGGCCCACATCAGCCCCGCGGTCAAGGCCGACTTCACCGTCGAGCAGCTGCAGGACGTGCTCGTCGCGATCGCCCCCGTCGTGGGCACCGCGCGCGTCATGTCGGCCGCCGGCCACATAGCCCAGGCGTTCGGCGTCGCCATAGCCATGGTCGAAAGCGAAGCCGAAGCCATGGCGAACGCCGAAGCCGAAAGCCGCCACAAGACCTGATCCTCTCCGACCGGACCTGCGCGCCTGCTGCGCCTGCCGCGCTCGGAACATGGGTGTGCCGGAGCCGCGAACGTCTCGCGGCTCCGGCAACCGGCCCCGGGGGGAGGGCCGTTCTCGGTGGGCGGTGGTGGATGCGGCAGTGCGCGGGCGCATCCCTGCCCAGGGTCAGCCCGCGGAGCCGTCCAGGGTGGTGTCGGGGATCCAGGAGCCGTGGAGGCCGGCGCTGACGCGGTGGGGGAGGTGGACGGTGGCGATGCGGTCGAGGCCGGAGGCGTCCAGCACGAGGAGCTGTGACGCGTTCTGCTTGAGGTCGGAGACGACGGTGAGGAGGTAGCCGTCGTCCTCGTGGGTCGTGCCGGTGGCGGGGACGAAGACGGCCTCGCTCGGCATGCGGGCGTCGCCGATCTGGTGGATGCGGCGGGCGCCGGTGGTGCGGTCGTACTTCACGATGCCGTAGCCGCCGAAGCCCTTCTCGTCGGGGAAGGAGATGGCGTACTGGTAGCGGTTCTCGGCGCCGAGGTAGTCCTCGTTGATGGTCGGGAACTCGACGGGGAGGTCGTCGATGATCTGTTCGTCGACGGTGCCGGCGATCAGGTCGAGGATCCAGCGGCGGGTGTAGGAGCGGGCGACGGGTTCGCTGCCGCGTCCGGGTGCGCCGACCCACCAGTTCCAGGAGAGGTGGAAGCCCTCGCGGTCGACGGTGGGGCCTTCCAGGACGATGCGGCCCTGGCCGTCCTCGTAGGCGTTCGAGACGTGGAGCATGTTGCCGGGTTCGATGGAGAACCAGCGGGTGTGGCGGGCGCCGTCCTCGCCGCGGGGCATGACGCCGATACGGGCGGGCTGGTGGTCGCTCCAGCTGTAGGGGATGCCGGAGCTTTCGGTGTGGTCGAAGGTGACGTTGCCCTCGACGAAGACGACGTGGCGGCGGGTGATGGCGAAGTCGTGCTTGAGGGAGGCGGTCGCTCCGGGAACCTCGGCGCTGTGGGTGATGGCGCCCTTGGCGTCGGCGACGTAGTGGGTCAGGAACGGCGGGAAGGGGGAGGAGCCGAAGAAGTGGAGCTCCCCGGTCACGGGGTCTTCCTTGGGGTGCGCGGTCATGGCGGTGCGCAGTTTGCCGTCGAAGTCGTAGGCGCCGACCGTGTCGAGGTCCGGGGTGAGCTCGAAGGGGAGGTTGGCCTCGCACAGCGCGAGGAGGCGTCCGCCGTGTTCGATGACGTGGGTGCCGGCGGCGCTGGCGGTCAGGTCGGGGCCGTGCTCGGTCATGTAGGGAGCGCCGTCGAGGGCGGGGGTGTGGACCCAGCGGTTGCGGTACCACTCGGCGCGCCCGTCGCGCAGCCGGATGCCGTGGACCATCCCACTGCCCTTGAACCAGTGGGTGGGGGTGACACCGGGCTTGGGGTTGTGCCCGTTGCGCAGCAGCCGGCCCGTCAGCTCGGGCGGCAGCGTGCCCTCGACGGTGAGGCCGGAGGCGGAGACCTCCTCGGCGACGGGGGTGTAGTGGCCGGTCAGGTACGGCGGGGTGGTCGTCATGGCAGGAATCCCTCTCGTGGGTACGTGGATACGTGGACGCGTGGAGATGCGTGGAAATACGTGGGTACGTGGGTACGTGGAACTGCAGGTGCGCGGAAGCGCGGATGTGGTGCTCGGTCAGGCAGCCTGTTCGGCACGGCTCTTGAGGTGGGCGAGCCAGCCCTCCAGGGAGTCGTGGAGCGCCTTGCCGAGTTCGTCGGTCTCGGCGTCGACCGGGGCGCCGCTCCAGGACTCCTCGGTGTGGACGACGACCCCGGCAGCGGACTGTTCGAAGGCCCACACGTGGATGCCGACGATGCCGTCGACGGTTCCGCCCCAGACGATCCGCTTCCCGGGGACCAGCTCCTGCACGGTGGAGGTGATGTCCAGGCCGTGGGTGAGCCAGCTGAAGGACCTGCCGGGCAGCAGCGGTCCGTCGACCTCGGTCCGGTCGATGTCCGAGTTCCAGGCGGGCCAGGCCGCGACGTCGGTGTGCAGCGCCCACACGGTCGTGAGCGGGGCGTCGATCACGGTGCTCAGGCGGACGATCACGGGAGCGGTCTCGTCGATGGTGACCATGGCTGTACTTCCTGTCTGGATGAGATGTGTCGGTGGTGCGGCTGTGGCTGATCTACCGGGCCGGCCCGGCGGGGGAGAGCGGGGAGGTTCCCGGGTCCGTGGCGGGCAGGGCGGTGGCGGCGGTCGGGGTACGGGCCCCGCTGCGGCGGGTGAGGAACAGTGCGAGGAGTGCGGTGGTGGCGAGGACGGCGGCGGAGACGGTGAAGGCGGCCCGGTATCCGGCGGTGAGGGCTTCCAGGGGAGGCAGGCCGGTGGACGCGTGGGTGGTGACGGAGCCGGCGAGGGTGGCCAGGGCGGCGAGGCCGATCGCGCCGCCGACCTGCCGGGTGGTGTTCACCAGTCCGCCGGCCAGCCCCGCGTCCTGCCGCGGTACGCCGTCCACGGCGAGCGCGGTGAGCTGGACGAAGGCGATGCTCAGGCCCAGACCGACCAGGATGCTCGGCCCCAGGACATCGACGAGATAGCTCCCGTCCGCCCGCATCCACGACAGCCACAGCAGACCGGCCGCCTCGGTCAGCAGGGCCGCGGTCACGGTCGCGGTGGCACCGATGACCCGGGCGACCCGCGGTGCGAGAGCGGAGCCGATCATATGGGCGAGGGCGAGCGGGAGTTGTCCCACACCGGTGACCAAGGGGCCGGATCCGAGGACCTGTTGCTGGTAGAGCGGCAGGAAGAAGAACAGGGCGATCCATACGGAACCCAGCAGCGCCATCAGCACATTGCCCGCGGCGACCCGCCCGGCGGTGAGCAGCCGCGGCGGTATGAGCGCGTTCGGCCGGCGGCGCTCGATCACATAGAAGGCCGCGAGCAGCACGGCGGCGGCGCCGAGGGAGCCCAGCACCAGGGCGTCGGTCCAGCCGGCGCCGCGTGCGGTGGTCAGCCCCCACACCAGGCAGGTCAGGGCGAGGGTGACGGTGACGGTGCCCAGCAGGTCGAACCGGCCGCGCTGCCGCTCGCCCTTTCCGCCGGCCTCCGCCGGCGCGTCCCGTGGCACCAGCGCCACCACGGCGGCCAGCACCACCGCCGCTCCGAGCGCCACCGAGTGGAAGATCCAGGGCCAGCCCCAGGCCTGGGTGAGCACACCGCCCAGCAGCACACCGCCCGCCGCTCCCGCGCCGGAGACCGCTCCCCACACGCCCAGCGCCCTGCCGCGCCCGGGGCCGGGCGGGAACCGGTCCATCACCAGGGCGAGCGCGGCCGGGGCGATCGCGGCGGCGCCGACGCCCTGCACCGCACGGGCCGTGATCAGCACGCCGGCGGAGGTGGTCAGTCCCGCCGCCACCGAAGCCAGCGCGAACAGGGCGAGCCCGGCGGCCAGCACCCGGCGGCGGCCGAGCAGGTCGGCAACCCGTCCGCCCGCCAGGAGCAGCGCGCCGAACGCCAGGCCGTAGGCGTTGACCACCCAGGTGGTCCCGCCGTCCGAGAGGCCGGCCCCCGCACGGATCTGCGGCAGCGCCACATTGACGATCGAGGTGGCGAGCATGACGGTGAACTGGGCCGCGGCGAGCGCGGCGAGCACCGCTCCCGGCCCGGGGGCCCGGCCTGCTGCCCGGCCCGTCTGCGTGAGTGCAACGTTCATGTCGCACAGACTCGGCGCGGACGGTGTCCACTATCCAGGCCCGGCCGGGGTGGCCACTGTCCACTCCTGTCCGCACCTGTCCACCCGGCAGCGGCGAAGCCGCGCGTCCGCCGTCACTGACGGGGGTCGTGCAACTCCCGCTGCCACAGGGCCTCGCAGAGCAGGTCCAGGCCCTGGCGCAGGTGGCGACGGTAGGTGCCGTACGGAAGGCCGAGGCGGCGGGCCGCCGCCTCCTGGGTGGGCGCGCCGGAGAAGTAGCCCGCCGTCAGGGCCTCGCGGGCACGCACCCCGCGCGGGTCGAGCCCGAGGTCGTCGACGGCCCGGCGCAGCAGGGCACGCAACTCCCCGACAGGATCACCGAGGTCGGCCGCGAGACGGGTGCGCATCAGGGCACAGGCGGCGAACGCGTCCGCATCACGCCAGTGGGCCAGCGCCTCGCGTACGGCCTGGTCGAACGCGGTGCGCGAGACGGGCGACGGTCCCGACGGCGCAGCGGGCGCTTCGGTGGCCGTTATGAAGTGCATGAGCCATGACTCCACCGGCAGTTGACGCCAGTCGACGCCGAACAGCCCGTACGTGTACTCGCCGACCCGCGGCCGCGCCCCCGTGTCCACCAGGGTGCCCTTGACGCGTTCGGCCCAGGTCTCGGCGTCCCGGAAGACGGCGAAGCCGTACGCGCGCCCGCGGGCGCGGGCCGCCTCCGCCTGGGCCCGGGAACTGCTCAGGTCGATGACGCGCGAGGGCACCTGGTACTGCTCGGGGTAGATCGAGAAGCGGCTGACCCCGATGTGCTCACCGGGGCTCACCGGCGCGGTGGCCTCGGTGTACCGCCACGCGGCGGCCACGACGGGATCGGTGGCCAGGTCCTGGGCGTCGGGAGGGGAGGGCAGGGCCAGCCGGGCCGTGAACGCCACGATCCGGCCCGTGCTCACGAGCCGGTAGACGCTGAAGGCCTGCGGCTGGCGCTGCGCCCAGTAGCGGACCAGGTCCGCGGACGCGGCCCCTTCCGTCTCGGTGGCCATGCGCAGGATGACATCGATGTCGTCCGGCTGCAGAGGACGGTCGTGGACCTCGTCCTCGCGGGACCAGGAGCGCAGCCGGGCCAGCGTCGCGCCCTCCCGGAACAGGTAGAAGAGATCGTCGGTGACCGTCCACACCCGCTCCTCGGGCGCCTCGCGCAGGATGCGCAGGTACTCGTCCGCCAGGCGCTGGCGCATCGCCTCGAAGGCGTTGGGCGCCCGCCAGCGCAGGTCGGCGGCCAGCGTCTCGCGTGCCGCGTCGTGCGGGTACAGGCCCCGCAGGGTGGACTCCATGAACGGCAGGTCCCGCAGCCAGGAGAAGAGCGGATGGACGTCCTCCCCGGGAAGGACCGCGGCCAGCAGCTCCTCGGACGTCGAGTGGGCCTGCGCCGCCACCTCCAGGGCACGGCGGTGGGCCGCCGTGGGCACCTCCCCGATCAGCCCCGCCAGCAGGGTGCGCAGCACGTCCGCCGTGGGCGCCCAGATCTCCTCCCGGCCGCAGCCCTCGGATCCGGCCGCGGCCGCCAGCGACAGCGCCAGCGGGTTGCCTCCGGCGAAGCGCAGCACCCGGTCGCGTAGTTCGGGCCGGATCTGCGCCGCCACCAGCAGGCTCCGGGCCTGCTCCGCGGAGAACGGCTCCAGCTCGCTCACGTGCAGGAGCCGGGACCAGGCGGGATCGGCGGCCCACTGCGGCTGCGGAGCGCGCCGGCCGCCGAGGACGACCAGGGTGTCGTCCGCGGCGCGCGGCAGGAAGTGGTGCCACAGCCAGCTCTCCAGCCACTGGCAGTGCTCGAAGGAGTCCACGAAGAGGACTGTGCCCGGGACGTCCAGGAACGGTCCGGCGGCGTGCTCGAAATCGGCCGGGTCCCGGCTGACGAACCGGCCGTCGAGTTCGACGAGCAGCCGGCCGGCCGCCCGCGCGTGGTCCGCCAGTCGCCGCAGCAGCGTCGACTTCCCGATGCCGCCCGGCCCGTACACGTAGAACGCGAACGGCGCCTGCGGATCACCGGCCAACGCCGCGCCGAAGCGCCCGAGTTCCTCGTCCCGGCCGACGAAGGCCCGTACGCGCGCTCTGCTCAGTCTTTCCCCCACGGACACCATGGCGGCTCCATCCCTTTGTTCCGGCAGCGGACAGCGATCGTGGTGGTCCGGGATCCTTCGCGGACCACCTGGCTCCGACCTGGCGAAGCCGTGCCGGCCTCCTCATGGAGGGGCCGGGCGTGACGGCGGGTGAGCGGTGCGAGCCGGCCGGGAGGACGTCACGGACGCCGGGTCCTCGTCGTTCCCGCCGGGAGCCGCACACCCTGGAGGCTCGGTCGGGTCACGGGCCCTTCGCGGAGCGGGCGCTCCGCGTAAGGCCCGTTCATGTCACCTGATGAGACCGAGATTCCCGTCGTCGGGTTGACCGGTGACCAGGAGGGTGGTCTCTTCGACGCGCCGGAAGCGGCCGTCGGGGGCCAGCTCGGCGAAGAGGTAGACCTCGGTGCGGGAGGTGTGGCCGTCGTCGTGGACGAGGGTGACGGTGTGCCGGTCGGCGTAGCGCGGTCCGTCGCGGAGCTCGTCGTGGACCTCGATGTGCCCGCTGCGGATCAGGGAGCGCAGGCGCGTCATGTGCTCGGCGAACGAGGTCCGGTCACTCCACACGCCGTTGGTGCGCTGGCGGTAGTCGGCGGTGAAGTGCCGGTCGATGGCTTCGGTGAGGTCGAGGCCCGGGGTGAACAGCAGGTCGTCGATGGCTCGGGTGATGTCGGTCGGTGTCATGGTCGTCTTCGCCTGCTCGGAGTGGGGGGTGTACGGGGGAGGTCCGGGTTCCAGGAGCCGCGGAGGACTGTGCCCGGGGGAAGCCCGGGAAGCCCGGGACGCGCGGGAAAGCGGGGGAGGCCGGGGACGCCGGGGAGGCCGGGGATGCCGGGGATGCCGGGCGAGGGACGGACGCCGGTCATGTACGTCGGTCACGGCCGGTGCCGCTTCAGCGGACGGGGGTGAAGTCCAGCGACAGCGAGAGTGGGCCCCGGGTGTACAGGCCGGCCTCCTGGTACCGGAAGCCGGGGCTGTAACGGACCTGGTCGAGCAGGGGCAGGAGCATCGCGGCGACGGTCTCGATCTCGGCGCGCGCGAAGGCCGAGCCGACGCACTGGTGGAGTCCGGTACCGAAGGACAGGTGCTGGGCAGCCGCGGTGAAGGAGCGGGCGGTGCCCAGGTCCGGGCGGTGGATGTCGAAGGTGTCCGGGGCGGTGAAGGCGTCCGGGTCGCGGTTGGCCGCGCCGATCATGCAGAAGACGGTGGCGCCCGCCGGGACGGTGGTCCCGGCGAACACGCTGTCCTCCTCCGCCTGGCGGGGAATGAGCTGGACCGGCGGGGTGTAACGCAGGGTCTCGGCGATCGCGGCGGCCAGCAGGTCCGGGTCCCGGCGGACCTGTGCCAGCTGCTCGGGGTGGTCGATCAGGTGCTTGAAGAGCAGGGCCAGTGTCTTGTCCGCGGGCTCGGCGGCGGCGACGAGGACGTTGATGATCAGCGCGGTGACGTCGCGATCGCTCATGGCGATGCCGTCGAACTCGGCGGTGCACAGCTTCGATATCAGGTCGTCGCCGGGGTGGCGGCGCCGCTGTTCGATCACGGGGAGGAGATAGGCCTCCAACCGCTCGGCGCAGTCCATGCAGTGGCGGCGGCGTTCGGGGGTGAGGGTGAGGCTGGTGATGAACTCGGCCACACCGCTGTGCCAGGCGGCCACCTGTTGCCAGTCCCTTCGGTCCAGGCCCAGGACGTCGAGCGTCACGTGGACGGCGAAGGGCTTGCCGAAGTCGTTGACCAGGTCCATCCGGCCCCGGGCGAGGAAGGGGGCCAGGAGTTCGGCGGCGTTGGCGTGGATGGCGCGTATCTGGTCCTGGAGTGCCGGACCGGTGAAGGCCCGGACGACGATTCTTCGTTTGGCGGTGTGCTCGGCCCCGGTCATCTGGGCGAGCACCGGCCCGCGCATCACCGGCTCGGCGCGCACCTGCAGTGTCTCGGTGGTGAACGCCTCATGGTCGGTCAGCACCCGCTTCACGTCCTCGTGGCGGGAGAGGAAGTAGCTGTCGATCGCCGGCTCGTAGTGCACCGGAGCTCGCTCCCGCAGCCGTGCGAAGGAGCGGTGGGGGGCGGCGGCGAAGTCCTCGGACAGGACGCTGAAACCGGTGTCGGCCACGGACATGGTAAAGACCTCTCGAACTGCGCAACGCGTGGGGGGACAAGGACCGGGGTCGGCGAAGCGTGCGCCCTGGTCCTGGCCGAAGGGGGGTTCCGGCCGGGGCGCCGCCTGTGCCCCTCGCGTTCGCGAGAGAGCGGGCAGGCGGGTCGCCCGGCCTGCAAGACGTGCGAACGGCCGCATGGGTTGCGCAGGTTGGGGCGACTTCCCACCCGACCATTGGGCGGAAACCGATGCAAGATCCGCAGCTCACGGCATCAAGTCGGCCCGATGCCGCCCGCTGTCGCGGTGCTTGCTCCTGCGGCTGGTGTGTTCAGGATGAATCAGATCGGATCGTGTCGGATCAGGGCGCATCAGGTGGACGACCTGCAGGACCGGCCGACCTCCGTGAGCCGTGGCCGCCGACCACCGAAACCGGCCAGGTCGCCGATCAGTCCAAAAGAGAGGGCTAGGAGGCGGCGCAGGTACGGTCGCCGAGGCCGCCGAGCCGGAGCTGAGCCTCGGAAGTCGTGCCGTCGTGGCTCAGCAGCAGAGCGATGCTGCCCTTCGTGTAGTCCGGGAACCACACGGCGTACAGCGTCCGGGCACCGTGCGCGACGGTACCGACCCGGCGGACCTCCAGGGGTTCGCCGCCGCAGGTCGCGGAGGTCACCTGCTGGTGGTCGGCGGCGAAGAGAAGAACCCAGCCATCGGTGAAGAGGGTCGCGAGCGTGCCCACTCCCCTCACGTTCTCGATGGCCATGGGCTCGGAGGCGCAGGCTCGCTCGGAGAACGTGGTTCCGGCAACCGACGCCCAGCACAGCCGCTGGTCGGGCGTCTCCCAAGCGTAGGCGGCGCCGGTCGGCCAGGCCTCGACCAGCATCAGGCCCTGAGAGCCGGGGGCGTCGGCGCCCACCGCCCCCGACGTCATCAGGGCGGTACGGGTCCGGTCGACCACCTCGGTCAGACCCGGGGGCGAGGGAGTCGGCGCAGCGGTCGAGGAGGCGGCTCGGGTGGCCGACGGCCTCGCAGAGCCCCCTTCGCCACCCGAGCAGCCCGTGGAGGCCGTGACCAGCAGTATCGCTGCGCCGAAGGCAGCGCGAAGTAGGTATCGCACGAGCGTCCCCCCTGTGTGCGCCCTGAGGCCAGGGCGCCAGCAGAATCAGTCACAGCTCTTCAACTGATGGTTAGGGTAAGCCGTGTTCGAACGCCGGGGCGACTGGATTCGCACGTGCGGCACCCCTTGTGGCCTTGCCCCCAGTGGACCCGAGAGGACCTGCCTTGAACGCCTCGCCAGCCTTGTCGTCCGCCGTCGAGGAAGAGGAGAAGCCCGGTTGGGGTCTGGCCGTGACGCTGTTCGCCGTGCTGTCCCTCGTGCTCCGGATCACCGAGGTCCGGTCCTGGTGGGCCGTCCTCTGGGCGCCGTTGTTCGTGCTCGGCCTCGGCTGCGTGGCGTACGCATGGCGGCTGACGGCCCGCAGCCGGTGGAGTATGGGCCCCATGGAGTGGGTGTTCCTGGTCGTCGCCCACCTCAGTCTGGTCGCCGCGCTGGCGAGGATCTTCGGTTTCCTGCCCCGATGAGGGCGACGCCGGAAGGGGAGCCTTCGGCGGCCGCGGCGTAGCGCGTCGTACGCCGCGCCGCCGCCGCTACCACCAGCGGACGGGGTACCGGGCTGCGCCCCGGCGTACGCGGGACGCCGCGAAGCCGGCGAGGACGAGGACCACGGTGGCGCCGAGCAGCAGGGGGACGAACCGCACAGGTGCGGGGGCCTGCAGCACGACGACGACGGCGGTGGCGCAGGCGGGCGAGTGCGGGGTCCGGGCGAGGGTGGTGGCGGCGAACGTCAGCCCCCCGGCCAGCGCAGCGCTCCAGGGGCCGCTCTGCCACAGCGCGAGGACCACGTACCCGGCTCCGGCGCCCAGCAGGTGCGCGACGACGACGCTCCGGGGCTGGGCCGTGGGCAGGGTGGGCGTGCTGTGCAGGACTCCGGCACTGGCGGCAAGGGACGGTATGAGCACCGGTTCGCCGATCGCCGCCCCGATGGCCGCGAGCACGAGCAGGACGGCGGTGACCGCGCCGACGCCGTGGAGGGCCGCTCCCGCGCGCCCGCGCCGCCTCGGGAGCGGAACGTCCTCGCGAGGCGGCCGGGGGCCGGGCGCGTGGCGCTGGGGCAGCATGGAGTCAGCGTTCACTAGGGCGGCTCCTGGCACGGCGGTACACGGGTCGGCGGGTCGGTGGGACGACGGGAGGGGTCGCACCGTCAGCCACCCTGCACCGTCGATCTGTCACCGGCCTACAACGCCCAGCGCTCACCCGTGTTCGACCGGGAGCCTGAGGGCCGTCCTTGCCCTGCCCGACGTCCCCGACGTCCCCGACGTCCGCGGTGTTCAGGCAGCTGCCCCGATATTTCGTGGCGCGCATGTTCGACGACTGTGAGAATGCGCGCCACCTGTAATCGATCACGGAACGAGCTGCCCGTGCGCCCTGTCCTACGCGTCTTACTCGCGAGCCTCTTCTCCGTCGGACTGCTCTTCGCCTCGGGCCCCGGCCCCGCGCAGGCCGACACCCCCGACGCCGCCAACTGGCCGAGCCCCAGGTTCATCACGTACAACGTCTGCGGCGCGTCCTGCGCCATCTACAACGGGTCCGGAACCGCCTGGCGCGACAAGCTCGTCGGCGCCATGGACAACTGGAACGCGGACCTCGTGATGCTGCAGGAAATGTGTTACGGACAGTGGGTGCTGCTGCGTGACGGGCTGCAGAACCGCACCGACGGCGGCCAGATGTACGACTCCGTCTGGGGCGCCGCCCTGCCCCATGCGGACAAGTGCGCCAAGTGGGGTGCCGACACCCGCTACGGTCTGGCGACCTTCGCCAAGGGAAGCCCCGGCGTGATCAACAACGGGAGTCGGAGCGTCACCATGCTCGACAACCGGTCGGGCGGTGAACAGCGGATCCTGCTGTGCGCCCGCGCCGCTGTCGGCGAGCGCACGGTCCGTGCGTGCAACACCCACCTCAGCTTCAAGGGGGACGAGCCGGAGGCCCAGGCCGCACAGGTGGCCCGCGTCACGCGTGGTTTCGCCGACCAGGGAGACCCGGTGGTGCTCGCCGGAGACTTCAACATGCTGCCCAAGGACGCGCGCATGGCTCCCCTCTACAACCACGGCGGGGGAACCGGGGTGTTCCAGGAGGTCGACGAGAACGACAAGTCGGAGTTCACCGGTTCCGACTGCCCCCAGTCCGGGGACCGCTGCCGCAGCGGTGAGGCGACCGTCGAGCGGGCCAGCGGATGCTCGCCGCATGCAAGCCCTGAAGGCAAGATCGACTACATCTTCCTGAGCTACTACTGGTTCAAGACCGTGCGCGGAGACGCCGCCGCCTGCACCCCGGGCATGTCCGACCACCACCTCCTGCGCGGCGCAGCGGCCTGGGAGAACTGACGGGCCGACCGAAGGCCCGCCCTCAGGGGAGGGGCGCGACGGCACCGGTCCGCATGACATGTGGCCACGTGGCCACATGAACGCCGGCGCCCCTCCCCGCACCGAAGCCGTATGCGTCCCTGCCGGGGAGTCGTACGCCGCCCGGCGGTCGCGTGCCCTTGGATGGGGCCGTACGCGGACGGACCGACCACCATCTCCCGGAGACCGGTATGAGGAAGATCAAGGCGCAGCTGTTCATCTCGCTCGACGGTGTCGTCGAGGCGCCCGATCAGTGGCACTTCCCCTACTTCAACGAGGAGATGGGCGCGGCCGTCGACGCGACCCTCGGCAGGGCCGACACCCTGCTGCTCGGGCGCCGGACCTACGACAGCTTCGCGGGCGCCTGGCCGGACCGGGAAGCGGTCGGCGGGGAGGACGCCCCGTTCGCCGAGGTGCTCGGTGACGCCCGCAAGATCGTGGTGTCGAACAGCCCGAAGGACTTCACCTGGCGGAACTCCGAACTGCTCGTCGGCGACCTCACCACAGCGGTCGCCGCGCTGAAGAACGCGCCGGACACGGACACACCCGTCTGGATCAGCGGCTCGGTCTCCGTCGTACGTCAACTGGTGGCCGCCGGGCTCCTGGACGAACTGAACCTCCTGCTGCACCCGATCGCCGTACGCAACGGCATGCGCCTGTTCGAGGAGGACGCGCCGTCGATCCCGCTGGAGCTGGTGTCCGCCGAGACCTTCCGGACCGGTGTGCTGAACCTCTTCTACGCCGTGGCCACCGCACCCGGTGAGGGGACGTACGAGGACGCCAAGACCTACCTGCCCCAGCACTAGCAATGAGCGAGGCCCCGCGCCGCGTCCGTTCCGGTCGGCGGCGATCCGGCCGCCCCTTCGTGGTCGCGGGGGTGGCGGGCGCTCTGGTCGGGCTGGTCGGCGGCGGATTCCGGTGGTGCCTGGAGCATGCCGACCAGCTGCGCGGTTCGGTTCTGGAGGCGGCCTCCGGGCTGGGGGCGGCGGGCCGGCTGATTCCGGTCGTCCTCACCGCGGTGGGCGCCGCGGTGGCGTGTGCGATCGCCCAGCGGGTCCCGCACGCCGCGGGCAGCGGGATCCAGCACGTGGAAGCCGTATGGCGGCAGGAGGCCGAGGCCCGTACGGCCTGGCTGCTGCCCGCGAAGTTCCTGGGTGGTCTCATCGCGATCGGGTCGGGCCTGGTCCTGGGAAGGGAGGGGCCGATCGTCCACATGGGCGCCGCGATCGGGTCCGCGGCGGGCCGGCGCGGCCGCCTGGATGCAGCGGACTCACGGGAAGCGGGGGACGGGCCGGGCGCGGGGGACGCGCAGGGCGCGGAGGACGTCCGCATGCTGCACACCGCGCTCGGCGGGGCGGGCCTGGCGGTGGCGTTCACCGCCCCGCTGGGCGGGCTGTTGTTCGTCTGCGAGGAGGTGACCGGCACCGTCCGGCCGCGTCTGGTGCTCCTGACCCTCGTCGGCACCGTCACGGCGGTGGCCTGCTCCCGGCTCATCGTGGGTGACGCGCTCGTCCTTCCGTTGTCGGACGCCCCCGCCCCTCCGCTGTGGATGCTGCCGGTCTTCCTGCTGTCCGGGATGACGGCCGGCGCGCTGGGCGCCGCGTACAGCGCTCTGGTCGTACGGACACTGGAGGTGTGCGACCGGCTGACCCGGGTGCCCCTGGTCGCACGCGCCGCGGTCATCGGGGCCGGCGTCGGCGCGCTGATGGCCTTCGATCCGCTCCTCACGGGCGGCGGCGACCAGTTGAGCGAGCGCCTGCTGACGGGCGGAAGCCTGACGGTGGCGGCGCTGGTGCTCTGCCTCGCCGTCCGGTTCGTGGCCGGACCCCTGAGCTATGCGGCCGCGACTCCTGGCGGCCTGTTCGCCCCACTACTGGCCCTGGGAGCCCTGTGGGGGACGCTCACCCACGCGCTCGCCTCCCCCCTGCTGCCGGCCGGCTCGGCGGGCGCGGGCGCGTTCGCCGTGGTAGGGATGGCCGCGGTGTTCACGGGCGTCGTACGGGCACCACTCACGGGCGCCGTCCTGGTCGTGGAGATGACGGGGAGCGGCACGCTCCTGCTGCCCTTGCTGATCGCGTGCTTCGCCGCGACCGTGACCGCGGACCGGCTGGGCGGCGAACCCATCTACGACGCCCTGCGCCGCCGGATGCTGGAACGTGCCTGACGCGTGCCACGGAAACCGGGTCGAGGCGGCCGGCCCCCGGACCCTCACCCGGAGAGCTCGGCCCGCCACTGCCGTGGCCACTGCCCCGACGGCGGTGGAGCCCCCTCTATGCCGAGGTCGCGCCGCGCGCTCTCGTAGAAGGCGTCACGCGCCGCACTCGCGAGCCGATGCGCCGTGGTCCACCTCTCGCCGTCGACCGCACCCTCCCGTACGAGCAGCTCGACGGTCCAGACCGTCTCGTGCCAGTGCCGCGCCGCCGCGATCGTCGCCGCGTCCCCGACGAGCAGGACGGACTCCCACTCCGTCGCCCGGTGGGACTCCGCGTCGGCGAGCATGGGCAGACCCTCGGCCGGTGCCAGAGGGTCGGCCACGTCCGCGAATCCGAGAGATGCGCCGATGCGCTGGGCGACGCGAAGCTGTGCCTTGAGGGCGTTGGCGTAACGGCCGTACGTCTCGAAGCGCTTCTCGTCCCACCGCTCCTCCCGCTGCCGCCTCCACCGCCGGCGCTCGGTCAAGGTCTGTACGGCGTAGGAGCCGAGCGAACCGACCACCACGCCTATCAGAGCGGGCAGTTGATCGACCAATGCCACAGTCCCTCCCCCGAACCGGTTCCCTGATGCCGCACGATAGCCGCGCCGCGGCGGAACACCGCACGGTTCGTCACGTCCCGCCCGCGACCCGAGCCCCGCGCTGAGCGGATGGCGACCGTAGGGTGGCCGAACCCGACCCAGGAGGACCGACATGACGAGCATCGTGATCGCGCAGACGACCGTGGACGACGAGACGAGGGCGCACGAGATCGCGCGGGGCGCGGTGGAGGCCCGGCTGACGGCCGGTGTGCAGATCGACGCGCGGATGACCTCCTTCTACTGGTGGAAGGACGCCGTGCAGCACGAGCGGGAGTACCGGCTCTCCTTCAACACGACCGAGGAGAAGGTCGCCGCGCTGCGGGCATGGGTGCACGAGCAGCACCCGTACGAGGTGCCGCAGTGGATCGTGCTCCCGACCGCCGGATCCTCGGAGGAGTACCTGGCGTGGGTGGTGAAGGAAACCACGACGGAGTAGCCCGCCCCACGCCCCACGCCCCACGCCCCGCCCCCGCCCCGGCCGCCGGCGCGAAAATACCCGAGCACCGGCGGCAGGCTCGCATTATCGTGAGCCGCATGAACGTCACCGGCCCCAGCACCACCGCGACCGCGCGAGCGACCAGCTCGCCGGTTGCCGCCGCCTGACCTTCCCCTCTCCCCGGCGACCGGACAACGGTCCGTCGGTTGTGCCGTGGCGCCCTCGCCCCCCGGCCGGAGACTGCACGGACCCGTTCTCCGGTGCCTCTCCCGCTCGACGCGAAGGAGTCACCCATGAATACCGAGCAGCTGGTCACCACGTTCGTCGAGTACTTCGAAGACCGCGGGCACCGCCGTATCGTCGGCTCGACGCTGCTGCCACCGCCCGGCGACCCCGTACTCTTCACCACCTGCGGCATGCACCCGCTCACCCCCTACCTGGAGGGCCGCCCCCACCCGCTGGGCAGGCGACTGGTCAACGTCCAGCGCTGTCTGCGCACCACGGATCTGGAGGAGGTCGGCGACGCCACCCACCTGACGGTCTTCGAAATGCTCGGCACCTGGTCGCTGGGCGACTACGAAGGCCCGCTCAGTCTCGACTGGGGATACGGGCTCCTCACCGAGGGGCTGGGCGTGGATCCCGGCCGGCTGCACGCCACCGTCCACGCCGGCGACGACCGGACCGGGCCGGACACCGCCTCCCTGGAGCTGTGGCAGAAGCTCGGCGTCCCCGTCGAACTCACCGTGGAGGACAACTGGTGGTCCAACGGGCCCGTGGGACCCTGCGGTCCCGACTCGGAGATCTTCCTGTGGAGCGGCGACGGCCCGCCCGAGTCGACGCCCACCCGCGACGACCGCTGGGTGGAGGTGTGGAACCACGTGACGATGACCCACCGCCGGCTCGACGACGGTTCCCTGGTGCCCCTTCCCCAGCGCAACGTGGACACCGGCCTCGGCCTGGAGCGGCTCGCCTCCCTGCTCCAGGGCAAGCCGTCCGTGTTCGAGTGCGACGTCTTCGACCCCTGGCGCAGCGCCGTACCGGCCCTGTGGTCCCTGGACGAACGGTCGCTGCGCGTGGTCTGCGACCACCTGCGCTCGGCCGTCGTGGTACTCGGCGACGGCGTGCGCCCGGCCAACACCGGGCAGGGCTACGTGCTGCGACGCCTCGTGCGGCGGATGCTCACCGTGCTGTGGCGGGAGGACGCCTCGCGTGGCATCGAGGACCTGCCGGACGAACTGGTCCGGCACACCCTGGACCACTTCCGGCAGGACATGAGCCCGGGTGACGTACGCCGGATCCTGCGCGAGGAGGAGCGCCGGTTCCGCCGGCTCCTGGAACGCGGGCGGCAGGTGCTCGCCCGCCCCCGGTTCCGGGGCCCGCTGACCCAGGAGGACTTCCACTACCTCCACGACACCCATGGGCTGCCGCGCGAGCTGGTGACGAAGCTGCTGCAGGAGTGACGACACGGGGAACGGGCGGGGCGCATCGGCGCCTTGTCGTGCCTGATCGCCCCGAGCGGCGTGCTGGTGGGCCGGGTGGGCCGGGTGGGCCTGACGGGGTTCGCGGGTCTCTCGGCACGCCGCTGACAACGACGGACAACGCCGTGGGTCCTAGCCGGCGCTGATGGCCGTCATGTGCGTGGAGCCGTCACGCAGGGCGGTGATGCGGACCTGCCCCGCGGGGAAGGGGTCCCTCCCGTTCGGGCCGGGTACCTGGGAGAACGGCGTCCAGGAGCCGTCCGGCCTCCTGACGTTGTGCCAGATCCGTCCGTCGAGCCCCACCGCCACGACCTGGGCGGAACCGTCGGGAGTCCCGGCGATGCCGATGGCGCTGGCCCCCATGGTCGCCGTGGTGACGCCCCGCGGGGGCCGGAAGCCGGTCCAGGAACCGTCCGGCCGCCTCAGCTGGTGGTACACCATCCCGTCGAGCCCGATCGCGAGGACCTGGGAGGACCCGTCGGGCATCCCGGTGATCGCCAGGGCCGGACCGGAGAACGTCGGGGCTCCGTCGTAGCCGGCCAGGCGCCCCCAGGCCGTCCACGTCCCGTTCCGCCCGCGGGCGCAGTGGTACATGGCGCCGTCCGTGCCGTAACCGAGCAACTGGGCGGACCCGTCGGGCATGGCGGCGATCGACACCTTCGTGGCGCCCCAGCGGCTCTTCGCGGTGGTTCCGGGCAGCGCCCGGAACCCGGGCAGCCCGCCGTCGGCGCGGCGCTGCTGGTGGAAGACGGTGCCGTCCATGGCCGTCACCACGATCTGGCAGGTGCCGTCGGGAAAGGCCGCGATGTCCGCCTCGCGCACGGTGAATCCGGACGAGCCGTCCGGCCCCGCGACGCGCTGCCAGGGCTGCAGCGCCGCCGAACCCCGTACGGCGGTCAGCCACAGACCGTTGTCGGGTGCGATGCCCAGCACCATGGCCGAGCCGTCCGCCATGCCGGCCACGGCACTCTGTACCCCCGCGAACGAGCCGGAGCCGGAGCCCGAGCCGGATCCGGATCCGGCGGCCCCCGGCAGCGGACGCATGCCGCTCCATGACCCGTCGGGACGGCGCTCGGTGTGGAAGAGCACCCGCCGTTCGACGTCGTACGGGGGCAGTCGCGCGGAGTGGAACCACACCGGGTTGGTGAGGGCCACCAGTTGGTCCAGGGTGGTGGAGGCGGGCTTGGGCCGGCGCACCTCGGCCCGGGCGAACAGGGAGGCCTTGCCCCAGCCACGCCAGCGCAGCTGCCCGCTGCCGCTGCCGTCGATGCAGGTGGCGGCCATGATGCCCCACTCGGTGTACAGCGTGGCGATGCTGTCGGGAGCACCCGTCACGTTCAAGGTCACGTCGACGGCGTCGAAGAACGACAGGGGCAGTTCCTGGCCGGGTCCCGCGACCGCTCCGCCGGCGCGGGCGGTGAAGTCCAGGGTCACGGCCGCGGATTCGACGGCGTACGACCGGCCCAGGCGCAGAGCGTCCAGTACGGCGGGGGTCGACAACCGGTCGGCGTACACGACGTTGTGGGGCCGGCCGACGGCGTCCGCGGGGCTGTGCGCGTCGCTGTTGCCGACGGCGGCGACCCGCTTGCCGAGGCAGAGCATCACGTGCCAGGCGGCGATGTTGGCCGCGTCGTCCAGGGTCCACGGTCCGTTCCACACCTCCAGCGCGTCCACCCGGTCGAGGCCGAACTCCCAGAAGGAACCCGCAGCCGGAGTGAGCGGATGGGCGGCGATCGTGAGTCCGCCCAGGCTGTGCACGCGCCGGGCCTGGCCCTCGAAGGCTCCCTGGTTCGCGGGGCCGTAGCGCCAGTCCACCCATTCGCCCTGCGGCAGGCCGACGGCCAGCCAGTGGCCGTGGCGGGTGGTGACCTCCTCGGCGTTGATGACCAGCAGGTCGGTCGGGACGTTGCCGCGCCAGGTCACGCCGGTGGAGCTGGTGTTGTGGTCGGAGGTGGCGATGAAGTGCATCCCCTCCTGGCGGGCGGCCGCGACGATCTCCTCCACCGTGCGCTGCCCGTCGGAGTGGACGCTGTGCAGGTGCAGGTCGCCCCGGTACCAGCCGGGGCCCCGCCCGGCCACCGAGGCCGGCAGGATGTCGTAAGGGGTCTGGGGCAGTGGTTCCCCGTGGTGCAGGGTGACGTCGACCTGCCAGGCCATACCGCCGGTGCTGCCGACCATCGGCCCCAGGATGACCGACCAGGCGCCCGGCTCGACGGGTCCGGGCACGTAGCCGGGGGTGGCGTCCGCGGCGGAGAGGGTGAAACCGGACCGCGCGCCTCCCGACCAGCCGCGGAAGCCGGCCGGGCCGAAGACGCCGAGGTCCAGGATCCCGGCGGCGGCGTCGTGGGTCGTGGCGACGGAGATCCGCTGGACCCCGGCGGGGACGTCGAAGGCGACGTACGCCCACTGGTCGTTGCCGTAGGGGGCGTGGCCGCGGTAGGTGGTGGTCACCGTGTCGGTGCCCTGGCCCTTCGTCGAGGCGTGCGCGATCGGTGCGGGAACCAGCGCGGCGGCTCCGCCCGCGGCCAGCAGGGCCCCTAAGCGGAGCAGGGACCGCCGCTCGACAGAGGGGCCGAAGCCGGAGCCGGAGCCGGGGTCGGAGCGCGGGTCGGGCGCATCGCTCGGGAGGTGTTCACTCGGCACAGCCGTGCTCTCCGTTCACGTGGGGTGGCGTGGAAGGCGTGCGTGCTGGTGCGGGAGTGCGGGAGTGCGGGAGTGCGGCAGTGCGAGGGTGCGCGGGAACGGCCGCGCCCGGCTAACGGCGTGAGCGCTGGGCCTCGACGATCTGTCGCACGGACCCGTCGACGTCCATACGGGCCTGGACGCGCTCGGCGAACCCGGGGAACTGCCCGGCGACGGCGCTCAGCAGCCGCAGCTCCAGCGGCGCGACGTTGACCTCGCACCGGTCGCGGCGGACGGCTCGGACGACGCCGTCGGCGACCTGGCCGGGCGTGACGGTCCTGATGCCGTTCGGCGTGGTGGCACCGGTGGCGGCGAACATCCCGGCGTCGCGGACGAAGCCGGGCTGGACCAGGGACACCCCCACCCCCGTACCCCTGAGCTCCTGGCGCAGGGCGAGCGCGAATCCGCGCAGCCCGAACTTCGTCGCGTTGTACAGGGAGGTCGACTTGGTGGCCGCCTTGCCGGAAAGGGAGCCGACCAGCACGATGTGGCCGCGACCGCGGCCCACCATGTGCTCCGCGAGCAGCCGGGAGAGCAGGACGGGCGCGCGGAGGTTGACGTCGAGGGCGCGGTCGAGCTGGTCCTCGGTGTAGTCCAGGAGGTCGCCGCTGGCGGGCAGCGCGGCGTTCGCGACGAGGATGTCCGTCTCCGCGCAGCTCTCGGCGAGGTGTACGACATCGGACCGTACGGCCAGATCGGCGACCACGGTACGGGCGCCGCAGGCGTCGGCGGTGGCCTTGAGTGCTTCCTCCCGCCGCCCGGTGACCGTGAGGCGGGCCCCCTGCGCGGTCAGGCGCGCGGCCAGGGCCGCGCCGATTCCTCCGGTGGCGCCGGTGAGCAGAACGTTCGATCCGGATATGTCCACGAGCACTCCCGTGCGGCTGGCGAAGTCCCTCAACTGTTCGTTCGAACGAACAGTATGGACGGCTCCGCTCCTTGTCCACACCTCGTCGTCCTCAACTCCCCTGCCCCGCCCGGGAGGTCGAAGCGGCTCATGGGGCAGAATTACGCCATGCCCCATGCTTCCGACACCCGCCAGAGCATCATCGACGCCGTACTGCGGATCATCGGGCAGGACGGCATCGCCGCCGTCACCAACCGGCGGATCGCCAAGGAGGCCGGGGTCTCCCTCGGCTCCGTCACCTACCACTTCGCAACCCAGCACGAGCTGCTGCGTGAGAGCCTGCTGCACTTCGTGGCGGAGGAGACCCGGCACTTCACGGCGCTCGCCGACGCATGCTCCGACGAGCGGTTCGACATCGGGCAGGCGGCCGAGGTGGTGGCACAGGTGGCGGGCGGCAACGCCTTCGACAGCCGCCACATCGCGCCGTTCGAGCTGTACGTCCAGGCAGGCCGGGACGAGCGGCTGCGCGCCGCCGCGGCCGAGTGCTTCGCCGCCTACGACCTGCTGGCCACCCGCATCCTGACCCAGCTCGGCGTCCCGGACCCCGAACGCCTGGCCGGGGTGGCCGTGGCCCTGGTCTTCGGGCAGCAGCTGCGCCGCCTGGCGACCGGAGCCCCCGCCGAGGACCTCGTCGACACCCTGCTGATCCTCACGAAGTTCACCCCGGCGCAGACCCCGTAGCCGGGGCCGGCCGGCTCCGGTCGCTGCCGGCGTCCATCAGGGGCAGCGACCGGACCGGCGTGGAGCGCCGCGCGGTGGGCGCGGCGACTTCAGTACGTGTACCCCACATGCGCGAGCGCCTGCTTCAGCAGCGCCGCGTGACCGCCCGGCATCTCGCCCTGCACGGCTGCCGAGAGTGCTTCCTGCGGGCTGAACCAGACCAGGTCCAGGGCGTCCTGACGGGGGCGGCAGTCCCCCGTGACCGGCACGATGTAGGCGAGTGACACCGCGTGCTGGCGGGGGTCGTGGTAGGGGGTGACGCCCACCGTGGGGAAGTACTCGGCGACCGTGAAGGGCTGCAGGGACGTGGGGATACGGGGCAGGGCCACGGGGCCCAGGTCCTTCTCCAGGTGGCGGAGCAGGGCGTCACGGATCCGCTCGTGGTGCATGACACGGCCGGACACCAGGGTCCGGCTCATCGCCCCGTCCGTGCCGATCCGCAGGAGCAGTCCGATGGTGGTGACTTCGCCGGTGTCGTCCACGCGTACGGGGACGGCCTCGACGTAGAGGATCGGCATCTGGGCCCGGGCCATTTCCAGCTCGTCGCTGCTCAGCCAGCCGGGCGTAGTTTCGGTCGTGTCAGACATTCCTTGATCCTACTTTCCAGGGCGGGTTCCGGCCCAGACCACGCGTCCACCGGCCCGGAGAGATGGGAACCCCGAGGGCTGTCCCCGCGGCCACGGCGGCCGGAATCCCGCGGTACGCGGGGCTGGCGTACCGTTCGATCATGAGCATGCCCCAGCCCCAGCAGCCCCAGCAGCCCCCCGGCCCGTACGGCCCCCCGCAGCCCCCGAATCCCTACGGCGGACAGCCGTATGCCGCGCCGCCCGCGCACCAGCAGCCGTACCCGGGGCAGCCGTACCCGGGGCAGCCCGGTCCGCCGCACCCGTACCCCGGTCAAGGAGCGTGGGGACAGCCCCCGACGGGCACGCCGCCGCGCAAGAACCGGATAGGCATGGTGATCGGGATCGTCGCGGGAGCGGTGCTGGTGCTGGGCGCGATCGGCGCGGTCGGGGCCAGGCTGAGCGGATCCGGCTTCCCCGAGGCCCGGTACCGGCTCACCGTTCCCAAGACCCTCGTCGACGGCAAGTACGAGCTGGTCCAGGACCATTCCGCCACCGCGGGCAAGGAGGCCCTGGAGGGCACCTACGACTCGACGGTCCGCGATCCGAAGCCGGCTGCCGGTCAGTACGCCTCCGAGTCACCGAAGGAGTCGGGCGCCCTGGTCGTCTCGGGGATGTACGGCCGGTTCAAGGACACCGCGGGAGCCCGCAAGAAGATGCTGCGCGGCGCCGCGGAGTCCGAAGGCGCGTCCCTGGCGGTCCCCGCGCGGGACATCACGCCCACCGGATCCGGCATCACCCTGTCCTGCCAGGTGCTGACGGTGCGGCAGAGCGGGGTCGAGAGCTCCCTGCCGATGTGCGCCTGGGTCGACGAGAACACCGGCGCCACGGTCGGCATCATCAGCGAGGAGACCGCGCAGCAGAAGCCGGGTTCCGTCGACCTCGCCAAGACCGCCGAGACGACCCTCAAGGTGCGTGCCGAGATGCGGCAGCCGATCGGCTGACCGCGCGGCTCTAAACCGTCGCAGCGTTATGCCCAAAAGGTGACTTTCTGCAGCCGGAATCGGTCGGATAGCAATGACGAGGCGCCTGCTACGGCCTGCCGATGGTCGGCAGCGGCCCCAGCGCGCCGAGGAAGGAACGTCCCGTGATCCGCATCCGTCACGCCGCCGCTCTGGCCGCCATGGCCGCCGTCACCGCTCTCACCCTTGCCGCGAGCCCCGCCTCGGCGGCACCCGGTGACACGCTCACCATGTGCTCCAGCACGCTCACCCCGGACGGCTGGGTGGACGCCCAGTGGTGGAACAGCGGCGGGTGCGGCTCCGGCTTCACGCCCAACACCAAGCAGATCAAGGACCTCAGAGGCTACCCGGTCGGCACCCAGGTCAACGCCTGCGCGTCCACGTGGCCGCCCGCCGGCTGGACCATCACCAACACCTACTACTCCAGTGGCTGTCGCTACTCCGCAGTCCCCAGCTTCAACCCCAACACCTGGACCCTGAAGCGCACCTCCTGACACCGCGCGGGCGCCATGGTCGGCCGGATCGAGCGGGTGGCTCGTACGGCGTGTCCATCGCCGCCGGGCCGGGCCGGGCCGGCCCCGCTGCCTACCGTGGCCCCATGAGCACACGTCCAGCACCGCCGTGGGCCGGGTACGGGATCCGGTTCGCCCGGCCCGCCGAGTCGGGGGCGGTCGCCGCGCTCCTGGCCCGCGCCTTCGCCGACGACCCGGTCATGGCATGGATGATTCCCGCTGCCGACCGGGAACGCAGGATCGCCCGGTACTTCCGGCTGGCCCAGCGGCAGCAGCGGCCCCGCGCCGGTGCCGTCCGGGTCGCCGCGACGGGCGAGGGGCGGCTGCTGGCCGCCGCGCTGTGGTCGGGGCCCGGGCACTGGAAGCCCTCCGCCGTGCAGGAGCTGGCCGCGCTCCCTCGGTACGCGAGCATCTTCGGCCTTCGTGGGATGCCGCGGGCCGGGGAGGTCCAGAACGCCATGGACGAGGCCCATCCGCAGGCGCCGCACTGGTACCTGCCGTCCGTGGGGACGGACCGGGGACTCCAGGGGATGGGGGTCGGTTCGGCGCTGCTCGGTCAGCAGCTGGCCGACTGCGACCGGCGCGGGCAACCCGCCTACCTGGAGTCCAGCAATGTCACCAACCTTCCCTTCTACTCGCTGCTGACCATCGTCGGCGTGCTCGTGATGATGTTCTGGAGAAGCTGGGCTTCCGCGTCACCGGAGAGATCCGGCTCCCGGAGGGCGGACCGACCCTCTGGCCGATGTGGCGGGACGCGTCGCCCGAGCGCTGGCCGATGCGCTGAGTTGACGGTGCGCCGCGGTGGCCCTGCCTCTGGCCGTCGCCGCCGCGGCGCCGGCGTTCACCGGTCTCGCGGTACCGGCGCGGACGCAGGACTCCGCGCCGGATGCGCCCGGGACCTGGATCCAGGAGCCCCGCACCGCCGGGGCCACACCCTCGCCGCTCGGCGCCGCAGGCTAGTACTCCAGCCGTAGATCGTGATCTTCATGGCTGGGCGGCTGCTTGCCGTCGGTAGTGGCAGTCGCGGGCGCGGGCCTGGTGTCGGCGTCGCCAGTGTGACCAGCGGAGTCGGTGCGCGAGGTCGTGGGCCCGGCTGGTCAGGGTGGTGAACAGGCGTTGGATCTCGTTGCAGGTCAAGGGGATCAGGTCGTCGGGGGCGGGGTGGTCGCGGCGTTCGGCGGCTGCGGTGACGGCGAGGAAGGCGTGGGCGAGCATCGCGAGGGTGACCCAGCGGTGCCAGGAGGTCCAGCGGCGGACCTGGTGCTCGTCCAGCCCCGCCAGGCCCTTGCCAGCCTGGAAGGTCTCCTCCACCGTCCAGCGCCGTCCGGCCACCCGCACCAGGTCGGACAGCGGGACGGAGTGGGGTGAGAAGCAGCGATAGAAGGCGAGTTCGCCGCTTCTCCGGTTGCGGCGGACCAGCAGCCACCAGTGCCCGGGCCGGTCGGCGGGGCCGTGGATGTCGGCCTGGGCCCAGTCGTAGTACCGCTCGCCCTTGGCGCCCGCTCCGCCCGAGCGCCGCTGCCAGGCCCGTTTCGGGATCTTCGCCACGATGGCCTTGGCCGGGAACTTCCCTGCCACCGTGGTGACTTGGTGGGTGCTGGAGACTGCCAGGACGTAGCCGGTCCGGCGGTCTTCCAGCGCGGCCCGCAGGTGCGGGTTGTCGCCGTAGACCTCGTCGCCGGCGACCCAGCGGGCGGGCGTTCCCGCATCCAGGGCCCGGGTGATCATCCGAGCCGCCAGTACCGGCTTGGTCGTGAAGGTGAGGTCTTCGGGGATGCCGGCGGTCCGGCAGCGGTCGAGGTCGTCGGTCCACGAGCGCGGGACGTACAGGGCCCGGCCGATCGCGGCATGCCCGCAGGCGGCGGAGTAGACGAGGTAGACGGCGACCTGGGAGTTCTCGATCCGGCCCGCCGTGCCGGTGTACTGGCGCTGGACGCCGACCGTGGCGGTGCCCTTCTTCAGGTCGCCGGTCTCGTCGACCACCAGCACGGCTTCGTCATCGGCCAGGTGCTCGACCACGTAGGCGCGTACGTCGTCGCGGACCGCGTCGGCGTCCCACTTCGCGCGGTGCAGCAGGTGCTGCATGCCGTCCGGGGTGGAGTCGCCCGCGTGCTCGGCCAGCGTCCAGCAGTTCTTCCTTGGCAGGTCCGCCAGCAGGCCCAGCACCAACGCCGTTGCGTGGCGGCGTGGTTCGACCTGCGCGAACCGGCCCGCGATACGGCCCGTCAGCTGGTCGAACATCGACCGCCACCGGGCAGGCACGACGCTGTGACCTGCGGCCACCGCCTGATCTTCGTTGGTCGACACAACTCACGATGATCAACGGTGGCCGCAGCCGTCTCCGCACCGGCCCCGACCAGCAAGATCACGACCTACGGCTGGAGTACTAGTCGGCCTGCAGGACGAAGAACAGGAAGCACAGGAAGCGCGGCTTGGCCGCGATGGCCTCGGGGAACATCTCGCGGGCGGCGGGATCAGGCTCCGGCTCGCTGATGACCGTAATCCGGAAACCGGCCCCGATGAAAGCCTCGATCATCGCGTGCAGCGGCCTGTTCCACCTGCTCACCAGGGCGGTATGGCCGCCAATGGTCCACTCCACGGTCCATTTGGTGGTGTCGAAGTAGTTGTGCTCGGCCTCGCGACCGGCCTCGCGGTGTATGAGGTTGATGGCAAAGGGATGGTCGACAGATGCGATCAGCCGACCGCCGGGCCTGAGTACGCGTCGCAGCTCGGCCAGCGCCGGCCCCCAGTCCTCCAGATAGTGCAGCACCAGGGACGCCGTTACATCGTCGAATGTGTCATCAGCGTAAGGAAGCGGGCTGCCCAGGTCCGCCACCTGCAGGTCCGCACCGTCGCCGAGCCGCCGCCGAGCCAGCTCCAGCATCCCGGCACTCGTGTCGAAGCCACTCACAACGGCGCCACGGTCGCGCAGCGCGGCAAACAGGGCCCCCGAGCCGCAGCCGGCGTCGAGAATCCGTCGGCCGGCCACGTCTCCAGCGAGGGCCAGCATTGCGGGCCGCTCGTAGTAGGCATTGACCAGGTTGGTTTCGTTTGCGGCCGCGTACGCCTCGGCGAAGCTGTTGTAGTCGTTGGTCTTCGACGGTTCCGCACTCACTGCGGACGGCGAGACCAGCTTGGTGGAGATCGCGTGCTCTTGGCGCTCACTTGAGATCATGGTGCGGGAGACGTGTGCTGCACCAGTTCAGTTCCGGGCCGCTCCCGACGGCCCTCACATCCTTCGAGATCCAACGAGCCGTTCGTTCCCAAGTTCGTCCAGCACCGCCCTGTGCAGCCGACGCCACAGGCTGGCCTCGGTCCATACCGACCTGCACCGAGATCCAACGCCTGTTCACCACCCTGACCGGCCGGGCCCACGACCTCGCGCACCGACTCCGCTGGTCACACTGGCGACGCCGACACCAGGCCCGCGCCCGCGACTGCCACTACCGACGGCAAGCAGCCGCCCAGCCATGAAGATCACGATCTACGGCTGGAGTACTAGGCCGCTTCTTCCGGGTCAGGCCGGGTCAGGCGTGATCCGGAAGAAGGGCCTCAGCGGATACCGGAGCGTACGCGGACCCCGGGGACCTCGCGAACCGCGGGGACTTCACGGACCTCACGTGCCTCAGGTGCCTTGGGTGCCTCGGGGATCTCGGGGATCTCGGCAACCGTGTCCGGTACCGCCCCGGGGCGGTCCTGCTCGAAGGTCCGGAGCAGGTCCGCCGCGACGCTCACCGCGATCGTGGCAGGTTCCTTGCCGGTGATCTCGGTCATTCCGATCGGAGTCTTGATCCGGTCGATGGTGGCTGCGTCATGGCCGCCCTCGACGGCCAGGCGCTTGCGGAACCGCACCCACTTGGCGGCCGAGCCGATCAATCCGATCGAGCCGAGACCGGCCGTCCGCAAGGCGGCATCGCACAGCGCGGCGTCCTCGGCGTGATCGTGGGTCATGATCAGGACGTGGGCGCCGGGCGGCAGCTCCGTGAGCACCTCCTCCGGGAGCAGCGGCGTGTGGTGCACGTGGATCTGCGCCACCGCATCCGCGAGCACACCGAGCCGCTCGTCGGTGAGCATGTCGGAGCGGGTGTCGATCAGGTGCAGATCGAGGTTGTGGCGGGCCAGGATGCGGGCCAGCTCCAGTCCGACGTGCCCGACGCCGAAGACGGCCACCGCCTGGACCACCGGCAGTGGTTCGAGGAGCAAGCTCACGGCGCCGCCGCAGCACTGCACACCGTGAGGTCCGATGACCTTGTCGTTGAGGGCGAACTCCATCAGTTCCGGCTCCGGATCGGGCTCGACGTTCAGCTGGCGGGCCCGGTCGATGGCGACGGCCTCGATGTTGCCGCCGCCGATCGACCCCCAGGTCTCGGTCTGTCCCACGACGAGTTTGGCACCGGCCCCACGGGGCGCGTGGCCGCGCACGGTCGCGACGGTCACGAGCACGCCGGGCTCCCGGCGTGCTCGCAACCGCGTGACCGCGGCGATCCAGGTCATGTCAGGCATTGCTCAAAGCGCTCGTGTCGGTACGGATCTCGCTGCCGCCCAGCGCGTGGCCGTCGCCGCCCCGCACGTCGACCTGCTCGCGGGCCGCTTCGATCGCCCAGTAGACCGCCTCCGGGGTGGCGGGGGCGGCGAGTTCCACACTGACCCCGGCGGGCCCGAACGCCGCGGCGGCCTGCCGCAGCGCCTCGCGCACGCAGAACGCCAGCATCAGCGGAGGCTCACCGACCGCCTTGGACCCGTACACCGCGCCCTCTTCGGTGGCGTTCTCCATCAGCGTGACGTTGAACTCCTCGGGCATCTCCGAGAAGCTCGGCAGCTTGTAGGTGCTCGCGGCCTGGGTCAGCAGCCGGCCGCGGTTCGGCCCGTCACTGGTGTCCCAGCGCATGTCCTCAAGCGTCAGCCAGCCCGCGCCCTGCACGAAACCGCCCTCGACCTGACCGATGTCGATCATCGGGGACAGGCTGTCGCCGACGTCGTGCACGATGTCCACCCGGCGGATGCGGTACCCGCCGGTGAAGCCGTCCACCTCCACCTCGGCCGCGGCGGCGCCGTACGAGAAGTACTTGAACGGCGAGCCCCTGAAAGCCTTCGCGTCCCAGTGCAGCCCCTCGGTCCGGTAGTAGCCGGAGGCCGACAGCTGAACGCGCTGGAAGTACGCGGTGTGCACCAGGTCGTCCCAGGCCAGCTCCTTGTCGCTGCCCAGCGTACGAGCGACACCATCGACGATGCGCACGTCCGAGGCGTTCGAACCCAGCTGGCCGGCAGCCACCTGCAGCAGCCGCGCGCGCAACTGCTCGCAGGCGTTCTTCACGGCGCCACCGTTGAGGTCGGCCCCGGAACTGGCGGCAGTGGCAGACGTGTTGGGCACCTTGTCGGTGCGCGTGGGGGCCAGCCGCACCTTGTGCAGCGGGATACCCAGCGTGGTCGCGGCCACCTGCAGCATCTTGGTGTGCAGCCCCTGGCCCATCTCGGTGCCGCCGTGGTTGATCAGGACGGAGCCGTCCTTGTAGATCAGCACCAGCGCGCCGGCCTGGTTGAAGGCCGTGAGGTTGAACGAGATGCCGAACTTGATGCCGGTGATCGCGAGCGCCCGCTTGGAGTGCGGGTGCGCGGCGTTGAAGGCGGCGATCTCGCGCTTGCGGTCGGCGATGCCGCCGTTCTCCTCGACCTGCTGCCAGACGGCGGCGATCCGTTCCGCCTGCGGGACCGGCTGGCCGTACGGCGTCGACTGACCCAGACCCGGCTGGTAGAAGTTGCGCTTCCGCAGCTCCATCGGGTCCAGGCCGAGCAGTGGCGCGACCCGGCCCAGGATGTCCTCGATCACCAGCATGCCCTGCGGTCCGCCGAAGCCCCGGAAGGCCGTGTTGGAGACCTTGTTGGTCTTGGCGATGCGACCGGCGACCCGCGCGTTGGGAATCCAGTAGGTGTTGTCGATGTGGCACAGCGCACGGGCGCAGACCGGCTCCGACAGGTCCAGGCTCCAGCCGCCGTCCGCGGTCAGCGTGGCATCCAGCGCCTGGATGCGGCCGTCGGCGTCGAAGCCGATCTTCCAGTCGGCGTGGAACCCGTGCCGCTTGCCGGACATGGTCAGGTCCTGGGTGCGGTTGAGCCGCACCCGGACCGGCCGGCCGGTCAGCTTGGCGCCGAGCGCGGCGATGGCTGCGAAGCCGTGCGGCTGCATCTCCTTGCCGCCGAAGCCGCCGCCCATCCGCAGGCACTGCACGGTCACCTCGTGGCTGTGCAGACCCAGGACGTGCGCGACGATCTCCTGGGTCTCCGAGGGGTGCTGGGTGCTGCTCTGGATGAACACCTGCTCGGCCTCGTCGATGTAGGCGAGCGCGGCGTGCGTCTCCAGGTAGAAGTGCTCCTGGTCGGAGAACTGGAACTCGCCGGTGAACACGTGCGCCGAGTCGGCGAAGCCGGCGTCGATGTCACCGGTCACCATCACGGGCCGCGCACCGTGGAAGCTCCCGGCCGCGATCGCTTCCTCCAGCGTGATCACGGAGGGCAGTTCCTCAAGTTCGACCTCGACGGCCGCCGCACCGAGCCGGGCCGCCTCCAGGGTCTCACCGAGCACCCAGGCGACCGCATGGCCGTGGAACATGACCTCGTCGGGGAACAGCGGCTCGTCGTGCTTCATGCCGGCGTCGTTGACGCCGGGCACGTCGGCAACGGTCAGTACACGGACCACGCCGGGCACGGCGAGCGCGGCCTCCGTACGCAGCGCGGTGATCCTGCCCCGGGTCTTCATGACCTGGACCGGATACGCGTGCAGCGTGTCCTTGGTGCGGTACACCAGGTCATCGGTGTAGAGCGCGGTGCCGGTGACGTGCAGCACGGCACTCTCGTGCGGCATGGAGACGCCGACCACAGGCTTCTCGGGACGCTCGGACAAATGGCTCATGAAGACACCGCCTCGGTGGTTTGCGCGTGCAGCTTCAGCAGGCTCTGGCCGAGCATGGCGGAACGGTAGACGGAACTGGCGCGGTGATCGCTCATCGGCGTGCCCTCACCCCGCAGCACCCGGGCCGCGGCCTCGACGGTCTCCGCCGTCCATGCCCTGCCTTCCAGGGCGGCCTCGGTGCTCAGGGCGCGGATCGGGGTGGCGGCCACGCCGCCGAGACCGATGCGCGCCTTGCGGACGATCCCGCCCTCGATGTCGAGCGCGAAAGCGATCGCCACGCTGGAGATGTCGTCGAAGCGCCGCTTGGCGATCTTGTGGAAGGCCGTGACCGGCGACAGCGGCAACGGGATGCGCACCGCGCGGATCAGCTCGCCGGGACGGCGCACGCTCTGCCGGTAGCCCGTGAAGTAGTCGGCCAGCGGGACCTCGCGCTCACCGTCGGCATCGGCGAGCAGCAGCGACGCCTCCAGGGCGAGCAGCACCGGCGGGCTGTCACCGATGGGGGAGCCGGTACCCAGATTGCCGCCGAGGGTCGCACTGTTGCGGATGAGCCGGGAGGCGAACTGCGGGAACAGCTCCGCCAGCAGCGGGACGCTGCCGTCGAGGCGGCGTTCGATCTCGGTGAGCGTCTGCGCCGCCCCGATCTCGATGTGGTCGGATGCGACCTGCAGCGCCCGCAGTTCGGGCAGCCGGTCGACGGCGACCACACAATTGGCGCGGCGGGAACGGATGTTGACCTCTACGCCCCAGTCGGTGCTGCCGGCGACCACTACGGCCTCGGGCCGCTCGCGCAGCAGCCGCAGCGCTTCGGTGAGGGTGCCGGGCCGCAGGAACGTGCTGTCGTCCTGGGTGTAGACGGTGGCGGCGGGTTCGGGCGGGGACTGCTCGCGACGCTGCGCCAGGGGGTCGTCCTCGGCGGGCGCGCCGACGGCGAAGGCGGCATCGCGAATCGGCCGGTAGCCGGTGCAGCGGCACAGGTTGCCGCTCAGCGCGTGCAGATCGAAGCCGTTCGGACCGTGCTCGGCGTCGGCGTGCGCGTCGGCGTGGGCGCCGTCGGCGGGCTCCGCGTGCGCGCAGCGGTCGGGTCGGTAGTACTCGGAGGCCATGCTGCAGATGAACCCCGGCGTGCAGTAACCGCATTGGGAACCGCCGCGGACCGCCATCTCCTCCTGCACGGGGTGCAGCGTGGGACGCGTACCGGGTTCGCCGACCGTGGCGAGACCTTCGGAGGTGATGATCTCCTGGCCGTCGAGTGCCGCGGCCGGCACCAGACAGGCGTTGACCGCCACCCAGTCGGTGGGCTTGTTCACGCCGGGACGGGCCACCAGGACCGAACAGGCGCCGCACTCACCCTCGGCGCAGCCCTCCTTGGTACCGGTGAGGCCGCGCTCGCGCAGGAGATCCAGCACCGTGGTGTGGGGTGCAGCCGGTGAAAGCGGTGTCTCTTTCCCGTTGACCGTGATCCGCGCCGCTACCATGGCACATCCTCATTTCGGTGCATGGTCGAGCTGATTATGCTAGTGGCCATTTCAGGGGCTTTCTATTTCGCTGGCGCAGCCCGGGAGAACCCGGAGCGCGACTCGGCACGCGACGACGTGCCGCAGGCGGTGTGAGAAATCGAAAGATGCCGGGGCCACAGAAGGGCACACCGGAGAAGAGGGCTGTTCAGCAGCCGTGTGCTACAAGACCCGGAGCCCAGGCGATCTGATGGGCGAGGCGGTTCAGTTCGGAGATGATCGACATCCGACTTCGCCTCCTTCCATCAGTTCACGGTCCGGTCCGCTCGAAGTTACGTTGCCGCAGGTCCATCGGTCAAGCCGCCGTGCGGAGACCATTTGGTCCGACGAAAGCCGGAGCGAGGGCGGGCGGCGGCGCCGGGTCTCACGTGTCCACATGCCGGTTCCCTCGGCGGTACTACGAGCGGCCGCTCGGCCCCGGCGGGGAACGCAGACGCCGGTGACCCTCCCGGCCCCGCCGGGTAGGCGGGACCGGGATCCGGGGTCACCGGCGCGGCGGCGGGTCAGGGGTCAGGGGGTCTGGAGCTTGTCCAGGATCCACTCGCCGAGTTCCACGGTGATGACCGTGTGTCCCTGGTTCTCGCTCGCGCACATGAAGTGGTCGAGCTCGCTGTCGGCGGGGTCGATCTTGCTGTAGAGCGCGTCGCGGTCGTCGATCTCGCCGGCCGCCACGGCACTGACGCTCGGAACGAACGTGGTCGCGTTGTACGTGAGTTCCGCCTGCTCGCCTTCGAGGAGTCCGGCCAGCATGGCGGCGGTGCCGAAGTTCGCGGGCCGGCCCGGCAGATTCAGGGCTTCGGGGAACAGCCCACCGGGAGCGCCGTCGATGTCGGGCAGACCGCTGGTGGTGATCCGGATCTCGGGGTCCGCGGTCTTCTTCAGGATCGCGACGACCTGCTCTCCCGTGTTCTGCGTGTCGAGGCGGGTGCCCGTCAGCTCCGCACCGGTGGTGCGCATCGCCGTCACGCCGGCCGGGATGTTGTTCCCGGCACCGGTGCCCGTGCCGTTGGCGACCCCGAGCCGCCGCACGCCGGGGGGCCAGCTGCCCACCCGCTCCAGTTCTGCGAGGAAGTCGGTGCGGGCCCGGTCCTGGCGGGCCTCCGCGGTGACGGTCTCGATGTGCCAGCGCAGCAACTGCCGGGCGGCCTGGCTGTTGACCATCCGCGAGAAGCTGCCGAGGAGTTCGCCGAACCCGGGGAGTTCGCCCCAGTTGTCCTTCACGAAGTGCGCGAACGCCTGTACCGAGATGGGCAGCCAGGCTCCGTTGTGCGGGGTGTCGTAGGAGAGGTAGGTCGCGGTCTCGTGCTCGTCACCGTCGTGGTGCATCTTGGCGAGGGCGTAACGGGTGACCAGCCCTCCCATGCTGAAACCGCCGACCGTCAGCTTGGCGGTCCCTTCGCGGTCGGCGATCGCCTTCTCGATGCACTGGATCGCCACGGCGGCGTTGTCGGTGATGGACGCGGACCGCTCGTCGAAGCCCAGGAGCACCAGGTCGAAGCCGGCCTCCTTCAGCTTGGTGATGAAGGGGTACTCGCCGTTCTCCAGGCCGTTCCACAGGGCGTCGGGATCGCTCTTCCCGGACGAGAAGCCGTCGGCGAGGATCACCGGCTTCCTGACCTGGGTCTGGCCCGGGCTGCTGTAGAACACCCAGGCGGTTCCCCCTGTGAGGGGCCAGACGGTGTCCCACGCGGATGCCCTGGGGTGGTGGGGCTGGGCGCCCGGGATGGTGTTGTCCCAGATGCTCACAACAGGCATGGACATGTAGTCCTGCTCCTCTGTCTCGTGGTGCGGTCGAGCCGCGTCACCGGTGAGGCTGCGACTGACGGCACAGACCTGGAACCGGCGGCACGACCCTGCGTCCGGTGTGCGGTACCCACCCGCCCCCGGCACGGGGGACGCGGCGGGGGCCGTCCCCGGGCTCGGCGTTAAACGGGCATGGGGACGGCCTGCAAATGACAAAGGCCTCATGCCGTCGTCATGTGCGGAACCGGAACCATGGTCCCGAAGCCGGCGCCCCAAAACCACCGAATCCCGACCATGTCACTCGTACGTGGAACACGGCTTCCTTGCAGGTCACAGGGGTGCAAGGGAAGAAACGATGATGCCGGCCCGACACGTTCCCGCAAGGATGCGGACGGGGGCGCGGTTGCCCGCGCCCCCTGGGGTTGTGCCGGGTCGGTGAGCGGGCTCAGAGGAACCACAGGAACTGGACCCTGATGTCGAGGTCCTCGGGCCAGCGCGATTCCACGCGGACCATCACGCGTCCCCCGTCCAGGGGCACCACGCTGTGCAGGTTGATGACCGCGGATCCCATGATGGGCTTGTCGGTGACGGGGCTGAACTCCGTGACGCTGGCGATCACCATGGCGAAGGCTCCGCCGAAGCCGGGCAGCTTCACCTCCCTGTCGAAGACACCGTGGCCCCGGAAGTCGAAGGTTTGGGCGGCCATCTCCGGATTGAACTGCGCCTTGCCCTCGTTTCCGCCCGTGGACGGGATCGCCTGCCCGGGCGCGGCCTTCACCGCGCTGCCGCTTGCCGTGTTCCCGGTCGCGGGGTCACGAAGATCGCTGTGGGGCATGTCCGTTCCCTTCGGTGAGGAGGAGATCCCGACATGCACGGACGTGTAGGTGTCCGCACACCGTGTCTGTACGGGGATCTCCGGAAGGCCGGACCGTGTGTACCGGCGGCTCGACGAAGGAGGACGTTTCGGCCTCGCTGTGCGAACCGACCGTGCATGTTCCGGTCTCCTTCCTCAGGGTGGGCTGGATCCGTGTCGCTGCGTCCCCCTGAAACTGGGGATGTACGAATCTCGGATCGGAAGGCAGCGGGTCAGCGGGTCAGCGGGTCAGCGGGTCAGCGCATCAACGGGTCAGCGCGGCGCTGAGCTCGTCGCGCCCGTCTGCTCCGGTCTTGCGGAAGACCGCCTTGAGATGGTCGTTGACCGTGTACGCGGACAGGTCGAGGCGGCGGGCGATCTGCTTGACGGACGCCCCCGTGCGGAGCTGCGTGACGACGTCGCGTTCTCGGGGGGTGATGCAGTACCACTCGCACAACGACGGCAGGACCAGGTCCCATGTGGCCCCCTGGATGACGAGGGCGACATCGCCCGTGGCATCCGCGGTGAGCACCTGGCCCTGACAGGTGGTCCAGCGGCCGGACGCGGCCGGGGGTGCGCACACCAGGGGAATCGACCCGTCCTGACGGCGGGCTTCCGCCCGGGCGACGAGGGAGAGCGAGACGAAGAAGGCTCCCGGTACCCACGAGGGGATGCCGTGCGCCGACCACTGGTCCAGCCACAGCTGTGCCTGCGGGCTGACAGCCTTGATCCGGTGGTCGGAACCGACGGTGATCACTCCGGCCGACAGCGGGGGAACCTCGGGGCAGAGAGGGCCGGCCGTCGCGTACCGGCGCAGGGCGGTCAGCAGCGCCGGTACGAGTCGGGCCGCCCGCTGGGCGTCGTCCGGGCTGAACGGCGCGACACCCTCGCAGCGGAGCAGCCCGAGAGCCCCCCACACGCCGCGCCTGTCCTGGAGAAGCAGGCGCAGCTCGGAACTCGCCCCGTGGCCGGTGAGAATCTCCCGCATACGCGGGTCGGGCACGGGCGACCTGTCGGTGCCCGCGCCCACGACGACAGCGGGGGTCCGCAGGAGAGTCGCAATCGCCGACTGTTGCGGGTCGCCCCCCAGATGCCGGTGCAGGACGAGTTCTCTGACCAGTGCGGGGTCGTACTGGTGCCAGAAACTGAAACTGCCCAGCCCGGGACCGGTTGCCGGGTCGGTTCCCACCAGGCTCAGCGCGTCGTGGGCCACGATGGGGCGAGCACGCGCGAGATCCCCGCTCCGACCTGTTCGGGGCCGGTGTTCTGGCTCGCCGCGGCATGGAGGTCACACGCCAGACGTCTGTCATCGAAGAACGTAAGGCTCATATCGCCCAATTATCCCCAAGTGCGCGAGGTGCGGCCCAGGCCGCGAAGGGGGCCTCTGCCTGCCTTGCGTGAAACGTGACTGATTACTCTGCGTGAGGTCGAGTGTTGCCGCAGCGGTTCCCCGACGACCCGCGCGTCTTCGCCCCTCATCGCCTGCGGCCTGCGGCCAGCGGTCATCGATGACACCCGCTGCTTCCCGGCAGGCGGTACCGGCGTTCTCCCGGCGCGGCCCCCGATCCATTGCCACCGCGCGACGTGCCGAACACCCCTGACGGCACAGCTTCGCGCCGGCGTCGCCCGTGGTCGCTGCCGCGGAGCCCCTGAGTTCAGCGGCGCCCGGGAATGGTTAAGGGCAGATCAACTGAACCTTAAAGGTGCCTGCGTTCTCCTCGCTCCGCGTCGATCAAGACCGTCGGCACGCGTGCCGCACACCTGTCGACCCTCATGGGCTTTGGGGCCGTGACCTGCTTCTTCGCATGTCGTCCCGTGCGTCACGAGCCCCGTGCCGGACCGCCTCGCAGCGCCCCAAACCTCCTCGCGGCCTCTTTCGTAAAAAGGCAACAGGACTGAACTCGCTCGGGAAGTCGGCCGTATGCAGGACGTCAGGGGGGCAACGTCCATCGGATCGAGGAGTGTCACGTGTCCAGGAAACGGACCATGAGTCTCAAGAAGAAGCTCGTGCTCTCTGCTGTCGCGGGAGCCATGGTGATCGGCGGGGTCGCCGCCACGGTGGCGATCGGCAATGCCGCTGTCCCCGACGTCGTGTGCCAGGGGTCGACGGTGACGTTGTCGGGCGAGGCGGGTGCGCCTGCGGCGTCGAGTGGGACGTTCCCGGTGGGGACGAAGCTGAAGGTGACGAATCTGGACAACGGTCAGTCGACGACGGTGGCGGTGAACGGTCCGTCGGGCAGTTGTGTGTTGCTGAACAATGCGGCGTTCGAGAAGGTGCGGGAGCCGGGCAAGAACTTGATCCGGCGGGCGCGTATCGAGCGGGTGGGTGGTGGCGGTGACGCGGCGGCTCCCGCGGCTCCTGCCGCTCCTGCGGCGGGTGCGTCCGGTGGGGCGGGTGCGCAGGTGCCGCCGGCGACCGGTGAGGTGGTGTGCCCGGGGTCGACGGTGACGTTGTCGGGTGAGGCGGGTGCGCCTGCGGCGTCGAGTGGGACGTTCCCGGTGGGGACGAAGTTGAAGGTGACGAATCTGGACAACGGTCAGTCGACGACGGTGGCGGTGAACGGTCCGTCGGGCAGTTGTGTGCTGCTGAACAACGCCGCGTTCGAGAAGGTGCGGGAGCCGGGCAAGAACCTGATCCGGCGGGCGCGTATCGAGCGGGTGGGTGGTGGCGGTGACGCGGCGGCTCCCGCGGCTCCTGCCGCTCCTGCGGCGGGTGCGTCCGGTGGGGCGGGTGCGCAGGTGCCGCCGGCGACCGGTGAGGTGGTGTGCCCGGGGTCGACGGTGACGTTGTCGGGCGAGGCGGGTGCGCCTGCGGCGTCGAGTGGGACGTTCCCGGTGGGAACGAAGCTGAAGGTGACCAACCTGGACAACGGTCAGTCGACGACCGTGACGGTGAACGGCCCGTCGGGCAGTTGCGTCCTGCTGAACAACGCCGCGTTCGAGACGGTGCGGGAACCGGGCAAGAACCTGATCCGGCGGGCACGCATCGAACGCGTGGGCTGAGCGACCGGAGCCCGTTCGGGCCGCCGAGGCTACGGCGGGGCACGGCGCATGCCGTCCCCGCCGTAGCCTCGGCGGCCGACTCCACCGAGCCCGACGCGGAGTTCGGCCGAGTGGACAGGGGCGGACAGCACTGAACCGTGATCGCCCCCGCCGGGCCTGGATAGTGGACACCGTCCGCACCGAGTCTGTGCGCCATGAACCTTGGACGCACGAAGGACGGGCCCGACGCCCCACCCCGCCAGGGGGCCGCACTCGCGGCCCTGGCCGCCGCGCAGTTCACCGTGATGCTGGCCACCTCGATCGTGAACGTGGCGCTCCCGCAGATCCGCTCCGGAGTGGGCCTGTCGGACGGCAGCACCACCTGGGTGGTCAACGCCTACGGCCTGGCGTTCGGCGCGCTGCTGCTGGCCGGGGGCCGGGCAGGTGACCTGCTCGGCCGTCGCCGGGTACTGCTCGCCGGCCTCGCGGTGTTCGCGGGAGCCTCGCTGGCGGCGGGGCTGGCCGGCTCTCCGGGCCTGCTGATCACCGCCCGCGCCCTGCAGGGCGTCGGCGCCGCAGCCATCGCCCCCGCCGCGCTCGCCCTCACGATGGACCTGTTCCCTCCCGGCCCCGGCCGGGGCAGGGCCCTGGGCGTGTGGGGCGCCGTCTCCGGCGCCGGGGGAGCGGGTGGAGTGCTGCTGGGAGGTGTGCTCACCCAGGCGTGGGGCTGGCCCTGGGTCTTCCACGCCGTCGCGCTCGGGACGACGCTGGTCCTCCTCGCCGTGGCGACGCTCGTGCCCCGGGCCGCCGACCGTGCATCCGGGCGGTTCGATCTGCTGGGTACCGCGACCGTCACCCTCGCCCTGACCTGCCTGGTGTGGGGGCTGACCACCGCACGCGGCGCCGGCTGGACGAACGCCGGGGTGCTGACCGCCCTCCTGGGGGCCGCCGTGCTGCTCGTGCTCTTCGCCCGGGTCGAACGCCGCCGACCCGACGCCCTGATCCCGCCCAGGCTGTTCACGACCGGCCGGGTCGCCGCGGGCAATCTGCTGATGGCACTGCTGGGTTCCGTATGGATCGCCCTGTTCTTCTTCATGCCGCTCTACCAGCAACAGGTCCTCGGCATGAGCCCGCTGGCCACCGGGGCGGGCCAACTCCCGCTCGCTGTGGCGAACATGCTCGGCGCGGTCGTGGCACCCCGTATCGCGGGCCGCATCGGTGCCACGGCGACCCTCACCGCCGGCCTGCTCGCCGAGGCGGCCGGTCTGCTGTGGCTGTCGTGGATGCGGGCGGACGGGAGCTATCTCGTCGATGTCCTGGGGCCGAGCATCCTGGTCGGTCTGGGCCTGAGCATCGCCTTCGTCCAGCTCACCGCGCTCGCCGTGGACGGCGTACCGCGGCAGGACGCGGGGCTGGCCGGCGGACTGGTGAACACCACCCGGCAGGTCGGCGGCGCGATCGGCCTCGCCGCCCTGGCCACCCTCGCCGGCTCCGTCACCACCCACGCGTCCACCGGCCTGCCTCCCCTGGAAGCCCTCACCGCCGGATACCGGGCCGCCTTCACCGTCTCCGCCGCCGTCCTCGCCACCACCGCACTCCTCGCACTGTTCCTCACCTGTGCGTCCCGCCGCTCACGCCGCCCCCGCGGCGCCGTCCCCACAGGGACAGGCGGCCAAGCGCGCACCCACCCCCTGATCCAGCACCCGACGGCCCGGCCCCCGTCATCGTCAGCCTCATGACGGTGGCCGATCCCTCCGGAGCCGGCTCGACTTCCGCACGGCACGTGCCGAGCAGTCGACCGGAGACCGCGGGAGCACCCGACCTAAGGTCCCGCGCCGACGCCCGCTCGCTCAGCGGCCAGTCGCTTGCCGACGCGCCGATCACTCTCCTTCCACGCCGCCCGTCGCCGTGCGGCGCTTCCCACCCGCAGGTCCGCCCACCCCTCGTCCCGCCGTCCCAGATGGAGGTCTCCACCTTGTCCAGCCCCGCAACCGTTTCGCCGCCCGTCGCCCATGCCGACCCCTCCGGTCGCCCGCGCGAGGTCGACAACCGCGCGGCCTACCTCAGCTTCGGGCTGGCCTACGTACTCGGCCACGGCGCCGCCGCAGCCTCCCAGGGCGCCGCCCCCTTGCTCGACGTCCCCGACTGGCTGCCCATGACGCTCCTCGGAGGCGGGCTCGTGGCCGGCATCGTCCTGACCACCGTCGCCGCCCTGCGGGCGCAACGAGGTGCCACCCCAGCGGAGATCCTGTCCGGCAAGCTGCTCGGCGCCGCCTGGATCGCCGCCTTCACCGCCCTGTTCCTCGCCATCACCGGCCTCACATCCGTGCTCGACCAGCCGGAACTCCAGTCCGTCCTCTGGCCCGCCGGCTCCGGTCTGATCGTCGGTCTCCTCTATCTCGCCGAGGGCGCCGTACGCCGCAACCTGCTGCACTACGGCCTCGGCATCTGGCTCGCCCTGACCTCCACCGCGGCCCTCTCGCTCACCGCCCCCGGCCTCTACTGGGTCCTCGCCGTCGCGGGCGGCGGGGCCTACGCCCTCGCCGCAGCCCTTGAACACCGCCGCCTCCACTCCCTGTCGGGCCACACCCGCGCCTGACGGCCGGCTTCTTCGTCCGTCAGGGACGCAAGCCGGCCCGCCTGAGTGCGATCTCGGAGAGGTCGGCGATGACTTGCCGGTCCCCGCGCCGCCAAGCGTCCGCGAGACCGCCTGGAGGCGTGGGGAGCGCCGCGAGGTCGCCCAGCCGGCCGGTGAGGGCGCGCAGGGCGAGCAGGTCGGCGCCTCCGGGCGCGTCGAGGAGGCGCCGCATGGTGATGCTGCGACGGATCCAGCGCAGGCGTGCGGGGAGCCACAGCAGCAGTACGACGGCCACCGGGACAACGATCAGAGCCAGTGTGGTCAGGTTGGCCACCTGGCTGACGGCGTCCTGGAGCGACTGTCCGGCGTCGGCGATCCCGGTACTGGCGTCGGCGGCGGACTGGAGCGGCTTCTTCAGGAGGTCGCCGACGAACGGCACGTTCGAGGCCGCGTCGCCGGCGTTGCCGAGCTCGGTGGCGAGGCTGTCGCCCGAGCTTTCGACCCTCCGGCCCGGCTCGGCCAGCAACATGATGGCATCGTGGACGGCCAGGGCGAACCTCACGGCCGCGGCCATCAGGACCACCGCGATCAGGTCCGCGAGGATCTGGCGGTTCCGACGTGCTGGAGTCTGTGCGTAGAGGCGCATCGGCGGGCTCCCGTTCGGGTCGGACGTCGAGGAGGACCGGCCCCGCCGGGTGAGGCTCGGCCGCTCGGTCGACCGTACGCCGGACTCGGCCCTCCCACCGGTCTCTGTGGACGAACGTCCGCGACGCGACGCCTGGTCGGCGCACGCACTCGCCGAGCGGGACGGGCCGAGCCAGGGCGGGGCCGGAGGGCTGCGGCGTTGCCGGTTCGGCGGGCGCCAGGTGACCCAAGGCCGTTCGACTGGTCCGGCCGAGACCGGCGCCGCCGGCCGACGTCCCGCAATCCCTCCGCCCGGCGTCCTGTCCTCGCCGGACGCGATACGCACCGCAGCGGTCCGGGGGCGGTTCAGTGCGGCCCTGCCGACCTGGTCCGACTGCTGAGCGGTCGGGTGGACGGCACCAGGGGGCACCGAGTGCGCGCCTGGTGGACGGTCAGGAGCGGGCCGGCCTGGGGTCGCGGTCGCCGAGTACGAACTCGGCCGGCCAGCTCTCGCGCAGGATCCGGGCCAGCAGCGGGTGCTCGGAGCCGAGAACCTCGCTGGGCCGGATCGAGCCGTCCGCCGCTTCCCGCTGCCCGCCGAGGAGGACGGGTGCCTGGAGCAGCTCCTCGCCCCACGGCTCGATGGCGTTGCCGAACAGGCCCTCGAAGCGGTGACCCTCCAAGGTGCCGTCGTGCACCCGGCGGGTGTAGTCCTCGATCACCTCGGCGGCCAGGCACACCCAGGCCAGGTGGACCACGGTGCGGCCGTCGTCGAGGCGGATCGGCAGCCGGACCTTGAGGAAGTTGCCGACACCTTGGGCGACCATCACCGCGCCGGTGTCGGCGGTGACCCGCTCCGCCCGCTCGGCCGGGGAGAGTTCGCCGATCAGGTGGGGGAGGGGGTGGGCGAATCCGGGATGCTCCGGGTCCAAGGTGCCGCCGCAGTCGCACCCGCACCCGTCGGACCCGTGGCCGTGCCCCTCCTGACCGGAGCCGACGGGCAGCACCAGGGTGAAGGACCGGGCGACGGTGAAGACGGCCGGCTCGGGCAGGCCGAGCGCGGCCAGCGCGGCGGAAGCGGCCTCGTGCCGCTCGCCGTTGACCCGGACCTCGGCTTCCATGGCTCCTGGGGCGCCGCCGTAGAAGACCCGCACACCGTTGAACCAGGGCGACTCCAGGTCGGCCGTGAAGGTGTCGGCGATCTCGCGGAGTACGTCCGCCTCCATCAGTGCGCTCTGGAGACGGAGGTTCTCCCGGTCGGAAAGCCCATAGGCCAGCACGCCCGAGGTGATGGACCGCCACCCCGGCACACCGTGCTCGTCATCCGGGCCCCAATGCCCGGCGAGCTCCTCACGCCCGTAGAGCAGCTCCAGCAGGCAGGCGCCGGCGGAACGGGCCCAGAGGCCGGCCGCGTCGCGCGCAGTGGTGACCACCACCACGCAGTCCATGAAGCAGGGCACGTCGGGCTGGATGCTCACGTCCGGGAAGGCGATCAGGTCGTAGTGCCGGTCGTCCCCGTGCCCCGCCGGTCCGACACTGACGGCCCAACCCTGCGGGCTGAGGAGTGAGTTGCCCTTGAGTTCGGCGCCCGCCGTACAGCCGGGGGCGACCTCCTCCAAGGCGTCGCGGACCAGGGCGAGGAAGTCGAGATCGGGCAGTCGGCCCGCGCGGGGCTCGGTGCGGCGCAGGTGGCGGCGTATCCAGGACATACGGAGGATCATACGGAGGCGGCGCCGGTGGACCACATACAACATCTCCGTGCTCAGGGTGTGGTGCCGGCGCTGTGGTGCCGGCGCCGGGCCGGCCGCGCCGGGCCGGCGGTGACCGGGATCTGCCGGAAGGCCCCGATCCGGCCCAGGCGGTCGACCGTGAGGGTGCCGGCAGGGCAGACTCGGAGCAGAAGGAAAGGGGCGGGCGATGACCGCACAGCCGATTCACCGGCACGAGCCGGAGCGAGTTCCGCGCAATGCGAGGGGCATCGCCGACGCGCTGACGCCGGAGGCCGCGAAGGAGTTCTACGTCGAACTCCTGGCCGCCCAGCCGGAAGAGGCGAAGGGCGTACTGCTGCGCTGGTGGGGACGCGCGATGCTCGAATCCGATCCGGGCCGGCAGCGGCGGGTCGAGGCCGCGCTCGCGGGAACGACACCGACGATCGCCGTGCAGGACATGCTCGACCGGCGACGGGCGGCGGGACTGCCCGTTGAGTGAGAGCTTCGACGACGGATCCGAGGGCTTGCCGTGCGTGCTGTCCGAGGACGTCACCGCCTTCATGATCGACCCTGCGCTGCCGCCCTGGGCGATGGGTCCGATCGTGGCCGCGATGGTGGAGATCGGCGAGACCCGGGGACTCGTCGCCGGCAGCACTGCGGCGGAGGACTGGCCGGAGTGCCGACTTCTGCCGCTCGGTGAGGACGGGGCGCTGGGCATCATCGAGTACGTGATCGCCAAGGAGGCGGTCCCACCGCAGGTGATCGTGACCCGCATCCTGCTGTACTGAAGACCCGCGAAGGGCCCGGCCGGCGATGCGCCGGTACGCACGAACTGCGACGAGACATGCGGTGCAGCCGGACGGGAGCCGTCGAGAACCGCGTTCACGGACACGGAGTACTCGTTCTGCGCCGAGTACGCGACCCTGAGCAGCGTCGGTTTCCCGTCCGCCTTCCCGCGGGCGCCGCTCGCGTCCGGCACAGGGTTGATCGAGCGTCACCGGGCAGGAACCGGCGCGCTGTCGGCGATGATCGGAAGCCATGACGGCACTTTCATCCTTCACCTTCGTGCGCCACATCGACGGGCTCCGCCACCACTTCGCGCGGGACGGCGAGCGCAACAGCCGGCCCGCCTTCCGCCGGACGGACGGGAATGTGTGGTGTGTCTGGTCGCCGTCCGACGGCTGGCATTGCGAGATCTCCGACGGCCTCGTCACCGCCCATCCGCTGGGCGGCCGCGCCGACGGACCCGAACCCCCGGCCACCGTGTGGCGCAGCTTCAAGAACGACCGCTCCTACCTCTACGACCTCCGGATCCGGACCCTCGACCCCGAAGCCTGATCCGCCGGACCGCGCGGCCTGGCCCCGGTCGCCCTGCCTGCTGCGCCGTACGGATGGACTCGGGCCGTACGGCGGCCGGTACGGGGCCTCGCCGCGCAGAGCGGCCTACCTTCGCACTGCTCGACCACCCCTCCACGAAAGGCAGTACTCGTGCGATCGATCCGTTGCGCCCTGACCGCTCTCGCCGCCGGTGGCATCCTCCTGGCGGGCGCGTCCGCCGCCTCCGCCGACGACTTCACCATCTACGCACCGGTCAGCAACACGTACTCGATCGTCTTCGGTGACCTGAGCCAGGTGGCCGGCGACGACGTCTTCAACGCCGGCCACGACAACACGGTCGGCTCCCACAACGGCACGGCGCCGGCCGGTGACGTCGGCATGGCGGCCGTCCCCGGGACCCGGATCCTGAGCAACGAGGCCCTGATGCAGCGTGCCGCCGGTCAGTGGACGGGCAACATCATCGGCAAGTAGCGTCCCGCCGCCACCTCCCAGACGGGGTGGCGGCCCCTTCTCGTCCGCCGGGGCATCTGCGGCTGCGGTCGGCAGCGATTTCCCCAAAGAAGTTCTGCAGAAATACTTTTGGAAAGCTTTCGAGGACTCTAGCCTTCCTGCATGGTCAGCGAAGAACAGAGACGCGTACTCGATCCTGAGCGGGACTCCGCAGCCCTGAAAGCCCTCACGCACCCGTTGCGCATCCGGCTGCTCGGGCTGCTGCGGCAGGACGGCCCGGCCACCGCGAGCGAGCTCGGGGTCAGGACCGGGGAGTCGTCCGCTTCCACCAGCTATCACCTGCGCGTCCTGGCGAAGTACGCGTTCGTCGCCGAGGCCGAGCACCGGGACGGCCGGGAGCGACGGTGGCAGGCGGTGCACTCCGTGACCGCCTGGAGCAACAAGTCGATGGAATCCTCACCGGGCAGCCGTGCCTTGCTCAGCCTGTCCCGCAGGGCCCAGATCGAGCACCTGGAGGCTTCTCTCGTCCGGCACGAGGCCGACATCGCCGACGGACGGCTGCCGCCGGAGTGGGTGGAACCCTCCGGGATCAGCGACTTGATGCCCCGTCTGACGCCCGAATCGCTCACCGAACTCTGGGAGGTGTTCGCCCGGAAACTCGGGGAACTGACCGCCCGTGATACGGGGGATCCTCGCGCGGCGCAGGTCGTACTCCTCACGGCAGGACTGCCCCTCGCGCCACGCGACCCCGCCGCAGAGCCGGACGTCTCGGGCCCGACGGCGACGGCGACGGCGACGGTTACGGCTACGGCGACGGCCTCGGACGCCGAGAAGCCGTCATGACCAGGCCGCTGGACATATCCACCGCACGCCGCCGCTACATCACGGTCTGCGCGCTCTTCTGGCTGCCACTTGGCCTGAGCCTCGCCCCCCTGATCCTGCTGCTCACCGAGCGCGGCATGACCACGGCGACGATCGCGGGCCTGTTCGCCGCGCACTCGCTGACGGCCGCCGCACTGGAACTGCCCACCGGAGGACTGGCCGACGTCCTGGGACGCCGCGCCGTCCTGATCGCCGCCGGCCTGCTGAACCTGATCGCCCTGGTCCTCGTAGGCCTGGGCTCCGCTCCCTGGCTGCTCGCCCTGGGCATGGTGCTGATGGGGGCGGGCCGGGCCCTGTCCAGCGGGCCGGCCGAAGCCTGGTACGTCGACACCGTCCACGCTGACTCGGGGCCCGACGCCGATCTGCGCCCCGGCCTGGCCGGCGGCTCCTCCGCGACCTCCGCCGCGCTCGCCGCGGGAACCCTGCTCGGCGGCGCCCTTCCCTGGCTGCTCGGAGTCGGCCCGGACCTCGGCGCCCGGCTGCGCGAAGTCTCCTCCGGGCTGCTACTGCCCCTTTCCGTCCCGCTGTTGCTGGGCGCCGCGGTCGAGATCGCCTTCGTGCTGTACGTCGTGACCGCTCTGCCCGAGCCTCCCCGGTCGGCCGTCGCCCTGCGCGACGTACTCCGAGACATCCCGGCCACCGTCGTGGGCGGACTGCGTCTGGGTGGTCGGGACATGCTGGTCCGCCGGGTGTTCCTCAGCGCGGGTGCGGCCGGCAGCGCGCTGGTCACGATCGAACTGCTCATGCCGGGACGCGCCGCGGCCGTCACCGGCGCACCGGAGTCGGGGGCGGTGCTCTTCGCCGTACTGGCCTGCGCCGGATTCATCTGCTCCGGCTTCGGCAGCCACCTCGCGCCGCTGACCGCCCGACTGGCGGGCAGCGGCGAGCGTGCGGTCATGGTGAGCCTCGGCGCCGGCGCGAGCGGGCTGCTTCTGCTCGCCGCCACCGCGGCGTCCACCGGAGCGGGCGCCCTGGCGCTCTCGGCCACCGGCTACGGCCTGCTCTACCTCGGACTCGGCGCGGCGGGACCCAATCAGAACGACATCCTGCACCGCCGCGTCACCCGTGCCGGCCGGGCCACCGCGCTGTCCGTCCAGTCACTCGCCCTGCAACTGGTGGGAGCACTCACCGGCCTGGTCGTCGGGGTCCTCCGGCCAGGCCCGGCGCCCTGGCTGCTGGGAGGCACCGCACTGCTGGCGGGATCCCTTCTGTGGGTTCGCCGCAGCGCTCTCGCACCGTCGGCTCCGCAGGCGAGGACACCTCAGCCATCCGCAGCTTCCCCCTCCGTGCCCCAAGAACCTGCGCGCTTCGAGATCTGACCCCCGCGGGCGGGTCCGAGGGGCGAGGGGGCGTCCCGCTCCCCGTCCGGTGGGCGCGCGCGGTCGACCGACCGCGCGCGGTCCGGGCGAGGCGGTGTGGTCAGGGCACCGGCCCGGCGGCACACTGGAGTTCCACGCCCCGCAGCGCCAGGAGTGACGTGCCCGTCCCGATCATCATCGACTGCGATCCCGGCCACGACGACGCCCTCGCGATCATGCTGGCCGCCGGGGACCCGGCGGTGGACCTGCTGGCCGTCACCACGGTCGCGGGCAACCAGACCCTCGACAAGACCACGCTCAACGCCCGCCGGGTCTGCACGGTCGCCGGGATCACGGACGTCCCCATCGCGGCCGGTTGCGACCGGCCGCTCGTCCAGCCGCTCGGCGTGGCCGCCGACGTGCACGGGGTCACCGGACTGGACGGGCCGATGTTCCCGCCTCCCACGGTGGACGTGGTCCCGGAGCACGCCGTGGACCTCATCCACCGGCTGCTGGCCGAGCATCCCGAGCCCGTCACCCTCGTCCCGACCGCGCCGCTGACCAACATCGCCCTGCTGCTGACGCGGTACCCGCAGGACGCCTCCCGCATCCGCGAGATCGTCCTGATGGGCGGTTCGACGGAGCGCGGCAACCGGACCCCGGCCGCCGAGTTCAACATCCTCACCGACCCGGAGGCCGCCGACATCGTCTTCCGCTCGGGGGTGCCGGTCACCATGTGCGGGCTCAACGTCACGCACCAGGCACTGGCCACCCCCGAAGTGGTGGCCCGCTTCGTGGCCCTGGGCACGCCCCTCGGGCGGACCTGCGCCGACCTGCTGACCTTCTTCGGGTCCACGTACCGCGAGCTGTGGGGGTTCCCCAGCCCACCCCTGCACGACCCCGTGGCGGTGGCCCGGGTCATCGATCCCGGGCTGGTGCACTGCGTGGACGCCCACGTCGCCGTGGAGCTGTACGGCCGGTACACGCGCGGCGCCACCGTCGTGGACCTGCACCGCTCCATGGGCCTCCCCGACAACGCGCGCGTCGCCGTGACCCTGGAGACCGGCCGGTTCTGGGACCGCATGGTCGCCGCCGTCGCGGCTCTCGGCGCGCCCGCCCACGGGCCGGCGCCCTCCTGACGGCGGACGAACGGACGAACGGACGACCGGACGGACAACGAAGCGGACACGGTGCACCCACCTGGCGGCAGGTTCTCCTGCGCCCCACCGTCCCGTTCCCGTTCCCGTTCCTGTTCCCGTCCCCGGCCACGCCGCCGCCCGCCGTCGTCGTGCCGGTCAGCGCGGCAGGCGGGCTGAGTCCAGCAGGGCGTGCAGCCGTACGGCCGGCAGCCCGGGGTTGGCCGCCGCTCCTTCGGCCGTCGCCGGGTCCCGGAGCAGGGTCTCCACGGTGTCCCGGGAGAAGAGCGGGTTGGCAGCGGCCGCCCGGCGGACGTGCTCGTCCGGGTCCGTCAGCAGTTCCACGGGGGCCCGCCCGGTCGGGTCGGCGGCCGCCAGCGCCCGTACCTCCGGGTCCTCGTGCCCGAGCAGGTGGGTCAGGCCGGTCCGCGGCAGCCGGGACTGCATGAGCAGGTGGGGGCGTTGCCGGGGGCGGGCGACGAAGGCCGCGAGGACGATCGCGGCCGGGGCCAGAGGGTGCCAGGAGGCCAGCCGGTGACGTACTTCCTCGTCCGGGTCCTCCGCCAGCCGTCGCACCAGGTCGATGGGCAGCGTGGCGCATTTGGCGGCCGCCCGGCGCAGCATCACTTCCCCGGACGCCGCGCACGCCCGGTACCAGTCCAGGTCCGGCTCGTCGTACGGTTCCAGGACCGGGCAGCCGCAGTCGTACGCGGCCTCGCTCATCTCGTGGTCGACGGCCACGCACTGTGCCCGGGTGCGGGGGAGCGGCTGTACCCGGGCACGGGTACGCACCCGCTCGTCGGGGTCCTCGGCGAGCTCCGCCCACAGCGCGGCACCGAGGTCGGCCCGTCCGGCGACGCGTTCGCGGATCCCGGGGTCGACGTCACGGGCGAGCCGGGCGCAGGCGTCGGGGGGCGTGTACGGGTTGCCGGCGAGGGCCCACCGGCACTCCGGATCGGCCAGGGACGCCTCGACGACGGCGTCCGACAGTGCGTAGTTGACGAGGATCGCCCACCGGTGGTGGCAGGCGTGCTCCGGAAGTTCCGCCTCCATGGCCGCGGGGTCCTCCCTCCGCGCGCCGCGTTCGGCGGACGCCCGGACGTCCGGATGGGGGTCGGCCAGCAGGGCCTGTCGCTGCTCGGAGGTGAGCCAGGACCACGGCTGCGACGCGTAGGCCCGCAGAGCGGGCTGTTCGTGACCGAGCATCCTGCGCATGAAGGAACCGGGTATCTGGAACGAGGCCACGAGCTCGGACGCGATCTCGTTCGCCGTGAGCAGTCCGGAGTCGCCGGCTTCCTCGGCGGTCAGCAGGAACATGAGGGCGTCGTCGGGCAGCGGTCGGGGTTGGCGTGGGCGCGGGCGGGGTCCACCGGCGACATCCGCGCGGACGAGGCAGTGGGGGTCCTTGATGAGACGGGCGCGCTGGGCCGGTGGGACGTGGGGGTTGCGGGCGAAGGCCCGGCGTACCTTGTGGTCCGGGTGCGTGACCGCCGCGTCCATGACCTCCTGGGGAAGCGGGCGCTTCTCGCACAGGATCTGCCGGGCCTCCCCGGCTGCCGGGTCCAGCAGTCGCAGCAGGACGCCGGCCGGGGCTCCCGTGTTGGCCGCGACCCCGCGCAACCACAGATCTGTGAGGGCAGAGGGCGAAGTGGGCATCCGGCCATCATGTCAGCTGCCGTGGGGCGTTGGCCGACCGGCGGTTTGACCTTGCCACCACGGTCTCCGGGTCGCGATGGAGCGGCTCGGGGTCCTCGACGAACGCATCGCTTCACCGTTCACGATCCCACCGCAGCGCGGCGTACGTGGCAGGGAACGCGATGAGTGCCCAGATGGCCACCGCCATGCCCGCTGCCGTCCAAGCGTCCCAGAGCGTGAGGGAAAGGTACGACACGACCAGGGGTACGACGACCACGGACAGGCCTTTCGCCCAGCCGAAGCCGACCCGCGGTGTGACGGGGCGCCCGGTGGTGTGGCAGCGGGCCCTGCGGGCACTGCCGAACGCGGCGATGAAGGCCAGCGCCGTCGTCCAGACGCAGACCAGCGCGAGCCCGACGTACATGGTGGCCTCGTCGGGCAGCCCGGGGAGCGTCTCGACGGCTCCGTCGTGGCGTACGGAGACCTGGACGTCCCGCCAGGCGGTGACCTCCACCTCTTCGCCCGGCTTGACGAGTTGGGACAGCTCGCCATTCGAACGGAGGTTGAACGGCCGATCGGCGGGAGCCGGAACGGGGGCCTTCAACCGTACCTGGAAGACGCCCGCACCCTTGGGGCCGCTCTTGGCGTCCTGGGCGGAGAGGACGGTGGCACGGATCGTGCGCAGGCAGTCCTCCGTGCCCCGCACCACCTCCGCCTCGACACACGGCCGAGCTCCCAGGAACGCCTCTTCGTCGGCTATCTGACCTGTGCTCAGACTGCCTGCTGCAGCGCTGAGTCCGAGCAGTACCAGTCCCAGCAGCGCCCAGGCCGCCGCGAGCGTCCACTCGTACCGGGCCCGGGCCCGGGCACGGGCCGCCTCCTCCGGCTGTTCCGTCATGTCCAGCACCATGTCCGTATACCCCGCCTCTTCGCCGTGGGTCCGCTGACCCACTTCCCCCTGCGCGAACCCCCGTTCGACAGCAGTACGCGTCAACGACACTACGCCGCTCCACGGAACGTCCGCCGGAGGGGCGCGGCCGGCCCGGTCATGGCCAAGAGCCGCTCGCTCAGCCGAGGTTGAGGGTGCGGGCCACGAACGCCAGCGACAGCGGAGTCCCACCCGGTTCGCCGGCGCTCGCGGCTCCGGGAGGCGAGCAGTACTCCTCGACCGAGGGCTCCTCGACCGCGAAGAGGGGATCGGTTCCGGTCAGTTCGTAGAACCTGACCAGCTTCATGGCCGCCTCGACGGAGGCCTGCTGCTGTCCCTCGTGCCGGTGGCACGGACCGCCACCCGTCGCGATCACGCACGGCTTGCCCTTGGCGTTCGGTACCCGGCACCGCACCACCGGATCATGCGTGTGGCACAAACCCGACGGTCGCGCGTCGACCAGGCACCGTTCGCCCTTCTTCGTCGCCGCACGGCACTGATTCGCGATCATGACCGCCAAGGCTACTCGGCGCGCGTCGGCTCCTCACCAAGGGGCCCGGGTCGGCCGGGGGCGGGGCGCCGCGGACCTGGGCCGGTGAGGTGAACCTGTACGTCGGATGGCGGCGGGGCGGGTGGCAGCGGTGGCAGCCCGCCGGGACGGACCCGAGGCTCGTTCCCGGGGACGAGCACGAGGAAGGGGCAGCAGTCCATGCCGCATGCCAAAGAAGAAGAGGGTGTCGCCGCGCGCCCGATCGGTACGGTCGACCGGCCTCGGGGCCGAGCCGAACACCTGCGGACCGCGATCAGGCGGACCAACCTGCTCCCGGCGTTCCTGGTGCTCACGGTCATGATGGTGGCCCTGTGGCTGACGGGTATGCCGTTCCTCCAGGCCCTGACGATTTCCACCGCAGTGAAGATCGCGATGGTCCTGCTCGAACTCCGTCGGCTGCCCGGCCCCGGTGATCCGACCGGGCCGTCGGCCTGAGGAATCGCCTGGCCGCACCCTCTCCCGCAATGGCAGGATCCCCCGGACGGGGGACGGACGCTCGGGAGCGAGGCGGGGGACATGTGGGAGGCGCTGGACGCGGTGGACTGGCGGGCGCTGGAGCCGGTGGGACCCGACCATCCGGCCACCGACGTACCGAAGGTGCTGCGCCGCATAGCCCGGGCGGACGCCACCACCAGGCCGGAGGCCGTGGAGCGGGCGTACGCCGACCTACAGGACCTCCTGTGGTCCCCGGGGCGGTTCACCGACGTGGGCACGGCCGCGCTGCCGTTCCTGGTGGATCTCGCCCTCGACCCGGACACGATCCGACGGCCGGACCTGGTCGATCTGCTGACGTGCCTGGTCTGCGACGGTGAGGACGGGGGCCGTGGGGACGGGGGCGGGGAGGCCGACTCCGCACCGGCGGCGGCCTGGAGGCGGCAGTGGCCCCGCATCCGGAGGCTGCTCGACGACGGGGATCCTGTGGTGCGGCGGACCGCGCTGCGGCTGATCGCCGACCGGACCGGGCCCCTGCTGGAGCGGTGGCAGGAGGAGAGGGAACTCCCGGTCCGGGTGGCCCTGTTGCTGGCGCTGGGCCGGGCCGCGGCCGACGAGGACCGCACGGAGTCGACGAACGCCGAGGTACGGGCCGTGCTGGACGGTCTCCTGCACGGCGAGAATCCGGTGCTGCGGGTGGCGTCCGTGATCGCCGCAGCACCTTTGGATCCGCGGGCGGCGCTGCGTGCCCTCCCCATGCTGCTGGAGATCCTCGCCGACCCCGCGCTCGCCCCGGAGTTCGGGAAGGTCTGGTACACCCTGGACCGCGAAGTCCCGTACGAGCGCAATGACGTCGCCGCCTGCGTCGTGGAACTGCTGGAGCTCGACATGACGGTGGCGACCTCGTTCGTGGCCGGGCTGGCCGAGACCGGGAGCCGGATCGGCGACGCGGAGCTGCGCCGGTGCGCGCTGGACGAGGCGTGGCGACTGCTGGTGGCCCGGCCTTCCGTGGAAGCGGCCGTGCTGCCGCTGGCTGCCGGGCTGCTGGCCGACCCGGACGACGACGTGCGCTACCAGGCCGCACATCTGATGGCGGTGCTCGGCCACAGGGCGGCACCGCACGCCGACCGGCTCGCGGCGCTCCTCGACGACCCCGGGGAATCGACGTTCTTCGAGGGCCGCATCGGTGACCACGCGCGGTGGGCCCTGACCCGGATCGGGGACCCTCGCGCACTGCCCGGGCTCGTCGAGCGGCTCGTCGCGCCCTACCGGGACGTGCAGGGCCACGGCTTCTTCCCGGGTGAACCCCGGCAGCCGGACGTCGCCGACGTCCTCCGGCCGCTGCGCGCATACGCCGGAGTGCTTCTGCCCGCGGTACGAGAAGCCCTTCGGGACGAGGTCTCCCGCGCGGGGTGGCTGGTCGAGGACCTACGCAAGGTGCTCCACGCGTGGGGGGAGAACCCGCTGCTGCCCGGTGAGCCCGCGCCGTACCCGCAGCCGTGGGAACCGCCGTTGCCGGAACCGGCGCAGGCAGAGGCAACGGTGCTGGCATTCGCCGCCGGCGGGCAGTGGCACTGGACGTTCCCCCCTGCCCTCGACGCGCTCACGCACCACGGAACCCTCACCCCACCGGTCCGGGAAGCCCTCACCGCACTGGGGGCCGCGGACCGCCGGCTCTCGGAGTACGGCGACTACCGGGCGGTCCTCCAGGACGAGGAGATCCGCGCACGGATCGACAGGTTGCTCGCGCTGCCGTAGTGCCGCCGCCGCCCGTGCGCGACTCCCTACACCCGCACGGGACGGTCTCGGCCGGGTCCGGACGGTTCGGGCAGCCGGCGCCGACGCCGGAGCCGGCGCCGGTTCCTAGGCGGACCTGCGGCGCAGAGCCCGGCGGACCACGTACAGGACGACGAGCAGCACGATGACGACGACCACGACGATCAAGAGCTTCTTGAACAGCCCGCTCTTCTTCTTGGTCTTCTTGCCCTTCTTGCTCCCGGTGGTGGCCTTGACCTGGGACGACGCCGGTGCGTGGAGACCGGTTGCCACGCCGGCCCCGGCGCGGAGACCACTGTGCGCAAGTGCTGCGGCGGCAGGAGCCTGCCGGGCCGCCGGAGCGGCTGCCGAGGCGGTCGCCGAAGGGCCCAGCAGCAGCCCTGCGAGCACGAAGAGCGGGATGAGTGCCGCTGCGGCCATCGGGCGCTTCTTCGGATTGCTGTTCGTTGTCACTGTTTCCCCTGTTCTCCCCTGCCCCGGCCGGGCCCGGTGGGATCCGGAAGGCCGTGGCTTGGAAGCATCGTCGACGAGTTCGACCGCCCCGGCAAGGACTTGGAGGCAGTGGGCGCGCTCACCCCGTACGCGGGCCCGTCGGCGGACCCTCGGCGGACCCCGGGCGAGAGCCGGGACCCTGGCAGTCTGGCGGTCTGGGCGCATGGGGACGGGCGGCTGCGGAGGGAACGCAGGGCCCGGAGGGCCGACGGCGCCCGGGGCCGCCGCAAGGCCTGCGCCCGGACGGTGACACACCCGTCCGGCCACGGCCTCCGGGTCGCAGCGACCCTGGCGGAAGGATCAGAACCGGGGCGGTTCAGACCCGGTGCGCCACCGTCGCCAGGGCGTCCTTGACTTCCTGCACCACGCGGGCCGCGTCCTCGGGGTTGTTCACCACGTCCGTGTGGTTCATGTCGATGACGAGGACATCGCTGGCCGAGTAGTGCTTGTGCACCCAGTCGTCGTAGCCGGACCACAGCGTCCGGTAGTACTCGACGAGGCTCTCGTCCTGTTCGAAACCGCGGCCCCGCAGACCGATACGGTGCAGCACCGTCTCGAAGTCCGCCTTGAGGTAGACCATGAGGTCGGGCGCCTTGCGGTACGGCAGGCCGTCGATCTCGCGCATCATCTCGCTCAGCAGCCCCTCGTACACCTGCATCTCGAGGGAGCTGATCCGGCCCAGGTCGTGATTGACCTTGGCGAAGTACCAGTCCTCGTAGATGGACCGGTCGAGGACGTTGTCCCCCTGCTTGTACGCCTCCTTGATCGAGGCGAACCGGGTCTGCAGGAAGTAGAGCTGCAGCAGGAAGGGGTAGCGCTTCGCCTGGATCTCTTCGGGGCTCGCCGTGTAGAAGAGCGGAAGGATCGGATTGTCTTCCACGCTCTCGTAGAAGACGTCGCTGCCCAGCTCCTTGGCGAGCAGCTCGGCCACACTCGTCTTGCCGATGCCGATCATGCCTCCGACGCAGATCACTGGCATACCTCACTTCTCCCTGGGGGTCTTCTGTTCGTGGGCGGGTGGGCTGTGCGCCCCACACCACTGAGACGCACGCCGGCGGTCACGCGATTCCCCGGGATCTTCATGATCAGCGTCATGTGGTCGCCGTCCGGACCAGGGCCCTGACTCAGGCTGCTCTCCTCGACCGGTCGGCCTGACCGTTCCGCAGTCGCCGCGCAGAGCGACGAGCCGCAGCCCAACGGCCGTCTTGAATCTTAAATGACGATCAGCTCCGCCTCGTCCAGGGCGCCGACACCCTCCACGGCCCGGCCCCCTCGGGAACGCTTTCTAGGGGTGTCTATAGTTAGGGCAGCCTAACCTTCGTGTCGTGCGAGGGCTCCCCGCCCTCGCACGCCCTTGCCGACCGAGCAGAAACGGAACCTGTATGAGACCCGAGTGCTCTGCCCTCGTCGCCCCGCGCGCGGACGTCCTGACCGAGACCGTCGAAGGCTTCGGCACGGTCCGTTTCACCCCGGTCGACCCCGTCGCGGACTCCGCCGTGCTGCACGCCTGGGTCGTCGAGGAGCGGGCGCGGTTCTGGGGCATGAACGGCGTCAGCCGGGAACTGGTCCAGGAGATCTACGAGGACGTGGACCGCCGCGATACGCACCACGCGTTCATGGTCCGGCTGAACGACGAGCCGGTGGCGCTCTTCCAGACGTACGAGCCCACCGAGGACCGGGTCAGCGACTGCTACACGGTGCGGAAAGGCGACATCGGCGTCCATTTGATGCTGGCCCCGGTGACCGGACGGCCCCGGCCCGGATTCAGCAGGACCCTGATCGGGTCGCTCATCCGGTTCACCTTCCGCGATCCGGCCGTCCTGCGCGCGGTGGCCGAGCCCGACGCCTCCAACGACAAGGCGCTCGCCCTGCTGAACCGGCTCGGCTTCGTCCGGGAGGGCGAGATCACCCTCCCGGAGATCGACCTGCCCGAGGTGTACCTCCCGGAGAAGCGGGCCGTGCTCGCATTCCTCGACCGCCCCGCCCTCCTCCCGGCCCCCGTGGCGGCCGTCCGCCACGCCTGACGGCTCTCCCCTCGGTCCCGTCATGGGCGAGGACCAGCTCCAGGAACTGGAGGCGACGGCCTACTGGCTCGGGGCGCGCAGCAGGCCCGTCGGAAGGTAACCGGAGCGCACGTTCAGCTCCCAGCCGTGTGCCTGTACGGCGAGGGCCGCCAGGGCGACGGCTGTGACCGGCAGCAGCGTCCTCGGGGCGGCATCCGCACCGGCGCCGTCGCGGTGTTCCAGGAGACGGCCGGCCAGGGCCTGCTCGAACGCCGGCTGGTCGTCGTCGAGGAGTACGCGCAGCAGCCGCTGGTCGGCGGTCGGTGTGCCCGCCTCGTCGAGCCGCGCGGCGGCCGCGGCGCGCTCCTCCGCGTCCGGTGTGCGCAGGGGCGGCACCCCGGACGCGACCCAAGGTGACCAGGGCGTCTCGACCAGGTGGAGGTAGGCGCAGAGCGCGTCCATCTCGGCGAGCTCGGCGGGCTCGGAGACCGAGCTCAGGGACGAGTGAGGAAGCCCGGCGTGGAACATCGGAGCGTAGTCCGTCTTCAGCAGAGGACCGATCATCCTGGCCGGTTCCCAGAGCAGTCCGGTGATCACGCTCAGCGCGAAGGTGTCCACCCAGACCTGCGCCGTGGGAGCCTGGTCGACCGCGTCGCCGAAGGCGAAGTCCTCGCTGCTGAGCTCCTCGTCGATGAGGGGGAAGAAGACCTCGAAGTCCCCTCCCGGGCATGTTCCGAGCGTCAGAACACCGAGCGCGCACTCCGCCGCTGTCCGCAGGGCCAGCCGGCCGGCCGCGCTTTCCAGTGGTGGATCCTGTTGGGTGAGGGCGCCGACGTGGTCGAGGAGTTCGTCGCCCGTCTCCTGTATTCCCTTGATGGACAGGCTGTCGTAGCGCAGGCTGTGCCAGCGGCCGAAGGTCCGGCTGCCGATGCCCTCCAGGGCTCGACTCGTCCGGTCCTCGCCGACCTCATGACGCGCTACTTCCCGCATGGATGCCGTCCTCCCCGTCGGACCAGGCCGGCAGAGACCCTGCCGCCCTCGTCGCCGATCTTCAAGGAGCCATGTTCTCCGATACGGCGGCCTGCTGTGCGCGGCCGGCCGCGGACGTGAACTCCTACGCGACCCAGCAGTAGACGCCCTGGCCCTGACGGCGGGCACCCCTGACGAGCGCCGCCAGGTCGCCCACGATCGAGTCGGCGGTCTCCGCGTCGATGATCTCGCCGTCCTCCGCTCGGAGCCGAACCCACGAGGCGGCGACGTCACGCAGCCCGGACGGTCCGGTGTCCGCGAGTGCGACGGACAGGCCGGGCGAGATGGCGAAGACGACACATCCGCCGTTGTCCAGGCCGGCGACGATACGCGGCTCGCCGGCTTCGACGAGTTCCTCGAAGCCGGCGCCGGTGAGAAGGCATTCCCACTCGACGACGGCCTCCTCGGGGTCGAAGTTGCCGAAGGAGAGCGACTCGCCGGCCCGTCCCGGGCCGGTCTGCAGGACCAGAGCTGCCGTGGTGTCGTCCGGTGCCACGAAGAACTCGACGATGATGCTCACCCGGGCATCATGCCCGACCGGCCGAACCCGTGAACGGCCGGAAGAGCCGGAAGAGACGGCCTAGTTCTTCGCCGCGGCCTCGGCGTTGCGCCAGACCGTCAGGTCGACGGTGATGAACCTGGTCTCTTCCTTCACGCCCGACCTGCCGCGGAAGGTCGCCAGCGTGATGTGGCCGGCCTTGCTCAGCACGCAGACCTGCGACCCGTCCGTGAGCTGGTCGAGGCCGATCTTCTCGGTGAAGCGGGTCACGGCGCGGCAGGTCTCCAGGGAGCCCTTCTCGGAGTTGTTCAGCAGGACGAGTTTGCCGTTCGCGGTACCGAACTTCTCGTCCCCGAACAAGGTGTCCCGGAAGTAGAAGAGGTCCCCGTCCCCGTAGAGCACCCCGGCGCCGGTCGGTTCCTCGGCCGGGCGCGGCGGGTTGTCGGCGAACATCAACTGGTGGTTCTGGGGCACCTCGATGCCCTGGTACGAGACCGGCTGCGGGTCGGGCCGCTTCTGCGCGGCACCCGAAGAGGCACTGCCGCCGCCGGACGCCTTGTCGCCGCCGCCCTTCTCGGAGCCGTCAGGCAGCAGGGACCCGAGGACAGCGAGCCCGATGACCGCCGCCGCGACCGCCCCGACGACGATCAGTCCCGTCCGCTTGGGGCGCGGCGGAGCGGTCGGACCGGGCGGACCGGGAACGAAGCCCTGGGCGTGGAACGGCGGCGGCGTGCTGTGGCCCGGGGCGTACGAGGGCTGCGTGTACGGGGGCTGCTGCGGCTGCGGGTACGAAGGCTGCGCGTACGGGGGCGGCGTCCGGTAGCCCGGGGGCACGGCCCCGGGAGTCCCCGCCGCCGGAGCTGTCTGCGTCGGCGCCGCGGCAGCCACATCGGTCGGTGTGTACCCGGGCGCGGCGGGTACCGCCGGGGCCGGCGACTGCGGCGCCGAGACCTCGGTCGGAGTCGGTGCCGGTGCCGGAGTAGGCGCCGGTGCGGGCAGCCGAAGCCGCTCGGTGATGGAACCGGCGACGGCCTGCGGCAGCCAGTCCTCGCCCTGGCGCAGCGGGGCCTGGGAGGCCGCGTTGCACAGCTCGATGATCTCGGTCAGGGTCGGCCGGTCGGCCGGGTCGCGGCTGAGGCAGCGGGTCACCACCGGCCGCAGCTCCTCGGGCAGGGCGCTGAGGTCGGGGTCCTCGTGCACGATCCGGTAGAGCACCGCGTGCGAGGGCCCGTCGCCGAAGACGGACGCCCCGATCGCGGTGAAGGCCGCGATCTGCCCGAGGGCGAAGACGTCGGTGGCCGGGGTGACCGTCCCGGCCGAGGCCTGTTCGGGCGCCATGAACGCCGGGGTGCCGACGCTGACGCCGGTACTCGTCAGGGCGGTGGAGTCGGCGGCCCGGGCGATGCCGAAGTCGATGACGCGCGGGCCGTCGGAGGCGAGCAGCACGTTGGCGGGCTTCAGGTCCCGGTGGACGATGCCCGCGCCGTGGATGACGTGCAGCGCCTCGGCGACCCCGACGGTAAGCAGCAGCACGCTGCGCACCGGCAGCGCGCCGTGCCGGGCCACGGCGTGGGCGAGCGAGGGACCCGGCACGTAGGCCGTGGCCAGCCAGGGCTGGGCGCCCTCGGTGTCCGAGTCGATGACCGGCGCGGTGTAGAGCCCCTGGACCCGCTCCGCGGCCCGCACCTCCTGCTGGAAGCGCCGCCGGAACTCGGGGTCCTCGCTGAACTCGGGCCGGATCACCTTGATGGCGATGGGCCGGCCGCCCGGCGTGTAGGAGAGGTAGACCTTGCCCATGCCGCCCGCGCCCAGCACGGCCGCCAGGCGGTAGCCGCCCACGACGGCCGGGTCGTCCGCCGTGAGCGGCTGGAAGAAGTCGGCGGAAGGTGCGCTGCCCATGGGGACTCATCTCTGATTGCGGCGATCCAGCACCTGCCGGCGCCCGTAAGTCAACCGAGAGCGTACCCAATGCCCGGACCGGCCTCGCCCCGCCCCGCCCCGTCCCGGACCGTCGCGCCGACTCCGGGAGTTGGCGGCGCAGGCCGCGGTCGTCGAACGGTGGAGGCCGGCTCGGCGGATCCGCCGCTACCAGCCGAAGCGCCGGTCGACCACGGCCGCGAACTCCTCGAACGTCAGCACGCGGTCGCCGTTCTGGTCGGCCGCGTCGAAGAGCGCCGAGGAGTCGTCGGTGCCCCCGACACCCCAGACGGGGATGGCTCCCTGCGCCGCGAGGGTCGGACCCTTGGAGCGCAGGGCACCGATGACCTCGGCGCGGGTCAGCGTGCCGTCCTGGTCGAGGTCGAGGGCGTCGAACAGGCGCCGGGCCTTCTCACTCATCACGTGGTCCTCTCAGCGGTACACGCACCGCCCCGCGGGCGGCGCGTCCTGTACCTGAGGACGTCGTGGATCCCTGAGGGGTTGCCCCGCCGGTGCCGGTTTCGGCGGGGCCGGGCGTGCTCAGGGATGAATCCCGGCCCCCCGGCGGTTGAAGGGCAGCCTGCCGAGTACGACCGCCATCCCGCAGGTGTTGGTGAGCGCGGAGAACACCAGCCCGCCCCCGACCGCCGCGGACAGCAGCGCGAGGGAGGGGTGCAGGAGCAGCCCGAGCGCCAGGCCGAGCAGTACGCAGACGCCCGCGGCGAAGCGGACCTGGCGCTCCATCGCCCAGACGGCCCGCTTCCGGGAGCCGTCGGGATGCTGAAGGACATGGCCCTCGGCGGTCCAGGCCTGGGTGCCGCCCGTGAGGCTCGATGCGGGGATGCCGCGGGAGGCCAGGGTATCGGCGGCGCTCGTAGAACGGGCACCGGAGGCGCACACCACGAGCAGGGGCTTGCTTTCGGCGGCCCGCCGCAGCTCCGGCAGGCTCCGTGTGAGCCGGTCGAGGGGGACGTTGACGGCGTCCGGCAGGTGGCCGGAAGCGAACTCGCCCGGAGTCCGGACGTCGACGACGGTCAGCTCGGACAGCCGTGGTTGCGCCTGGCTGACGTCGAGGAGGGTGGGGACACTCATGGCGGACCTGGTCCTTGGCAGAGGGGGAGGGGTTCGGCGCGGCGAGCGACGCCGTTGCCATGCCGGGGATGTTAGGTACCGGGGGACGGCCCGGCCAGGGGCCGGCGAACCCTGCCACGGGACCGCCACATGCCGGCAACAACCGGAAACAACCGGAAACGAACGGCGGCGGGCAGGCAGGAGACGAGCGGCGGGAGACAAGGGGCGGGCAGGCCACGGCCCGGTCGGCGCCACACCCACACCCGCGCCCCGCGTTCCGCGCAACTCGGACGAGTGAACGGCCGCCGTGTCACCAGGTGACGTACAGGGCCTGCGGTGAGCGGTGGATCAGCGTGGGCCGCATCTGCGGCCGTGGACGGTCCCGGTCCAGCCGCAGCTCCGGCATGCGGCGGATGAACAGGTCGAGGGTCAGGCGGAGCTGATCGCGGGCCAGTTGCGAACCGGGGCAGCCGTGGGTCCCGTACCCGAAGGCGAGGTGCTGCCGGTTCGCGGGCCGGGTGATGTCGAACTCCCCCGCTCGCTCGTACCGTTGCTCATCGCGGTTGGCCGAGCCGTACGCCACCAGCACCGTGGCCGCCGCGGGCAGTTCGGTCCCGGCGAGCGTCACCGGCCGGGTGGTGGTCCGCCGGAAGGCCTGGATGGCGGTGTCGTGGCGGACGGCCTCCTCCACCGCCGCCGGGATCAGGGACGGATCGGCGCGGAGCATCCGCCACTGCCGCCGGTCGCCGAGCAGGTGCAGCAGCATCGTGCCGATGAGGGCGCTCGTGGTGAGGAATCCGGCGATCAGCAGGTTCTGCAGGCTGGTCACCAGTTCGTGGCGCTGTTCGAGGGTGAGCTCGGCGTCACCGGGAGCCAGGGCCGCCACCATGGTCGAGCACATGTCGTCCCGGGGCCGCTCGCGCCGGTCGCGGACGTACCCGTCCAGCAGGTGCTGGAGCGCGACCACGTCCTCGGCGGCGGCCACCTGCCCCTCCGGCGACAGCGGGCGGAACAGCAGCTCCTCGGCCCGGTAGCCGCCGTGCACGGCCGCGGGCACGTCGGCGGGGTCCAGGCCGATCAGCCGTCCGACCACCATCCCGGGCAGCCGCCGGGCGTACGCCTCCACCAGCTCCGTCGACCCGCCCGCCGCGAAGCCGTCCACCAGCTCGCTGGCGCACGTCCGGGCGTACGGCAGCAGCGCTGCCACCCGGGCGGCGGACAGCCCCCGGTTCAGCGGGGCCCGGTGCCGCCGGTGGGCCGCGCCGTCGCTGGACACGACGGTGGGCCGGGGGCCGAACCCGCGTGGCAGGACGCCGAGGGCCGCTTCCGAGAGCGGGATGTCCGGGAGCAGCGCATGGGCCGAGGAGAAGTCCTCCGCACGCAGCAGCACCTCCCGTACGTCCCGGTCGCGCGCCACCAGCCACGCGTCGAACTCGGGCACGTACGTCAGCCCCTCGGCCCGGCGGGCACGCTCGTAGAGCGGATAGGGGTCGCGGTACAGCTCGTCACGCCGCGCCTGGTCGTCGTGCCGAGCCACTGGGACCTCCGGATCGCGGGCGGGACCGGGCCGGGGTCACCGCCGTGGGTGACCTCGGGTGCGCCGGGTCATCCTGCCCGAAATGCGCCCGGCCCGGTAGGGCGCCTGCCGGGAGACCGGAAGGATCTGTGACGGAAGTCTGACGTCGCGCCGGTCTCCCTGGTGTCCAGCACCCCGGGGTGCTGGAATCAAGGGGTGACGACAGACCACCCCGACTTCGAGGGAACCCCCGTCGGTCGCCGTCTCGTGCTCGGCATGCTCGGGCTCGGCGCCGGGGGCCTCGTCGCCGCTCCGTACGTGCAGCGCGGGATCGAGGCCTTCCTCGGGGCCGCCTCGGACAAGGACCCGACCGGGCTCACCGGGCTGCTTCCCAACGGGGGCGGCTTCCGCTACTACTCCGTCGCCACCTCCGTACCGCGCAAGGACGAGCAGAACTACCGGCTCACCGTGGACGGCCTGGTCGAGCGCCCTGCGACGTACACCCTCGACGCCCTGCGCGCGCTGCCGCAGAACCGTGTCGTGAGGGACGTGCAGTGCGTCACCGGCTGGCGGGTCCCGGAGACCCCCTTCGCCGGCGTCAGGCTGTCCCTGTTGCTGGACGCCGCCGGTGTCAGCCCCGAGGCCAAGGCGATCCGCTTCACCTGCTTCGACGGCACGTACAGCGAGAGCCTCACGCTGCCGCAGGCCCGACGGGACGACGTGCTGGTCTGTCTGCAGATGCAGGACAAGCCGGTCAGCCACTCGCACGGCGGCCCGGTCCGGCTCTACGTCGCACCGATGTACTTCTACAAGTCGGCGAAATGGCTCTCCGGGATCACCGTCACGTCCGAGGTGCGACCCGGCTACTGGGAGGAGCGGGGCTATGACGTCGACGCCTGGGTCGGCGGGTCCAACGGGCGCAGTGACACCCCCACCGTCTGAACCGACCCGACGGGTCGCCAGGTTCACCCGTGCCGAGCGCTGGGTCCACCGCGTGACCGCCGCGCTGACCCTGCTGTGCGTGGCGACCGCGGCCGCTCTGTACGTACCGCAGCTCGCCGAGCTGGTCGGCCGCAGGGACCTCGTGGTGACGGTCCACGAATGGGCCGGGATCCTGCTGCCCGCGCCGTTCCTGGCCGGTCTCGCCTCTGCCGCCTTCCGGGCCGATCTGCGCAGGCTGAACCGCTTCGGACCGCACGACAGGAGGTGGCTGCGCGCGGTGCGGCGACGCGACCGCCGGCGCGCATCGCGGCCCGCGGGGAAGTTCAACGCCGGCCAGAAGATCTATGCGTCGTGGATCGCGGGCGCTGTCCTGGTGATGCTGGCGACCGGTGTGCTGATGTGGTTCACGCACCTGACACCGCTGGTGTGGCGCACCAGTGCCACCTTCGTGCACGACTGGCTGGCCCTGGCCATAGGGGTGGTCCTGGCCGGGCACATCAGGATGGCGCTCGCCGATCCGGAGGCACGCAGGGGGATGCGCACCGGGTCCGTCGAGCGGCCCTGGGCGGAGCGGGAGCACCCGCTGTGGCTGAGGAACGAGCCCGCGGACCAGCACGCCGAACGGCCGGAGGAGGGCACAGAGGCCGGCTGAGCGAAGCTTGGCGACTGCGTGTGCCGTCCCCCTTGATTCCAGCGCGAGTTGACAACCGTCCCACCCCTGCACCACCCTTTCACTACTTCCTTAGTGAAAGGGTGGTGTTGGCGTGCTGGAATACCGCATCGACCGGCGCAGCGGCATCGCCACGTACGTGCAGATCGTCCAGCAGACCAAGCAGGCCCTGCGCCTGGGCCTGCTGGAGCCGGGCGACAAGCTGCCGACGGCGCGGGAGGTCGTGGAAGCCACCGCGATCAACCCGAACACCGTCCTCAAGGCCTACCGCGAACTGGAACGCGAAGGCCTCGTCGAGGCGAAGCGGGGGCTGGGCACCTTCATCCGGAAGTCCCTGGGCAGTGCCGCGGCCGGTTCTCCGCTGCACGACGAACTCGCCGACTGGGCCCGGCGGGCCCGCGAGGCCGGCCTGGAGCGCGACGACGTGGCCGCGCTCTTCACATCCGTACTGGAACGACACTTCGAGGGGGACGGCGAAGCATGACGGAAACCGTGTTGGAGGCGGAGGGCCTCGGGCTGCGCCACGGACGCAGGGGAGGCTGGGCGCTGCGCGACTGCTCCTTCCGTCTCCCCGCAGGCCGGGTCTGCGCGCTCGTCGGGCCCAACGGCGCCGGGAAATCCACCCTGTTGAGCCTCGCCGCCGGCCTCGTGCTCCCCACGGAAGGCACCCTGCGCACCGTGCCGCGCGAGACGCTCGCGTACGTCGGGCAGAACAAGCCCCTCTACCCGCAGTTCACCGTCGGCGAGACCTTGCGGATGGGCCGTGAGCTCAACCCGGGGCGCTGGGACGCGGCGACGGCGGAGCGGATCGTCGAGGCCGGGGGGCTCGACCCGCGTACCAAGGTCCGTACCCTCTCCGGCGGGCAGCGCACCCGCGTCGCCCTGGCCCTGGCCCTCGGCAAGCGCCCCGGCCTGCTGCTCCTCGACGAGCCGATGGCCGATCTCGACCCGCTCGCCCGGCGCGAGCTCATGGGCACTCTGATGGCCGATGCCGCCGACAACGGCACCTCTCTGGTGATGTCCTCGCACATCCTCACCGAGCTGGAGGGCGCCTGCGACCACCTCCTGCTCGTCGACGGCGGCCGGATCCGCCTGTCCGGCCCGGTCGACGAGGTCGTCGCGGCTCACCGACTGCTCACCGGCCCCGCCTCAGCCTCCGCCCGGCTGACCGGCCACACCGTCGTCGAGGCCCGTACGACCGGCCGACAGCTCACCGCCCTCGTGCGGCCGCGGGGGCCGGTCGACCACCGGGTCTGGCAGACGGCCCACCCGACCCTGGAGGAACTCCTGCTCGCCCATCTGCGTTCCCCCGACGCCCCGTCCTTCACCACCGAGGACTCCCTCACCACGACGGGGGTGCGGGCATGAACGGCCTGACGCTGAAAGGCCCGTACTGGGTCGCCGCCCGCCAGCACCGGCGCGCGCTGTGGGTGCTGCCCGCCGTCGTGGCCACCGGTCTCGTCGCCGTGATCGCCCTGCGCTCCTGGGGCGCGGGCCTGTCCTCCGGGCGGCTGGGCGCACCGTTGCCGAACCACGGCCACGAGCTGCTGTACTTCCTCATGGAGTACGCAGGTACGGGCCTGTTGTTCCTGCCGTTGCTGGTGGGGGCCTTCGTGGCCGGCCCGATGACGGCCCGCGAGCTGGAGAGCGGCACCTGGCGGCTCGCCCTCACCCAGTCGACCACCCCGAGGACCTGGCTCGGCTCGAAAGTCCTGGTGGCGGCAGTGGTGTCGGTGCTCGGCTCCGCCGCAGTCGCCGGGGTCTACCGCCTCGGCTGGGTGAAGGTGCCCGGCACGTACCAGCTCTTCTGGGCGGACCCCGGGACGTACGTGGCCGCCGGCCCGGTGCTCGCCGCCTACTGCCTGCTCGGCGTGGCCCTCGGCGTGACCGTCGGCCAGCTGGTCCGGCGGACGCTGGTCTCCATGGCCCTCACCGGGGTGCTCACCGGCTTGGTGCTGCTGGGCGTCGGAGCGCTGCGATGGTCGTTCCTCCCCATGGAGACCCGCACGATGCCGCTGAAGGGGAACCTCATGGACGCGATGCCGACCTCCGCCCTGATGATGGACACGGGGCTGCTCACTTCCACCGGTGAGCGCCTGCCCGAGTACGCCTGCTTCGAGCGGACCCAGAACCTGCGCGTCTGCCCGGCGGACATGGACGTGACCGGCTGGTACGTGGAGTTCCACCCGGTCTCGCACTACTGGCCGACGCAGCTCATCGAGAGCTCGCTGGTCCTGGCCCTGGCCGGCGTCGCCCTGTACGCCGCCTTCCGGCTGGTCGGCGCACGGCGCGCCTGACCCCCCGGCCGGGGCGGCGTACGGCAGATGGCGGACGGCACTTGTGGAGCCGGCCGAGGGTCAGCACGCTTGATCCATGACCACACCCGTCCCCGGTCCGGTGCGGCCTCCTGCGACGGTCCGGCCGAAGGACGCGCGCCGGGCGCTGGTGGCGGGATCCGTCGGCAACTTCATCGAGTGGTACGAGTTCGGGATCTACGGCTACTTCGCCACCGTCATCGCGGCGCAGTTCTTCACTCCGGCGGGCGGCAGCGAGGTGGAGGGGCTCGTCAAGGCGTACGCGTCGTTCGCCCTGGCGTTCTTCTTCCGGCCGGTCGGGGCCGCGGTGTTCGGGCGGTTCGGTGACCGTGTGGGCAGGCGGCCCGCGCTCGTCCTGGTCGTCTGCCTGATGACCGGTGCCACGGCCATGATCGGCCTGCTGCCCACGTACGCCTCGATCGGCGCGGCCGCGCCGTGGCTCCTGACCCTGCTGCGGATCCTGCAAGGACTGTCGGCGGGCGGGGAGTTCGGCGGGGCGGTCTCGGTCATGACGGAATGCGCGCCACCCGGCAGGCGGGGCCTGTACGGGGCCTGGCAGTCGTTCACGGTCGCGCTCGGCCTGCTCGCGGGCGCCTGCGTGGCGGTGGCCCTGGCGAGCGTACTGACCGCGTCACAGCTGCACGGGTGGGGCTGGCGGGTGCCGTTCCTGCTGACCCTGCCGCTGGGACTCGTCGCGCTGCGGCTGCGGTTGCGGCTGCCCCCGGACGAGCCACCCGCCGTCGCGCCGGGTGGTTGCACGCCGGGCGGCGCCGGGACCCGAGGCTGGCCCCGGCCGCGTCGTCCCGGCGAGACGGTCCGGGCCGTGGTGCTGGGCGTCGGCCGGATGATGGGCTGGTCGGCGGCCGGCTACACCTTCCTGGTGGTCATGCCCTCCTACCTGCAGAGCACGCTCGGCACCACCTTCCAGCGGGCACTGCTCGGCACCGTCCTGGCGAACCTGGGGTTCGCCGCGGCGATCCTGCCCGCCGGCAGACTGAGCGACCGTATCGGGCGGCGGACGGTGATGGTGGCGGGGGCCCTGCTGGTGGCCGTGCTCGCGCTCCCGCTTCTGCACGTGGTGCAGGACCCCGGCGGGCCGGCGTACGCGAAGGCAGCGGCGCTGTTCGCCGCGGGGGCCGGCGTCGGCCTGATGGCGGGTCCGGGGCCCGCCATGCTGGCCGAGATGTTCCCGGCCAGGGTGCGCTGTACCGGGCTCGGGCTGGCGTACGCGCTGTCCAACGCCGTGTTCTCGGGCTGTGCGGGACTGATCATCACCGAGGTGGTCGAGCGGACCGGGAATCCCGACGTCCCCGGGTACTACGCAGCGGCGACCTGCGCGGTGAGCGTCGCCGCGCTGCTGACGCTGCGCGGCGACGACCACGAGCGGGCGCTGCGGTGAGCGCCCTGCGCGTGGTCGGGCTGATGTCCGGCACGTCGTACGACGCGATCGACGCGGCCGCCGCCGACCTCTCCCTCGACGGCGACACGCTGGTGCTCACGCCCCTGGGGATGGTCAGCACGGTCTACGACGACGATCTGCGGGCGGACCTGGCCGGGGCCCTGCCCCCCGCCGGGGCGGACCTCGCCACGGTGTGCCGGCTCGACACCCGCATCGGACGGGCCTTCGCCGCTGCGGCGGTGCGAGCGGACGAGGAGCTGTGCGGCGGCCGGGCCGACCTGGTGGCGTCGCACGGGCAGACGGTCTTCCACTGGGCCGAGGACGGCCGGGTGCACGGCACGCTCCAGATCGGCGAGGCGGCCTGGATCGCCGAGGCGACCGGCCGGCCCGTCGTCTCCGGCTTCCGTACCCGCGACGTGGCGGCCGGGGGACAGGGCGCGCCGCTGGTCAGCATCGTCGACGTGATGTGGCTGCGGGGGCGGCCCGGGGTACCGGTCGCACTCAACCTGGGCGGGATCGGGAACGTGACGGTCGTACCGGGCGGGGCGGAGGGGACCGGGGGTGAACCGCTGGCCTTCGACACCGGCCCCGCCAACGCGCTGATCGACGCGGCGGTGCGCGCGCTGGCGGGGCGCGACGCGTCGGGCGAGGCGTACACGATGGACACGGGCGGAGCTCTCGCGGCGCGGGGCGCGGTCCACCCGCCGCTGCTGCGAAGGCTGCTGGACGATCCGTACTACGCCCGTCCCGCGCCGAAGACGACGGGCAAGGAACTCTTCCACCTGCCCTATCTGCGCGCGGCACTGGGCCCGTGCGGGCCGCTGCCCGCCGAGGACGTCGTCGCCACGCTGACCCGGCTCACGGCCCGGACCGTCGCCGACGCGATCCGGCCCTTCGGGGCCACCGAGGTGATCGCATCGGGCGGGGGGACGCGCAACCCGGTGCTGATGGACTGGCTGCGGGAGGAACTGGGTCGGGCCGGTGCGGCCGGCGGGGCCGGCGGGGCCGGCGGGTGCGTGGTGCGGTCCTCGGACGAACTCGGCCTGCCTGCGGGGGCGAAGGAGGCGTACGCCTTCGCCGTGCTGGGCTGGCTCACGGCGCACGGTCTGCCGGGCACCGTCCCCTCGTGCACGGGCGCCCGGCGCGCGAGCGTCCTCGGCTCGATCACGCCCGGCGGTCCGGGCCTGCGCCTGCCGCGGCCGCCGGCGACGGCGCCGGTCCGGCTGACCGTCGGCGGTTGACCCGGCACGGGCCGGCCGGACCACGACCGGTGATTCCGCCGGGCCGAGTGCCAGCTCTCCTGCGGGGCGGCGGCCCGGCGGAGGCGGCCTTCGCCTTTCTATTTCCAATCTGCGTTGTTCCTAGAATGGCCGTGTGAAGGATATCGATGCGATCGCGATGTTGCAGGATCCGGTGCGGCGCCGCCTGTACGAGTACGTGGCGGCACAGGGTCGCGAGGTCGGCCGCAACGAGGCCGCCGAGGCGGCCGGGGTGGCGCGCACGCTCGCCGCGCACCATCTGGACAGGCTGACCGAGGCCGGGCTGCTGGAGAGCGGCAGCCGGCGCCTGACGGGCCGCTCGGGCCCGGGAGCCGGCCGGCCGGCCAAGGTGTACACGAGGGCGCGGGGCGAGCGGTCGGTGTCACTGCCCGCCCGTGACTACCTCACCGCCGCCGAGTTGCTTGCCGAGGCCGCCGAGCAGGCGGGTCTGGACGCGGCGCTGTGTGCGGCCGCGGGCCGCAGGGGCGAGGCCCTGCGAGGCTCGGCGGCGCCCTGTGGCGGACTGGAAGAGGCCATGGAGATGCTGGCCGGCCGAGGCTACGAACCGTACCTGGAAGGCGGCGAGGGCGCGGAGGGTGCGGAGGGTGCGGAGGGCGTCCAGGATGCCGGAGGCGCTGTGACGGTGACCGGGGTGGCCGAGCGGGTCGTCCGCATGCGCAACTGCCCCTTCCACGCCGTCGCCGAACACTTCCCGCCCCTTGTTTGCGGCATGAATCTCGCGCTGCTGGAGGGGCTGTTCGGCGCGGACGGTCCCGTCCGCGCCCGTATGGAGGCCCGGCCGGGGGAGTGCTGCGTAGTGATCGAGACTTCTAAAAACAACGATCGTTGACATAGAAGGGGCGGTCATGCTGGGATGAGGCCATGACCGCATCGGCTCACGCCACCCACCTCGCCCAGCTCAACGTCGCCACGCTCCTCCACCCCTTCGACGACCCTCGCATCGCACCGTTCGTCGAGATGCTCGATCCGGTCAACGCCGCCGCCGACCGTGCGCCCGGCTTCGTGTGGCGGCTCGTGGAGGAGGGGGAGGCCGACGCCACCGGCATGCGCCCGGCGGGGGAGGACGTCATCGTCAACCTGTCGGTGTGGCAGACCCAGGAGGCCCTGTGGGACTTCGCCTACCGCAGCGGGCACCTGGAAGCGATGCGCCGGCGCCGCGAATGGTTCGAGCGGCATGTCGAGGCACACCTGGTGCTCTGGTGGGTCCCCGCCGGGCACTTGCCGACCGTCGGCGAGGCCCTGGAGCGGCTGGCCGACCTGCGGGCCCACGGGCCGTCCCCGCGCGCGTTCACCTTCGCCTCCGCCTACACCGCCGCCGACGCCGCCCAGCACCTCCGGGCCGAGCCGCCGGTACGGCCTGAGCAGGCCGCCCGGAGCGCGGGTTCCATGCCGACGGTCCCTGCGGGGGAAGCACGCTGAAGCCTGCCTTCGAGCGCTGCCCGACGACCTGGACGCCGCCTCCCTGCCGGTGGGGTCAGCAGCACTGCCAGGCGAAGCTCGCCTCGTCGAAGCGGCCTGCGGCGAGGTCGGCGGGGCGGATCAGCCAGTAGAGGGTGCCGACGTCACCCCACATCATGTCCGCCTCGTAGTCGGTGTCGATCTGCGCGAGCAGCACCCACCGGGAGGCCTCCTCGTCCAGGCGGGGGTCGCGCCAGGAGGCGCCGAGGCCGAGCACCGCCTGGGCGATCTCCCGCTCCACGGCCCCCTGTACGGGCACGGGGTGGCCACCGAGCCGGTGTCTCACGTCGCCCGGAGCGACGTCGAGGTCGATGAGGGCGGTGGTGAACGCCCTGGCGTTGACCGGGTGGTGGCGCCACTCACGGGAGTCCACGACCTCGCCGAACGCGGCCCGGACACCGGGGGAGTCGTAGGCCGGTACGGTCATCCCCGGCTGCGCGGTCAGCGGCACCTCGGGGTAGGGAGGGAGCCCGGGCGGGGCGGGATGCGGGCGGGTCGGGGTGCCTGCGGGCACGTACAACACCCGGGCGCCGGGCCGGGTGTCGGGGTCCGAGGCGTGGACGAGGGAGTCGCCGTCGTCGGGGCGCCCGTCGTGGAGGAAGAACAGCAGGGTTCCGGAGGCGGGCAGGGCGAGCCCACAGTTGCCGGCTGCCGCGAGGGCCGCGCAGTCGAGCGAGGCGATGTGGGACAGCGGGCCGTGGCCCTCCCACGCGGGCCACGGCAGGTCGAGAGGCAGTTCCGGGAGCCCGCCGAGCCGCCCGGCCACCGGTCCGTCGCCCGCGTGGGCCAGGCGCAGGCCCGGCGCGAGCAGGCCGATCCACCGTGTGGCGTCATCGGGCGGGAGGTGGCGGTGGGCCAGGTCGTGCAGAGCCTCGACGGGAGCGTGCGTCATGGGACGAGCATGCATGAGAGCACTGACAGGGCGGTTCCCCGCCGAAGGCGGCCTCGATGCCGGGGAGGGTCCTTCGGTCTCAGCTCTGAACGTTCGCGCAGATGGCGTAGGCGCTGAACCCCAGGGGCACGGTGTCGGTGTTCTGCACGGTGACGATCCACGAGGTGTTGCCGCTGCCGGGGAACGACCGGATCGTGAGCAATTTGGCCCCGTTGCCGAAGAACCCGCCCCCGATCACCTTCTTGCCGGCCGGGCATGTGGCTACGACCTGCTCGAACGCGTTCGGCTCGACGACTGCGCCTTCCTGGCGCACGACCTCGTAGCCGGAGATGCCGGATCCGCCCTTGTCGCCGTGCTGTACGGGAACCGAGGGCACCGGGCCATCGGATCCGGTCACCCCCTCGGCGTGTGCGCCGACGGCGCCGAGAAGCACGGTGACGGCCGTGGAGGCGAGGACAGTGACCAATCGGCGTGCGTGCATGTTCTCTCCGTCGCTCGGAAGGATGGGGTCTCGCTCCCGTGACTACCAGGAGCAGGGGCGTGGCAGGTGGAGCGCGACCGCGACGCCGTTCCTGGTGACCTGTTCGGACCACGCCGCGCGGTACGGACGGCAGATGCCCGCCCGGCACTGCGGCGACCCGAATCCGACGGCGACTTGCGCGGCCAACCGGGGGGTCGCGGCGCGCGCCGCGGACCCGGCGGGTTGCTCGGGCTGCTACTGCTGGGCCGGGCCGGGCGCCGCCCGCCCCGGTCGTCCCGGTCGTCCCGGCCGTCCCGCCCGTTCCCGAGCCCACCAGGAGCCACGTACATGCCGACCCGCGCCCGAGCCCGAGCCCGCCGAAGCCGCCTCCGCACCGGGCTGTCCGCCACCGTCCTGACCGCCGCCGCGCTCGGAGGGCTGCTGCAGCCCGCACAGGCGGCCGGTGACCCGGGCCCGGGCGACGGCCGCCCGCACCACGACAAGCGCCTCCAGCGGCAGCTCGACGGACTGGTCGCCCAGGAGGACGGCCCTCCCGGAGTCATCGCCATGCTCACCCGCGGCGACCGCACGGAGGTGTACACGGCCGGTGTCGGCGACATCGCCACCGGCCGCCCACCGCACCCCGACGACCACATGCGCATCGCCAGCATCGCCAAGGCGTTCAGCGGGGCCGTGGCCCTCCGGCTCGTCGACCAGGGCCTGCTCTCCCTCGACGACACCATCGGCGAGCGCCTGCCCGGCCGGCCCGAGGCCTGGCACGCGGTGACGCTGCGCCAGCTCCTCCAGCACACGAGCGGTCTGCCGGACTACTCGGCCGACCCACGGTTCCTGGAGATCCTCACCGCCGACCCGCGCCACGTGTTCGACCCGCGCACCCTCCTCGACTTCGTGGCCGACGAGCCGCTGCTCTTCGACCCCGGCTCCCTGTACGAGTACTCCAACTCGGACAACATCGCCGTCGCCCTCATGGCCGAGGCCGTCACCGACCGCCGCTACGAGGACCTCCTCAAGGAGCTCGTGTACCGCCCGCTGGGGCTGCGCCGCACCAGCCTGCCCCTGGGCTACCGGCTCCCGCAGCCGTACCTGCACGGCTACGACGTCCAGCCGCCGGCCGAACCGGAGGACATCAGCGAGGCCCTGGGTGCCTCCGGTGTCTGGGCCTCCGGCGGCATCGTCTCCACCCCCAGGGAACTGGGCACCTTCATCCGGGCCTACGGCGGTCCCGCCCTGCTGTCGCCACAGACCCGCAAGGAGCAACTGACCTTCCGTCCCGGCGACTCCTCGGAGCCGGCCGGCCCCGGCACCAACGCCGCCGGACTGGCGATCTTCCAGTACACCACCCGCTGCGGAGTGCTCTACGGCCACACCGGGAACTTCCCCGGATACACCCAGCTCGCCGCCACCACGCCCGACGGAACCCGGTCGCTGACCTTCTCGATCAACACCCAGACCAGCAAGGGCAACAAGCCCGCACTGCTGGCCCGACTGCGCACCGTGCAGGAGGACTTCGTCTGCGCCCTGCTCAAGGGGCACTGAGCCGCAGCGGCGACTCCGGTCGTCGCGACGCCGGTTGCAGCGGGGTGGAGGCGGCGCGGCGGCGCGGCGGTGTGGCGGTGTGGCGGCGCGGCGGTGTGGCGCGAAAACGATCACGCTCGCCCGCGCCGCCACCCGCGATCCCTATGCTGACGCCATGCTGCTCGACATACCTCTCTCAGCGCTGGAAGTCGCGATGGTGCAAACGGGCACCCGAGCCGCGGACACCCTGCGGGACACCACGGCCTTCGCCCAAGGACTGGAGGACCTCGGCTACCACCGCATCTGGTACGCGGAGCATCACCACTCTCCCGCGATCGGCGCGTTCCCACCCGTCGTACTGACGGCGCACGCGGCCGCGTCGACCTCGGCCATCCGTATCGGCTCGGGCGGCGTGCTGGCCCCCAACCACGCCCCCATCACGCTGGCGGAGCAGTTCGGCACGCTGGCCGCCCTGCACGAGGACCGCATCGACCTGGGCATCGGCCGCGGTCCCGGCACGTTCGACGAGGCCACCGCGCGGGCGCTGCGCCGCGGCGCCGGCCCGGCGACGGATGCCGAGTACCGGGACGACGTGGCCGCGATCCTGTCGTTCCTGGTGGACGAGGTGGCACTGGGTCCGCTGCCGGAGCCGTGGCTGCTGGCCTCCAGCCCCGCGGGGGCCGCGCTCGCCGCGGAACTCGGCCTGCCGGTCGCGGTCGCGCACCACATCCGGCCGGACAACACCCTTGCGGTTCTGGAGCGTTACCGGTCGGCGTTCACCCCGTCCCGCTGGTGCGAGCGGCCCCGGGTGCTGCTGTGCGTGGAGGCGGTGTGCGCGGAGACGGAGGAGGAGGCCGTCCGGCGTGCGGGGCCGATGAACGTCGTCAAGGCCGGCCTCCTGAAGGGAGAGAGCCAGACGCCCTTCCCGACCCCGGCGCAGGCGGCCGGCCACCCCTTCACGGAGCAGGAGCGGCAGGCGCTGGCCGGCTTCCGCGCCCAGCAGGCCGTCGGCACGCCCGAGACCGTCGTGCGGCGGCTCGCGCACCTGGCCGCCGAGACCGGGGCGGACGAGCTCATGCTGGCCACCCCCGTCTACGACCTCGGTGACCGCATCGCCTCGTACGCGCTCATCAGAAAGCACTGCGGAGCCGCGACGGCACCGTAGGCCGACCGGCCGACCGGGGCCGCCGCCGCTGCCCGCCGCACGGCGCGACCGGGAGAAGCTCCTCGCGGCCGCACGGCGTCTACGGGCCGTGACACTGCTCACAGGCGGCGCGGCACCACGGACGCGGCCACAACCGTTGGCGCTTCGAGGTTGTCGGCCTCTCGCCGGAGGGCCCGTGTGCACTGAACCACACAAAACGGGCCATTCGGTCGAGGGAGGGGTCCGAACGGATGACCTAGCCTGGACCGACCAGCGAGATCCGGGGGCTGAGGGCAAAGGAAGAGCACGTCCATGCGCATCACCACCACTTCCGCACGTCGTCGACGGGCGGGGTCCGTCGCTGCGGCCGCCCTCCTCGGCCTCCTGGCGGCAGCCGGCACTCCCGCGTACGCCGCCACGGACGGCTCGGTGGGCCGCACCCCGGACGCGCCCCCCGGCCCCCCCGGCGGCCACTCCGCACCGGCCGGAACCGCAGGCGCCGCCCAGGGGGCCGCCCTGAGCGCCTCCGGGGTCCCGCTGGGGATCTCCCGGCTGGCGCAGGGTGCCGGCCGTCAGGTCGCGATCACCATCGACGACGGCCCGGACCCCCGCTGGACGCCCCAGGTCCTGGAGACGCTGCGGAAGAACCACGTCAAGGCCACCTTCTGCATGATCGGCACCAAGGCGCAGAAGTACCCGGAGCTGGCGCGTGCGGTCGCCGCCGACGGGCACCAGCTGTGCGACCACTCCGTCGACCACGACGTCACGATGGACCACAAGCCCGTCGCCTACCAGCGGCAGCAGATCCTCGACGGCAAGGCCATGATCGAGAAGGCGGTTCCCGGGGTCCCCGTCACGTACTACCGCGCGCCGGGCGGAGCCTTCACCCCTGACAGCCGCGCCATCGCCGCCGAGAGCGGCATGCGCCCGCTGGGCTGGAGCGTCGATCCCAAGGACTGGAGCCGCCCGGGCCTGGAGGCCATCCTCTCCACCGTGGAGGGCAAGCTCCCCCAGCAGCCGACGGTCCTCTTCCACGACGGGGGCGGTGACCGCAGCGAGACCGTCGCCGCGCTCAAGGAGTACCTGCCCTGGCTCAAGGAGCAGGGCTACGGCTTCTCCTTCCCGGCCCGCACCACTCCCTGAAGGGTCTCTTGCCGATCAGGCCGGCCTCTCCGCTACGCGGCGGGGAGGCGGAATCCGTCGAAGAGGTCGTCCATGCCGCGCAGGGCCAGACGGGCCGGGGTGACACGGACCGCGAGATCACGGACGGCCACCACGACCGGATTGCGCACGACGCCCAGACGTCCGACGCGGCGGGCCCGAAGACGCACGGCGTCGGTGCGGTCGAGGCGGGCGGCGGTGTACGCGGCGAGGGCGGCCGGAACAGCGGCGTCGCCGCCGTCGTGGCCCTCCCTGCCGTCGCCGCGCTCCCCGGCGGGCAGCAGACGGGCGAGGATCACCGCGTCCTCGATGGCCTGGCAGCCGCCCTGGCCGAGGTTCGGGGCCATGGCGTGGGCCGCGTCGCCCAGCCAGGCGATCCGGCCGTGGTGCAGGTACGGGAGCGGGGCCGCCAGGTCGTAGAGGTCGTTCCGCAGGACATCGGCGGCGTCGAGGCGCCCGACGCGGTCCAGCAGGGCCGGAACGGGGTCGTGCCACGATCCGAAGCGCTGCCGTAGTTCGGTGCGCGGGTCGGCGAAGCGGGTGTCCGGCGGGACGACCGCGGTGGCGTAGAGGTAGTAGCGGCCGTCCACGAGCGGGGTCACCCCGAACCGCTGCCCCCGCCCCCACGTCTCGCTCATGGCCGGTATCCGCAGGTCCGGGGCGTCCACGATGGTCCGCCAGGCCGTCTCACCGAGGTAGTGCAGTCCGGGGTGCGCGGGGAAGTGCGCGCGGCGCAGCGGACTGTGGATCCCGTCGGCGGCGACGACCAGATCGGCGGGAAGGTCCGGGCCCGCCGCCGTGCGAACGGCCGGACGGCGGCCCTCGGCATCGTCGACGCCGGTCACCTCGGTGCCGTAACGCAGGGCCTGCGGCGGCAGCGCGGCGGCGAGGGCGGCGGTCAGGGCCGGGCGCGGGACGGCGAGGGGCGCCATGCCGTAGCGGGCCGCCATGTCCGCGGTGGCCGCCCGGGTGAGCCACCGGCCGTCGGGGCGGCGCACACCCATCGTCGCGGGTACGGCGCCGCCGATCGCGCGGGAGACATCGACGCCGACGGCCTCGAACGCGCGCAGGGCGTTGGGGGCGAGGCCGATCCCGGCGCCGGTGACGGGGGGTTCGGGGGCGCGCTCGCAGACGGTGACGCGCCAGCCCCGGCGGTGCAGTGCGACGGCGCTCGTGAGGCCGCCGATTCCGGCTCCGACCACCACCGCATGACGGTTCGTCATGGCCGACCTCTCCGTTCGGGGCCCGGTGACACCCCACTCTAAGGGCCGTCCCGTAATCCCCGGCGGGCGCGCGACGCCGGCTACGGCACCTCGCCGCGTTGTCGGAGCACCCGAATACGCCCGGTACGCGGGCGCCCCTCCGCCTTGCGAGGCACCGCATCTGGCGCCGCGCGCTGATCCACCGGAGATTACGGGACAGCCCTTGGGGCGGCGGGGTGACGGAGCACGCGCCCGTCCCGGACGCCCGTGCACCCACCCGGGTCCACCCGCGTCCACCTCCGCCGTCACCGCGCGGCAGCCGCCTCGATCTCAGCTCGTGGTATCGGCCTCGGCGTCGGCGAAGAACGCGTCGGCGACGGCGCGGGCACGGTCCATGTCGGTGAGCGGCTCACCGAGGATGCGCCCGGCCAGCTCGGTCGCCAGTCCGAGCACGTGCTCGCGGAGCTCTGCCTCGGCGATCACCCGGTCGGCCTCCAGTTGCACGCTGGCCGCGGCGATCATGTCCTCGCGCGCCTTTTGCCCCTCCGAGCGAACGGCGGCGACGAGGGCGAGGCCCTCTTCGTGTGCGGCCTGGCGAATCCGAGCGGCCTCGTGACGAGCGGCGCTCAACTCCGCCTGGTACGCGGTCCGCACGCGCTTCGCCTCCACCTGGACTGCCTCGGCCCGCTCGAACGTGCCCGCGGTGACCTCTTCCCGCTCGGCGAGGGTCATGTCGATCCTCGGAAGGAGGACCTTGGCCAGAACGGTGAAGACGGCGAAGAAGGTGATGAGGCCGACTATGAGCTCGATGAGATTCGGTTTCAGGGGTCCCATAATCGAATCGTAGCGGCGCATTATGGGTTCCCGCTGCAAAATATGGTGACCCCATGGCCCGAAATGGCCTGTCTGATAGTCGGTGTGAGTTGACGTCAGGTGGTGAGGATTGCGGCAGGTCGTGCGGGAGGGCGTCGAGCGACAGGTGAAACAGGATGGGAACCCCCTGAGGGCGGCTGCGGTCCTCCTCCGGGAGCAGCCGTCGACGAAAGGAAACCCTCTTCTTCGTGGCTCTGCTCGGCTGCGACGCCGCCGAGGGCGAACCGGGCGGCAAACCTTCGGCGTCCTATCTGGATACGCCCCGCGCCCTGCAGCAGGGAAAGGAACCCAATCAACGCACGAAGGAATTCCACACATTCCTGCCGGGGAACGAGGCCGCCAAAGATCTCACGGCAATCTTCTTCGATGTGTTGGTGCAGGGCACTGATTCCCCATTGGACGTACAGATCGTCACCGGGCTGGACCGTGAGCTGCGTGGCCCGGACTCCCCGGACAAGGAGAAAGCGGATCGGCTGGCCAAGACATTCACCGCCTGGCGTACCGAACAATTCCAGGACCACGGCAGTGTCACCATCCTCAACCCGGCAATCGAAACGATAGCCAAGACCACTTGGTGAACGCCCACCCGGCCGGCGAGCTCGGCGGCTGCGGGTGGCGCGGGCAGCGACAGCCGCTCCGGCTACCGGTACTCCCGGTCCTTGCCGCCCTCCTGCGCCTGCCCCTCCTCGTGCCCGGACTCCGACGCCGCGCGGAGATCGATCCAGCTCGGGGACTGAGGCTCTTGGCGTCCGGGTCACACGCTGCGTTCGGAGTGCCCGGAGTGCCCGGATGTTCGCCGTGGGCAGTCGGTCCGGCGGGAAGCCGCCCGGTCCGGGCGGCTTGCCCGCCAGCCTGTGCCCGGGGGCCGGCCCAGAGCGACTCCGCCCAGCACGAGTGCCAGCCCGCACAGCTGCCGGCCCGTCAGTACCTCCCCGGCGACCGCCGTCCCGAGCAGTACCCCGGTGACCGGGTTGAGCAGCCCTATCAGGCCGACCGTCCCGGCGGGCAGACGGCGAAGCCCGGCGAACCAGACGGCGAAGGCCAGCGCGGTGGCGACCAGGGCGACGTAGCAGAACGCGAGGAGCGCCGACGGTGACACCGGTGGCGGGGCGCCCTCCACGGCTACGGCCACCGGCAGCAGGAGCAGGCCTCCGGCGGTGAGCTGCCAAGCGGTCGAGGCGAGCACACCGGCGCCGGCGGTGGCGGTGTTCCACCGTTTGGCCAGGACGTGGCCGACGGACGACACCAGCACCGCTGCGGCCGAGGCCAGGACGCCCGGCGTGCTGATTCCGCCCGCGCCTCCGAGCAGCATGAGGCACACCCCGCCCAGCCCGATCACGGCGCCCGCCAGGTGAGCGACGCTGGGCCGCTCGGCCACCAGCGGCCAGGCGGCGAGCATCATGATCAAGGGGGAGACCGCCATGACGGTCGAGGCCACGCTCGTCGGCAGCAGCTGGGAGGCGGTGAAGACGAGGAAGAAGAACACGCTCACGTTGAGCAGCCCGAGCACGGCGGACCGCCCCCACCATGCGCCGTGCGGCCGCTGGCGGCACAACGCCAGCAGCACCAGGCCGGCCGGCAGCGCTCGCAGGGCGGCCCCGTACAGCGGGTGGTCCGCAGGCAGGAACTCGTGGGTGACGAAGTAGTTGGCCCCCCAGGCCACCGGCGCCACGGCCGTGAGCGCCACCCAGCGCATATTTGCTTCCATGGAAGGTAATATAGCTTCCATGGAAGCAAACGTCTCGTCCGAGGAGCACGACCCACCCCGGGACCTGGACCGGGTGGCCCGGATCCAGGCCGACTGGCGCCGCGAAAGGCCCGACCTCGATGTCGGGCCCCAGGGCGTGATCGGCCGACTGCACCGCCTCGCCGACCGGCTCGGCGCAGAACTCCGCCTCGTCTACGACCGCTACGGCCTCGGCGAAGGGGAGTTCGACGTCCTGTGCGCACTGCGCCGCGCAGGTGAGCCCTTCGAACGGGCGCCGGGCGAGCTCGCCGCGCACACCATGGTCACCACCGGCGCGATGACGAAGCGGATCGACCGCCTGGAACGGTCCGGGCTCGTCACCCGCCGACGCTCGGCCGACGACCAGCGCGGCCGGATCGTCGCCCTCACCTCGGCCGGGTGCGACCTCGTGGACCGGGCGTTCACCGAGCACATGCGCAACGAACGCCGCCTGCTGGACCTCGTGACGCCCGAGGAGGCCGCCGTGCTCGAAACGCTGCTCGCCACCTGGCTGTCCCGTCTGGAGGACTGACGCGGAGGAGGGCTCCCCTCGTGAGGTCATGGAAGGCGGTCGACGGGCCGACCGGGCGGCGCGGGCCGGTGGCGCGGCCCCGGCCGGGACGGCTGCCGTCACCCGCCGGTCCCCGCCCTCGGCTCGACCTGGAGAATGCCACGGTATGAACTCTCAGTCACTGCCGCGCCCTTGGGACGGACCACTGCGCGCCGTGCGGGCGTACCCGCGCCGTGCGCCGCTGACCCTCGCCTACGTCTGCCTGCTCCTGGCGAGCCATGCGTGGGTCGTCTACGGGTTGTCCGCCGACCGGGCGGACACCGTGTTGGGCTACCTCAGCACCAACCTGGACAACCTGCAGGACCATCCGTTGCCCGCGCTGCTCGGCAGCGCGCTGTTCTTCGACGGTACCCTCACGGATGTCACCTCGACCGACTTCATCGGCACCTTGATCACCCTGGGCCTCGGCGTCTGCTGTTTCCTGGCCTGGGTGGAGTACCGGTGGGGGAAGCGACGCGCCGCAGCCGTGTTCCTCGGCGGCCATGTCGCGGCCACCCTGCTCACCGCCGCCGTCATCACCGTTGCGCTGCAGCACGGTTGGTATCCGACGGTCGTGCGGCAGTCCTTGGACTACGGGGTCAGTTACGGAGCCCAGACCGTGCTGGCGGTCGCCACACTCGCCCTGCCGCGCTGGGGCCGTCTCCCTTGGGCCGTATTCGTTCTCGCATGGCCCCTCGGCGGTGCCGACTGGACGACCGGGCCGCTGCCGGACTTCACCACGGTCGGCCATCTCATAGCGGCGGTCCTCGGCTTCGGGCTGTTGGGTGTCCCTGCCTTCAGGCGGCGACGCGTCCGCACCGCCGGGCAGCCCTCCGCCGCGAGCGACCTCGGGGTGCGGTGACGAGCGGCTGCTGCCGTGCTCAGGGAGCTTGACGGTGCTGGGCTCCGCGGATGGTCACCACGGAGACCGGGGCCCCTCCCCGGAGGGTCCGTCAGGCAGGCTGCGAGACTTGGGTGATGAGCACAAGGCGCCGCCCTCTCGGGCAAGGACCGGTTCCCCTCCGCGAGGATCAGGAGCAGCGCGTCGCACGCGGCCGCACGGCTGCCGAGCGGGCCATCGAGGACCCGACCCCGGCCGACCCGCCCGAGGCCGAGCCCGTAACGGCCCGGCGAACACTGGGGTTCGGGCTCGGCACCCACACCTGAGGCGGATCGCCCACGCCGCCCTGCTGGTGCGGGCCGGCCGCAGCCGGACGCTCAGGCCTTTCCTGTTCGATCCGGAGGGGCGAAGCCGGGGCCCCGACGGGTCCTGCGCCTGGGTGGAGGCCCCCGACCCTTCGGGCGGGCCCGTCGGGGCGTTCCTCCGAGTCGCCCTGACCGACGCCACCGGGCTCGAACGGCACACCACCCCCGGCTCGGCCGCACGGGCCTGGAGCCTGTTCCGGCACGGCCCCGACGCGGTCTTCCGGTACCTGCCACGACCCCCTGTGCCTGCGACTGCCCTGCGGGCGGCCACGAGGACTGCACGTGCGGCTGCGACTGCCCCGAGTGCAACGTCGTGGACGAAGTGGAGTGGTGGACCGTGGTCGACGCCGACCGCACCACCGACCCGGCACACCTCGTACGGCCCGGCACCGAACGCCTCCGAAGCAAGGGTTCGTGCCCCGGCGTCCGGTCGGCGAGGACTCCTCGGGCACCCCTCGGCGGGTGTTCCGCGTCGACCGCACCGCGACCGCGCTCGACATCGACCCGTCCACCGGCACGGTCCTCGTCGCCCTGAGAGGCGGCTGGTGCTGTGACCGGCAAGGTTCACCGGGTTGCGACGCCCGCCGACGTGTGAACACGGCCGCGTCCTTGCCTGACGCTTCGGAGGTCAGCGCGCTCGGACGAAGGCTCCGATCTCGGCCACCCCGGGACGGTAGCCGTCGGACGTGTCCACGAGCAGGGCAGGCGCGTCGAGGGAGATGCCGACGAACGCCTCGGGACTGTAGGCACCGGTGGCGATGTCGGCGAGGAGCTGTCGGTCGCCGTGTGCCGCGCGGTGCCTGTCGGACCCGGCACGCTCGGTGACGCGTGCGACGACGGTCGGGGTGGGGGTGGTGCAGCGGATGACCCTGAGGTCGGCGATCTCGATGAGGGGTTCGAGGCCGGGGCGCCAGAGCCGGTCCTGGTAGGCGGCCTCGGCGACGACGGTGACGCCGGCTCGGAGGAGCACGCCGAGGGTGTCGAAGAAGGCGTGCATCGCCGCGATGTCGAGGGGGTCGTCGCGACCGGCCCGGTGGGCCGCGGCGTTCATGACCAGGCCCTGTTTGATCTCGTCGCGGATGATCGCGGGGCAGCCGATTTCACGGGCGAGGCCGTGGGCGAGGGTGGTCTTACCGGTGGCGGGCGGTCCGCTGACCACCGCGAGGGTCGGCCGTTCCGGCATTCGCTGAACTCCCGAGGTGTGTGCGAGTGGGTCGGTCGGTCCTGCCTGGCCAGGCGAGTGACCAGGCAGGGCTCGTGCTGAGTTGGAGGCGATGATTCCGGGCTGTTCGGCTCAGTGTCCCGTACGACGCCAGGCACGGGTGGGCCCTGCGGCCGGCTCTGGGTGACCCCGCACCGGCATGGGGAACGGCGCCTCGGGACGGTCGGCTGCGTCAGGCTGCCCATCGGCCCCATCGGCCCCATCGGCCGTACGGGGGTGCCCTACCCCACATCCGCGGTCGGCGAGTGCACCCGCTGGGAGCGGCGGGAACCGCCGATCGGCGGTCCCTCGGCGGAAAGGCCAGGCCGAACAGGACAGCGTCCTGTCGGGCCTGGCACGCTGGACGGACCGACGTTGCTCTGACCGAAGCGGGCGCCGCCGACCACCCCGGCGAGGAGCTCACGCAGGTGGCCGCATGCACGGACGCGGTGCTGGACCGCATCCGTCCGCTGCCGGGTGAGGGCGATGTCGCCGTGGCTGCTCACGGCCACCTGGCGCGCGTGCTCACCGTGCGCCCTCGGACATCCAGCGACCGCCCCGCCCCAGCCCGTGCGGGCATTCTTACGAGCCCTCTCAACAGATGCTCGGCCTTATTCGGTGCCCCAACACCTTTGGATGGGTGGCGTGCGGGAATTCCCGGCGACTGTTACGGACTTACAGTCGCCCTCCGGTCATCCAGATCCGCGACATCGCATCCGCCAGGGCGGGGTATCGGGCGGCCTCGCAGAGCATTTCCGAGAGCACGAGCATTCCGTGAGCGGTGCTCCGCGGATCGCGGTTCTGGTGCAGCCGGATGACCGCGTCGCTCAAGGGCCGGCGCCCGAGCAGGATCCCCGAACGCCGTACGGCGGCGGCCCTCTCCAGGTCGGCGCGGCCTCCGCCGAACGGCAGGGCTTCCGTTCGGCGGAGACCCGGCGGCGCGACCGAGTCCCGCACGTGGCGTACGTACGCTTCAGGCGGGGCCTGGCCGTTCTCGAAGATGTTCCGGAAGCCGGCGATCCGGAGGCTCGTATTGCGTGGGCGGAGCTCGATGTAGAGCTCGATGAACAGACCGCGCAGCTGGACGTGGAGCGGAAGATAGGGCATCTCGCCCTGCTTGCGCCCGGCTCCGCCGAAGAATCCCTGCGCATCTTGCGCCTTCGACCGGATGGTCGACGTCAGGGTTCGATACTCGTCGGCAGAGGCGAGTGCCGGGGAAAACAGCATCGGTATCAGCATGGCCGGCCTATCGGGGGAGAGGTCCGGAACTCGGACTTCCCGTGAGCGATCTGACCGCAACCGCTTGGATCCTGCTGCACTCACGCATGCACATCACCACCTTCGCCATAATCCGACGACGGGTTCATCACCCCGTCGGTGCCGGGTTCGGTCCGATGCGCTCCTTTCTAGCCGTCCGGGCAGCGATCAAGAGAATTATTGGCCCCTGTTGCTAAGAAATCAGCGCGTGATCCCGGAACCCCGGACGACCGGATGCGCGGCGCAACGGGGCCTGACGGAGCTCGGGTTGACGGCAACAGGACCGCCGCGAGAAGGCCCCTCGACCAGCGGCACGATCGGCGATTCGCCCCGGCGGCGCCGACCGCGATGCGGGCCCGCCGACCCGTCCCCGACGCCTTTCGCGCCGCCGACCGGTGCCATCCGCGACAGGGCCTTGGCGGGGCGCCCGTGGTCAGGTGCGCGAACGCCGCACACCGGCAGGACGTGCGTCGGAGGGCCGTCTCCAGCCGGGCGGTGTACTCGGCGTTGCCTGAGCCGGTTGAGAATCCCGTCGATCACCTGCCGGTGATCCCGCCACCTGCCGCAACGCCCATTGCCGACCGGCAGGGTCGGATCGTGCGCGTTGGTCTCGATGCGCACCTCATGGACGTCGATCCTGGCCCGGAATGCCCGAGCAGCCTCTTCCCGTCGGCCACCACCGACAGCCGCGGTCGCGACCTGTACGCTCAACCACCGGAAGGGTGCTCTGACTTCTGCAGCAGATACGGCTTGGACAGTCGCATCCTTGCAGGTCAGCGGCACCTTTTGGCTTCCCGGGCGTCAGCCGCCGAGATGGACGAAGAGAAGGTGACACAGTGCCGGTGCCGTTGATGGGCATGCTGCTGCTCCTCAGTGTGGCTGCGGCGGGAGCGGGCATCGTGATCGTCGTTCTCCTGCTGAGGAATCCACCCCTGTCGCTGTCCAAGACCTGTGCGGTTCTCGTACTGGTCTTCTCTTCTTCGGCGGCAGCGGTGTACTGCTACGGCTGGTTTTCCGTCATCATGGGCGGTCCGTTCCCGGAGCTGTGCGAAGACCGGAACGCCTCCGGCGCCGCATTGGCCGGCATGAAACAGGAGTACTGGCCTCTGCGCAGCGCCTGCGTCTACTCCGACGGTCCGACGGTGGAGTACGTCCCGATGTCGATCAACGTGCTCGTCTGCGTGCTGGCAAGCCTTGCCGTCGTCCTGGCGGGTGCCGCTGCATTCCTGCGCCGGCGGGCCCGGCAGTCTCCTGAAAGGGCCGCCGTTCACCTCGCGTGACCGGCGTGCGGCAGGGCTCTCGGGTCCGCCCGGGCCTTGTACGCCGGCCAGTACGTCGGTCGGCCTCGTCCGTTCCCCACCGAAAGATCCGGGGAGCGGCGAGCCAACGCCGACGACGCGGCAGCCACGGCGGCCGGCCCACCGCTTCGCCCCCACGGCCTACCGGCGTCGGTCGCGTAGATCCCCCGTGTTCTCGGCAACGCCTCTTCCGGGACCGGGACTCCGAGCCCGGCCTCCTCGAACACACTCGGATCGCTTTGCCGGGCCCGCTCGATCACGCCCTCTCTCTCGGACCGCGTGGACGACCCGCCGGACAGGATCCGGCCGAGCGGGTACCGCGGCCGGGCGGAGGTCACCCGCGCACCGGCCTGCCTTCCACGGCACCGTCACCCTCGCTGCGATCCGGCTCCGGCCGCGCTCCTGAGTGCCGGGTGACCCCTCACTCGTCGGGACGGCTGTGATGCCCGAGCAGGCCGAGTGCCGTCAGCACGGCAATGCAGAGCGTCATCCAGCCGATGAACGCGCCACCGCCGTACAGCACCGCACCAGCTGCCGGCGCCCCGGCCTCACGCGAGAGTACCCCCGCCACCACCGCTACCAGCAGCGACGATACGAAGGACAGGAGTGCGAGAAGTACCTGAACGGGAAATGTCAGCCTCAACGGTCGATCCCTTCACGAAGGTGATCGACCAGTCGGCGGGCAGCCTCAGCTCGACCACCGCTTGCGGATGGCCTGCTGAGGCTCTGCGACGATTGGAGACTCATCGTGCTCATTGGCCGTCGAGATGAAAGCACTGTCCCCCATCGGACACGTCGCCAGTGCTTGTGGCTCTCGACTGAGCAACACAGAGCCTAGCGGCAGGCGTTGAAGACCGCCAGGATTCAAGGCCTGACCTCAGCGCTCCCGGGCCGGGCGCAGGACCCGGCGTACGGCGTCGCGCAGCCACTGGTGGGCTCCGTCCGCGCTGTGACGCGGGTGCCAGGCCATGCCGATCGTCAGGGGTGGCAGCGGCAGCGGGATGTGCAGCAGGCGCAGTCCCATCGCGTGTGCCGCGTCGCCGAGTGGGGAGCGGGGCTCGCCCGGTAGCGAGGTCGGTACCAGGCAGACCACGTCGTCCGCCGCCGCCAGGGCCATCGCCGCCAGATGGCCGGGCAGAACGGCGCTGACCTGTCGGCTGAGGCCTTGCTCGGCGAGGGCCGAGTCCAGCGGGCCGGTGAAGCGGCCCCGGCGGCTGACCGCCACGTGTTCGGCCGCGGCCAGCCTCGCGGGGGTCAGGGTTCCCTCGGCGAGCGGGTGCCCGGCCCTGACGCCGGCCGACAACCGCAGCGTGACCAGCTCTTCGACCCGGGTCTCCGGGTCGACGTGGTCGATGGCCCCGATCTCCAGGTCGACCCGCCCCTCGCGCAGCGCGGGGCCCTCCTCCCACTCCTCGGCCAGCACCCGCAGCGATACGCCCGGCGCCCGGCGCCGGGCCAGCCCCAGCAGGCCCGGCGCCAGCGCGGCCCCGACCAGGTCCGAGGCCTGGACGGTGAAGGTGCGCCGCAGGGTGGCGGGGTCGATCCCGCCGCTCGGCGTGAGCAGTGCCTCCAACTGCCGCACCACCGCGGCGGCCTCGTCCCGCAGCGCCTCGGCACGGGGCGTGGGCACCATCGCCTGCCCTGCCCGGACCAGCAGCGGATCCTGGAGCACCCGGCGCAGCCGGGCCAGGGTGCGGCTCATCGCCGCGGGGGAGGTGCGCAGCCGCGCCGCGGCACGGGTGACGCTCTGCTCGGTCAGCAAGGCGTCGAGGGCGACGGCGAGATTGGCGTCGAGGTTCGTAACTGGGCTGCTCACCGGCATTGTTCCGTTTCAGGCAATGATTGGATGCTGAAGTTCCCATTGTGGCAATGCGGCTGGCGTTCGCACGATGAGGGGGTCTTGCCGATCCGACACAGACCCCGAGGTTTTCATGATCGTCATTACCGCCCCCACCGGGAACATCGGCCGCCGGCTGCTGTCCCTGCTGGTCGAGGCCGCGCCGGCACACGGAGAGGAGTTGCGCGTCGTGGTCCGCGATCCCGCCCGGATCCCCGAGGCCGTGCGCGGAGGGGTCGAGGTGGTCACCGGCTCGCACGGCGACCCCGCGACCGTCGAGCGCGCCTTCAACGGGGCCGACGCCGTCTTCTGGCTGGTTCCGCCGGACGCCTCGCTCACACCCGAAGAGGCGTACAGCGGCTTCACCCGCCCGGCCGCGCGGGCGTTCGCCGCCCACGGCGTCGACCGTGTCGTCGGCGTCTCGGCACTCGGCCGCAGCACCCCCCAGGCCGGCCGGGCCGGGCTGGTCACCGCCTCCCTGGCCATGGACGACCTGATCGCCGATTCCGGGGTCGCCTACCGCGCCCTGGCCAATCCGTCCTTCTTCGAGAGCCTGCTGGAGGAAGCCGACTCGATCCGCGAGAACGGCGTCTTCACCGACACCGTCGCCGCGGACCGTCCGGCTCCGCTGGTGGCCGTCGCCGACATCGCCGCGACGGCGGCCGGGCTGCTGCTGGACCGCTCCTGGACCGGCGTCGGCAGTGTGCCGGTGCTCGGCCCGCAGGACCTGTCGCCCAACGACATGGCCCGCATCATGAGCGAGGAACTGGGCCGTCCGGTCCGCTACGAGCGCGAGTCGCTCGACCAAATGCGGTCCACCATGCTCGCCTACGGCCTCAACGAGGCGTTCGTCGAAGGCATGGTCGACATGAAGCGCGCCAAGGACCTGGGCCTCGACTCGGGCGTCGCCCGCTCGCCACAGGCGGGCCCGGCCACCGGCTTCGCCCAGTGGTGCGCGCATACCCTCAAGCCCGCCGTCCTCGCCACCCCGGAGGCAACCGATGCCCACTGACCGAACCGAGCCGCCGGTCACCGCGTTCATGCTGGTCAAGACCACGCCCGAGTGGCTGGCGATGACCGTGGCCGAACGCGTCCACGCCTTCACCACCCAAGTCGTTCCGGTGATCGAGGCGCGTACCCACGGCGTCCGCTCCCGCTTCTACGACACGGAGTTCTACTCGGCGCGCGTGACCGACATCTGGGTCTGGGAGGCGGACGACCATGACGCCTACCGGCTGCTGATCGACGCGCTGCGCGAAACCCCCTTCTGGGACCGCTACTTCGACGTCGTGGACCTGCTCGTGGGCACCGAGAACGGCTACGCCCGCACCTACGGCCTGGAGCCGGTGGCCACCCTCGCCACCTGACGCACTGCCCCGACCCGCCGGCGCCGCCGCCCTGCGGTGGCGCCGGCCGGGACTCCCCGCGGCAGGTGGCCGAACCCGAAACCGGTCTCGCCCTCCCAGCCGTTGGCGGTCGGTTGTCGCATCCGATTCGTGCGTATGCGGTTGTCGAGCCCTGGTGGCCCCACCGGAGACCGGGTCGCGTTGATCTTGCCGGTCGTCATCACTCGGCCTCGGTTCACGCGTTGGTGTTTGTGGTGCGAGCCCGTCGCACGGTGACCGCTTGATCTGTCCGAGCCTGTCGGGCTCCCGCCCTTGACCGAGGCCCGCCCGCGGTGCGCCGGTCGGCGACGACCGGGTCACCCGGGGCCCTGGCCCGCCACCGCCACCGCCACCGCCGCGACGAACGCGGAGACTGGCACACCTGTGCCCTGCGCAACGGCCAACGACACCGGTCTCCGACGCTTCCCGGCGGCGTCGCGATCGTGACCGCGTTGCCGTTGCCGTTGCCGTCGCCGTTGCCGTCGCCGGACAGCACGGGCCCGGGCGCCGAAGGCCGGTGCCGTGTCGAACTGCGCGTGGACCGGCTCGACTGGCTGCCTGCCGTACTCGCCTCGCTGGACCGGCCCTTCGTCATCGAACGGCCGGACGAGCTCCACGGCCTCGTCGAAGCCTTCGCCGAACGGCTCGCGGACTCCGCCCGGCGGCCCGCCTCACCCATGAGCGATCGGTGACCCGGAGTCCGCCCCGGCCTCAGCTGGACAGGCCCAGGTGAGCCGGCACCCCCGGGCGGCCTGTTGACGGATGCTCAAAGAGTGTGGTGGGAGCGGGTTTCCCAGAGGTTTCCCGTTTCCCGTTGCGGTGGGCGACCCGCGCCTCCTCGACAAGGAGGGGTGGCGAGGCGCAGTCTCGGAGTGCCCGGCGGACGGCCGGTCCGTGCTCCGCATGACGAGCACCAGGCGAACGAACACCACCACGAACACGACCACCCGCAGGACTCCACGTGGCGGGGACAGGGGGACCGGACATGGCGATGCGGAGAACGGCGGTGGCGGCGGTGGCGGTGCTCACCCTCCTGGCCGCGTGGGGAGGGGCCCACGGCGCCACGGCGGCCGCGGCACCGAAGACGGCGAAGATGGCGGAGACGGCGCAGGCGTGCGGCGTGCTCGCCCCCGGGGCCTCCACGGCGGCGGAGAAGGCCGTAGGAGCGGCGTGCGAACAGATCGGCGTCTGGTACACCTGGGGCGGCGGCCACGGTCAACAGCCGGGGCCGACGTACGGTCAGGTCGACCCGAGCGACCCGGACAGCGCACACGACCCGGAGCGGCTGGGCTTCGACTGCTCGGGACTGGTCCGGTACGCCTACCACCGGGCGGCCGGCGGCGACCCGCTCCCCGGCAACGCCTACCACCAGTTCCACTCACCGCAGGTGCAACAGCGCTTCACAGCCGCCGCGGGAACCGCGCCGCTGCTCCCGGGGGACCTCCTGGCCTGGGGTTCAGGGGGCTCCATCCACCACATCGCGATCTACCTGGGTGCGGGGAAGATGGTCGAGGCCCGGGAATCGGGCACCCGGATCACCGTCAGCGACGTCCGGCTGGGCGGGGACTACGCGGGAGCGGTCCGCATCGCGCCGGCCACGGCACCCGGCACGTTCAGTACCTGGGGCACGGACGTGTGGACCCACAAGGAACCGTCCACCGGCAGCCCGCGGGTGCACCGGTTCCCCGGCCCGACCACCGTGCGCATCGAGTGCCAGAAGCTCGCCCAACCGGTCACGGCGGAGGGCTACACCAACGACGCCTGGTCCTACCTGCCCGAGTACGGGTCGTGGATCACCAACATCTACATCAAGGGCGCCGCCTGGCTGGACGGCGTACCCACCTGCCCCTGAGTACCGCCCGCACGACCGATCACGCACCACTGATGACACACCACCACCATCACCCGGCTCCCGAGGGAGCCCTTCCGAGGAGGAAGCATGTACGCAGGCAGGAAGATCGCCCTGGGCTTCGCCACCGTCGCACTGGCGGCCGGCATGGCCACCGTGACCGGGCCCGCCCAGGCGACGCCCCCCACCGGGAAGAGCGCGGCCGCCGAATGCGGCGTGCGCGCCGACGGCAAACTGTGGTGCGGCAACCGGGTCGGCGCCAAGGGCTACGAGCACCGCCGCTACAACTCCGCGGTGCGGGGGCCGCTGAACACGAGCCCCAGCTGGTTCCAGTGCTGGGGCCGCGGTGACCAGCACGCCGGCGGCAACAACGTGTGGTACTGGACCCAGCTGGACAACGGCCAGTGGGGCAACGTCGCGGCCGTGGACGTCCACACCTCCGTCGACCCCGCCCCGGGCCTGCGCGAGTGCTGACACCCTGAGGGCCGTGCCGCCACCTCCCCGCCGGGAGGCGGCGGCACGCGGACGGGGCCGACGGCACAGCCGCCGGCCCCGCCTCACTCATGGGCAGGGATCAGCAGGTCCCGGCCGGCCGCTCACGGACCACCAGATCGGTGGAGCCGGTGGTCGCGTCCAGCCAGGCGACCTGACGGCCCGCGCCGGCCGCCGGGTAGCTCTGCTCACCGCGGTTGCAGGAGACCCGCTCGCGACGGGAGCCGTCGGTGGTCAGCTGCCACAGCTTGGGCAGCGACTCGTTGCGGTACCGCGTGTCGGGCGTCTGCGCGACCAGGGTCAGCGCGTCCTGCGAGACCGTCAGGTCGGAGGCGATGAAGGCGCCCGGCTTGTGCTCGCTGCTGACGATGAAGGAGCCGCGGCCGTCCAGGCCGGAGCTGATCACCGACGTCAGACCACCGTCGCTCTCGTCGGTGTCGGCCAGCCAGAACACGTTCTTGCCGTTGATGCCGGTCTGGCCGAGGCTCACCGGCTCGTCGAGCTGCTCGGTCATGACCGCCTTGCCGGTGGCGAGGTCGACGACCTCCACGCCCAGCCGGTAGGAACCGTTCTGCGGGTACAGCTTCGCGTAGGCGATCTTGTTGTCGCTGATGGAGGGGAGGGCGGTCAGAGTGTTCCACTTCCGGCCGTCGGTGAAGACCGGGGCCTTGTCGGTGGGCCGCATGTAGCCGACGTGCCGGCCGCCGAGGATGTCGTACTCCTCGAACACGACGGTGTTCTTCTCCACCCGCAGGCCCGCGACTCCGGTCACCGAGCTGTAGAGGGTCTTGATCGGGCCGCCCGCCACGGGACGGGTGAGGACGTCGACCGAGGTCGGGCCGTACGCCGTCCACACCACGGTCTTGCCGTCGGTCGCCGGGGCGGTGTGGTAGCGGCCGTCGTTGGGGCTGATCACCTTCGGGGCACCCTTGCCGTCCAGCCGGCCGGCGTAGACCGAGTAGGGCTCGGAGCCGTCGTCGTTGGACTTGGAGGCCGTCCACCAGCCGCCGCCCGCACCCACTCCGGAGTCGGTGGTGTTCAGCTTCCCGAAGAGGGTGTCGGTGTCGATGCCGAGGGCCTGCTCCCAGTCGGGGACGATGCCGTGGGCGTTGAACGACCGCTTGACCACGTTCTGCTGGGCCGAGGTCGCGCCCAGGGCCTTGGCCGCCGCGAGCACCGCGCCCCGGGCCTCGGTGAACCCGTCGATCGGCGTCATGTACTCGGTGACGGCCTTGTAGACGATCCGGTCGGCCAGGGCGCCGCCCAGGTCCTCGCGCATGTCCCACAGCGCGCCGGAGAAGATCGTCGAGTTCAGGTGCACGCCGCCGTTGTCGGTGGCGAACGACACGCCGAGGAAGCTCTTCGAGGTGGTGGCCCCGTCGTTGAGGTCGCGCAGGGCGCAGTCGGCGGCCGCCTTCGTACGGCACAGGTTCTCGCCGATCAGGCCGGCGGCCGGATCGCTCATCGGCGTCCCGCTCGCGGTGACGTCGATCGCGTTGCCGAAGTAGTCCGCCAGGGCCTCGTTCAGGGCGCCGGACTGGCCCGCGTAGACCAGGTTCGCCGTGTGCTCGATGACCCCGTGGGTCATCTCGTGGCCGACGACGTCCGTGTCGGCGGACATCGGCTTGAACTCCGTGTCCCCGTTGCCGTAGACCATCTTGGTGCCGTCCCAGAACGCGTTGGCGTAGGGCATGCCGTAGTACGTCACGCCGACCAGGGAGTTGACGGCGCCGCCGTTGCCGTCGAGGCTGTCGCGCCCGAAGTTCTTCTTGTAGAAGTCGTAGACCTGGCCCGCGTTCCAGTGGGCGTCCACGGCCCCCGAATCCGTCGCCTCGGCGCCGAAAGAGGTGTTGGGGGAGGAGAACATGGTGATGCCGGAGGGCCAGGTGCCCGAGGTCTCCGACACCGACTTGCCACGGGCGTCCCACGTGCCCAGCAGGCTCTTGCTGGTGGCGCGCATGCGGCCGGCGTCCGCGAGGAGGTAGCTGCCGGCCGCCGGGTCGTAGGCGATGTCCAGCGAGGTCGCGGCGCCGCCCAGCCGAGCCCCGGACCCGGTCTCGGGGACCAGGTTCGGCGGAGTGGCCGGCGGGCCGCCCGCCGTCGGGGCCTCGGCGGCCTCACCGGCCGTACGGGCCGCGGGGGCCGCCATCGTCTTCAACGCGCTGTACTGGAGCGCCGGATAGCCCGAACGGGCGTCCACGTACACCTCGTCCACGACCGGCGCCCCGGTGCCGGGCGCGGTACCCCGCACGGTGACGCGGTAGGCGAGGACACCGCCTCCCTTGGGCAGGACGACGAGTCCCTTGACGTCACCGGTCATGCCGGTGGCCGCCGGATCACCGGACTCGGAGGCCGGTGCCCGGTTCTTGTCGAGGGCCGCTCCCAGCCGGCGGGCCGTGGCGGCCACCGCACGACGGACCGCGACGTCCTCGCTGACCTGGGGGGTGACATCGGTGCTCAGGGCGGTGAAGTAGTGCCCCGAGGTGCCGGTGACCACGCGCTTGCCGTCCTGCTTCTGCATGCGCACGACGTACTGGCCGCCCAGGACGTCGACACCGCGGTGCTTCTGCTGCAGCCGGACCGTCTCGTCCTTGGACCCGGTGGCCGTCGCCGCCAGGGGGACGAGGTCGCTGCCCGCCCGCGGGATCTTGTAGCGGCTCTTGTTCGCCGCGAGGTGCTGCCGTGCCGCGTCGGCCGGGGCGGCCTTGGCGTCGACGGGCTCCCGTATGCCCTCGACGAGCACCGGGGTCGCGGTGTCCTGGCCGGGAACGGCGTTCGAGGGGCCGGGGTCCGCAGCCCATGCCGGCGATGCCTGCAAGGTCATTGCGGCGGCCAGCAGAACCGCTATTCCTCCGGCGGAGCGGAGCTCTTTCCGCCATATCCGTCGTGCGATGGGGGTGGGTGCCGACGAACCTGCGCTGAACTTGGGCAAGGGGTCTCCTCAACCATGAGTGCCTGATGCGTTGCTGTGAGTCGTCGCCATGCAAGCGCCGCGGGCGGCTGCCGACCAGAGCCGAGCCCCCCTCAGAAGTGGCCATGCACACTTGTGGGGGCTGTGTGAAGGCGGTCAAAATCCCCCGCATGATCGAAACCGACCCGCACGACCGGACTCCGGCCCGCACGCAGGACGACACCAGGGCGGTGATCCATACGGCCGCCGACCCGGCCGCCGTACTGCACGTACTCATCCAGCGCCGCCAGGCCCTCCTGCACCAGGAGTCGGCCGACCTGAAGTCCCTGCGCTCCTACGCCGAACGGCTGGCCCACCGGCTTCCCGCGCAGCCCGCGAGAACCCCCTTACCCCCGGCCGGCATCGAGACCATCGCCGGCACCGAAGCGGCCGACGCCCGCCTCGACACGATGCTCGAAGCCGCCGAGACGGAGGTCCTGATCCTCGACCGCGCGACGCGGACAGCCGGGGCGCCCGGCAACACCGCGGAGGCCGGCAACACCGCGGAGGCCGACAGCACCGGGGCGTCCGCCAGCACCGGGGCGCCCGGTGCGGACCGCATCCGCCGGCTGCTGGAGCGCGGCGTCACCGTACGGACCGTCACGGACCGGCGTGGCACCGACTTCCCCGACCGGGCGCAGGAGCTGATCGCCCTCACCGGACTCGGCCTCCAGGCCCGTATCGGACAGAGCCTGCCGACCGCCCTGGTGCTCGTGGACCGGCGTACCTGCCTGTTGCCCCCGCTGCCCGGCAGCGACGAAGGAGGCGACGGAGCGGCGCTGGTGTTCGGCGACCGCCTGCTGCACCGGGCCGCTCTGCCGCTGTTCGAGTCCCTCTGGGCGCGCGCCACCCCCCTCGGCGGCCCCGGCGGCCCCCTCACCGCGGACCAACGGGAACTGCTCGGGCTGCTCGCCTCGGGGCTGAAGGACGAAACCATCGCCCGCCGGCTCGGTGTTCACGTGCACACCGTCCGCCGGCGGATCACCCGCATGCTGGAGGAACTCGACGCCGACACCCGCTTCCAGGCCGGCGTCCAGGCCGCCATCCGCGGCTGGCTTCGCCCGCACCCCGACCCGGTCGGCGAGCATGTCACCGCATCCGGCGGCCCCGGGCCCACCGCGATGGCGAACGGCTGACCCACAAGGACGCGAACGGGGCCGGCCCGGGATCGCCCCGCACATCCGGCCCTTTTCCAGCCCGTGGTGCCGTCGCCTCGTGCACCATCTGTACGAGCGGTCGACCCACTGCTGCGGCCCGCACTTCGCCGCCGGACCACCCCCCGTCAGGACGGAGCACGGATGCCTTCTTCGGCCGTTCTCATGCAGCCCTTCGCCCAACGGCTGCATACCTTTGTCACCGACCCCCGCGCCCTCGCGGATCTCCAGCGCTACTTCGGGATCGGCCGGCCCTCCGGCACACCTGCGTACACCGGCGGACGGTTCGAGCACCTGGCGGGCGGGGGAGACCGCCCGGACGTCGCCGACCGGATCACTGCGGAGGACCTCGTCGCGGTGCAGACCCTGTCGGTGACCGTTCCGGCGCCCGTCGCACTGGACATACTGGAGGGCGGTCTCGGAGCGCGGCTGTCCGATCTGCTGCAGGCCGTTCCCCGCGGCATCGACATGGCCGATGCCGCGGCCACCGTCCTGTCCGACGGCTCGCCGGCGGACCGGGCCTGGCACCTCCTTCGTGACCAGCCCGATGTCGGCTGGGTGATCGCGGGCAAGCTTCTCGCCCGGAAACGCCCGCAGCTGCTGCCGGTCTACGACAAGGTGGTGCGCTGCGCTCTGGGGCGCCCGCGCCCCTCGTTCTGGCTCACGCTGCATGCCGCGCTGCGTGCGGACGACGGCGCCCTGCACCGCCAGTTGCTCGCGCTGCGCGAAGCCGCGGGGGTGGCGGAGACGGTGAGTGCGCTGCGGGTGTGCGATGTGGCGGTGTGGATGGGGCACCGGGCGGAACGCCACGCCTGCCCTCGCTGACCCGGCAGCGAGGCGCAGGCGGGCCGTCTTCGGCCGGATGAAGCAGCCACTCCACCCCGGGTCCGGCGAAGCCGGTCGTGGCGCAGCGTTCGGCTTCCGTGCGGGAAGACGTCGACTCCGCCGTCACTGGGGATGCGCCACCGCGTCCTTCTGCAGTTCCACCGCTGCCAGCAGGCTCAGCTTCGGCTCCGCCTGGCGCAGTGCCTTCACCGCGGCGACCGAGCCGATGTCCCCCGTGAATCCGACGGCGGTCAGCCGGGAGCGGACCCAGCGGGCGCGCAGCTGGGTCTCGCCGGCGGTGGCGGCGGCTTCGACGAGTGCGGCTGCGCGTTCCAGGCCCGGGCGTTCTTCGGGCGAGGCCTCGTCCAGCGCCTGGCGCAGGGATGCCGTGACCGTGTCCGTGTCACGGATGACCAGTACGAAGTTGTGCTTGGTGTTCATTCCCGGGAATCCAGTCATGTGGATCATCGTGGTGGTCGCATTCCGTGCACGGCAAGGGACTTGAGGAGCAGCAGAGGTTCGGTCGTAGGCCGGCCACCGACAACGCACCGCGTCGCCCCGGCATCGCCCGGCCCCGTGTGGTGCGTCCTGCCCCAAGGGTTCTTCCGCTCGGTTGCCACCCGTGACGGCACCGACGCCGGAGCGTGACTCCCCCTTTCGTCGCACCGGTTTCAGACCGTGGGCTGATGCGACACCCCTGCGCCTCTGCCAAGATCGTCGGCATGCCCTCAGACTTCCGCGCCGACCAGGCCCTGCTCACCGCCCTCGGCCCGGTCTACGCAAGGCGCCACGTCAGCACACACATCCTGCTGTCGTGCATCGGCAAGGACCAACACGTCCAGGAGTTCCTCGCCGCGTACGACCTCACGACCCACGTCATCCGCCAGGGCGTCAGGGGGATGGACGAGGAACCCGGAAAGGTTGAGGTTCCGTTGGCCGGGCAGCAGGACCGCTCGCTCACGCTCAGCACCGCCGGGGCGGCGGCGTTCGCCCGGTGCCGGCAGCAACCGTCCGTGACCGGTCAGGGCATCGAGCGTTCACCGGCCGATCTGCTGGTGGCCATCCTGGACGACCCGTCCTGCGGGGCGGTGAGCTTCCTGAACGGATGCGGGGTGGACGTCGTCGCCCTGCAGCGGGCCGTGCGGTCGGGACAGGTCCCTGCCGTGGAGGACGCCGTCCCGCCGGAGTTGCGCTCCACCCGCGACGCCCTGGTGGGCCGCCGCCGCTACAAGCCGCGTGAGCTGGGGCAGTTCTGGACGACGCTGCTGGTCAGGGTCATGCCGATGAACGCCGCGGCGCACCCGGTGCTGTGGGCGCGCCTGGAGGCCGGGGAGCTTGCCGGACAGCACGGTGGGAAGGTCCGCACCGACGATGTCCTTCTGGGCATGCTGCGGACGTACGCGGTCGCGCAGGCCTACCCCCACCTGACGAAAGCGGCGAAGGCCGACTACGACGGGGGCCGCATCCTGGTCGAGACCGGGGTGGACCACGAACGGGTGCGTGCGGTGATGGCGCGTACAGACCTCGGTCGGGACACGGTGCCGCCGCGCGAGCTGCTCAAGGACACGATGGCCGGCGGCACCTGCGACCTGCTGGACCGGCTGCTCAGTGAGCCGGGGAACCGCAGCGTCCGGCTGTTGGCGGCGCTCGACGTGGAGCCGGCCGCTCTTCGGCGCCCGGCCGGTTCCTGACGGCTGCCGATTCCCGACAGCGGGCAAACGGAGCCCGGAGCGCTTGCCGTGCCTGTGCCTGCGGTGTGGTGGGCGGACACACGTAGCTGAATGTGATGGTCCGCCACATACGCGGCCGCAGCCGGTGCAGAGTGTTGCCGAAGACGCTGGTCAGCGTGGTGGCGTCGGCCAGATCCGCGAGCAGACGCGAGCCGGCCCGGTTGACCACCCCGTGCCCGCCGGCGCTGACAACGAGCTGCGAAAAACGTGTTGGACGGGATGGCCGGGCGATGCGACAGTCGGGCTGTGACCATGATCAAAAGTTCTTCCGGAGCTGTTTCGTTGCCCGACGGCCTCACCTTGCGACAGGCCAGGCCCGCAGATCTCGACCAGATCAGCGCGCTCCTTTCCGAGCGCGGTGAGCCGGACGACGCCATCGACCACCGGCTGGTCGTCACCGACCCCGACGCGGGCCTGTCCGCCTGTGCCGTGGTTGTCGACGGCGACCGGGTCGTGTCCACCGCGACGCTCCTCGACGAGGAGGTGTGCATCGGAGGCATCCGCCTGCCCGCCGGCCAGGTGGAACTGGTCGCCACCGCGAGCGAATACGAGGGACGCGGGCTCGTCAGGGCGCTCATGCAGTGGGCTCACGAGCGTTCCGCCGCCCGTGGCCACGTCGTCCAGGCGATGATCGGAATCCCGTACTTCTACCGGCTGTTCGGCTATGAGTACGCGATCGACATACCGCAGGTGCTGAACGTGAACGCCGTGCCGCCTGGCGAAGGAACGGGCACGCTCCGTGCCGCCCGCCCCTCGGACATCCCCGCCATGGCTGCCCTGCAAGCCTCGGCCCAGAGCGGATTCGATGTGACCATGCCGCACTCGGCGGCGTGCTGGCGATGGCTCCTGGACCACGAGTCGAGCAACCTCTGGGTTCTTGAGCAGGCCGACACGGTCATTGCCACCGCGCGCACCACGCCTCCCGGTGAGGAGATGCTCCTGGCCGAGGCCGCGGCACGCGACGAGGCGGCGGCACGCGACCTCCTGAGCGGCGTCGCCGCCCTGGCATCCGGCGACGACCCACTACGGATCGTCCATCGGGCAGGCACCGTGACGGGCAACGCGTGGCAGGAGTTCATCGAACACGAACCGCGCGGAAATGCAGAGCAGTACTACATCCGCATCCCCGATGCCGCGGCACTGCTCGACAGGCTGCGTCCGCTGTTCTGGCAGCGCCTCACCACGGCCGGGATCGACCGCACCGGCCGGGACATCGTCATCTCCACCTTCGGCGCCCACTACCGGATCCCGGTTCTCGCCGACGGGCTCGGTGAGGTCGTCACCGGTGGCCCGATACAGTCGCCGGGAGCCGTGGAAGGCGCCGGGCTGGCCCCCGACTACCTGGCCGCCCTGCTGTTCGGCCCGCACGGAATGGAAGGGCTGACCCGGATCCGCCCCGACGTCTACTCCGCGGACGAGGAGCTGTTCCACGCGCTTTTCCCTCCCCTCACCGGCGACGTACTCAGTTACTACCTCCCGTACTAGAGCTGCTCCGCGGAAGTTCGCGGAGAGGTGCTTGTGGCTGAGCGCCCCAACTGGGGATTGGTGTGCTCAGCGCATCAGCGGGCACTCAGGCATGTCGGGCGTCGTGGGCCCAGATATGCAGGACGAGGGCCCGGCCTTGCCCCTCCACCCGTTCGGGCTCGTCGTTGGCGGGGTGGAAATCCAGGGCCCGTGCGACGGAGATGCTGGGGGTGTTGTCAGCCTCGATTTCCAGTAGGACGCGAGGTAGTTCCAGGACCTGGTGGGCGTAGTCGGTCAAGAGTCGCGCGGCCCGCAGGGCCAGGCGTTGTCCACGGTGGGCGGTGCCGACGGCGTAGCCCATGGTGCCCCGGGAGAGGTTGAGCAGCACTTCGCCGAGCGGCTTGTGACCGTCTGTCGTGATGGCGAGGTGGAGTCGTTGCCCTTCGGCTCGAGTGCGGTGGATCATCTGCAGATACTCGCGTGCCGCGTTCAGGTCGAAGGGTGAGGCGAGCGGGGTCCGGTCGGCGATGTCGGGCTCGTCGAACAGCTCGACCATGGCTGGCAGGTCCGCGTCCTGCCACTCTCGCAGCACGAGATCGCGGCCGGTCAGCCGCACGGGTGAGACGGTCAGTGGCATGGAACCTCCAGGTGAGCGAAGACGAGGTGTTGATCTCGCGCTGCCGGGGCAAGTGATGCCGCCCGCGCGGTGGTGGGTGCAGTGGTCGTCGGCTGACCGCCGACAGCGGTGCTCAGGCAGAGTGACGGGTCACAGCGTTGCCGAGGTAGAGGCCGCAAGCACAGTCCAGGGCATCTCCCGGAGAGCCCGCAGGCAGACCGCTGGGCAGGATGTTGTCAGCATATCCGTCACGGCCGGCGAGATGAGGGCGAAGCCCCAGGTATGCAGGACGCCGGCGCAGCGCAGGCGGCACAGCGGCAGCGCATCGCCGCCCATCAATTCGCCGGCCACGTAGGCGAATCCGGCCCGATACCGGACCGTCACGCCGGTCAGCTGCGGCCAGTTCCAGCGGGCGTGGCCGTTCAGTCGCTGACACAGGAAGTGTTGCATCGCCTCCGGCGGATCTTCGGCACCCCATCCTGCAGGCTGCCAGGCCTTCGCGCCGTGATCACCGTCGGATCGCAGGCAGGAGCGGCGGGATCGGTGCTGGCGGCGGAGGAGCCGGGTCCGGTCATGCCTCCGACGGCCGCGGGGCAGCAGTCAGCGGCGGATCCGCCCCGGCATCGAAGCCGACACCCGTCGGTGTGGAACGGGGTAGCGCCTGCCGGCGGGGGCGGGGGTGGGGGCGGGCCCGGTCAGGGTGAGGGTGTGAGCCGAGTGGTGGAGGATCGGCTTGCCGGGGTGCGGGCACTGGTGAAGCATCAGATTACGTGATGTGCCGCCTATGTATCGTGTTGCCACGATTCGCGGCGCGTCGTCCTCTGCCTGCCTGCTCGACCTCATGAGGAGTGGCCATGGAAGACAGCCCGCTTAGCCGTCGACGGCTGTTGTGGGGTGCTGCAGGCGCGGCGGGTACGGCTCTGGCCGCTGTCGGGCTGCCCCGCCTGATGGGGCCCGAGGAGAAGGCTGCGCTGCCGGGACCCGTGAGCAAGGCCCCCGTCGCCGCGGCCGGGCCGCCTGCGGCCCGGCGAACGGACCCCTCGGTGGACTACGCCCCCGCCGTCTGGATCGAAGCCTCCGAGTCCAACTACACGGCCTCCGACCGTCCCGAGGCGTACCCCATCGAATACGTCGTCATTCACCTGACAACGGACATCTTGCCGGTCATGTTCACCAAGTTCAATGACCCCGCCGAGCGGGTGTCCGCGCACTACATGATCAGCGCAACCGGCACGCAGATCGCCCAGTGCGTGCGCGAGCGCGACGTGGCCTGGCACTCCGGCAGCGTCTGGTACAACCACCGGAGCATCGGCATCGAGCACGAAGGCTGGACCGATCAGCCTGTTTACACCGGCAAGATGTACGAGGCGTCCGCCGTGCTCACGGCCACGATCTGCGCGAAGTACGACGTGCCGGTCGACCGGGACCACATTCTGGGCCACGTCGAGGTCCCGCTGTCCACTCACGACGACCCCGGGACCGCGTGGAACTGGGACAAGTACATGAAGCTCGTCGAGACCGCCCGCCGGCGCATCAGGACCTGACACCGCGGCGACCCCGTCACGCGGGCTTGCCGTCGCCGTAGAGCCACGAGTCCCAGATCGAGTCGAGGTCCCGGCCGGCCCTGGCCTCCACGTACGCGGTGAAGTCGTCCGTGGAGGCGTGGCCGTGGCGGTGGCGCAGGGTCCAGCCCCGCACCAGGGTGCGGAAGGCCTCGTCGCCCACGGTCTGGCGGATCTTGTGGATCACCATCGCGCCGCGCACGTACACCGGCTGGCCGGAGATGTCCGAAGCACTCGGCGGCTCGGCAGGCGGGAAGTCCCACTCGTCGTCGTCCGCGGCCTTGGCGTGGTTGCGGTCGAAGTGATCCTGGGCGCTGGCCCCACCGTGGTCCTCGGTCCACAGCCACTCCGCATAGGTCGCGAAGCCCTCGTTGAGCCACATGTCCCGCCACGTTCGCGGGGTGACGGAGTTGCCGAACCACTGGTGGGCCAGTTCGTGCACCACGTTGGTGATGTGGAAGATGCCGGCCGGAATGGTCGGCCTGGTCTGGGTCTCCAGGGCGTAGGGCACATCGGCCGCCTGATCGACGATCACCCCGGCGGCGGAGAAGGGGTAGGGACCGAACCTCCCCTCGGCCCATTCCATGATCTCGGGGAACCGGCCGAGGACCGCTCCGTCCTCGTCCACGCCCGCGGTCGTGTCCATCGCCGACACGACCGGGATGCCCGACCGGGTCCGGGAGGTCCTGATGTCGTAGCTGCCGATGGCCACGGTCGCCACATGGCTGGCCATGGGCTCGGCCTGGTGCCAGTGGAAGGTGGCGCGGTCGCCGCTGGTGTGCTGGGCGCGAAGCGTCCCGTTGGAGATCGCCTGCACCCCCTTGGGGACCGTGACGGTGATGTCGTAGGAGGCCTTGTCCGAGGGGTGATGGTTGCCCGGGAACCAGGACATCGAGCCCGTCGGCTCACCGAACGCGACCGCTCCGTTGCCCGTCCTCAACCAGCCTTCGCGCCACCCGTGGTCATGGGTGATCGACTCGGGCGTGCCCGCGTACTGCACGACGCTGCGGAAGGCGGCGCCCTTCCTGAGATGATCGCGCGGCTGCAGGGTCAGCTCCTGCCCGTCCTGCCGAACCTGCGCCTTGCGGCCGTCGACGGTGGCGCTCAGCACCTCCATGCCGAGGAGGTCGAGATTGAAGGCGCTGAGGTCCGCGGTGGCCTTCGCGGTGATCTCCGCAGTGCCCTCAAGGCGGCCGCTGCCGGGATCGTAGGCCAGGGTCAGGGCGTAGTGGGTGACGTCATAGCCGCCGTTGCCGAGCTTCGGGAAGTAGGGGTCACCGGCGCCTGCGGCACCGGGGTGCCCGCCCCGGAACACCGTGCCCGGTGCCTCGGTCCGAGTGGTGTCCGCGCCTGCACGGGCACCCGCCCTCGCCTCTGCGCCGGTACGGGCCCCCGCCCCGCCGCCGCGGCCGTCGGGCCCCGAGCACGCGGGGAGTGCGGCGAGCAGGCCCGCGACCGCGAAGGCGGCCAGACGTCCGGAAGTCTTCACGCAGCCGATCATGACCCAGCCCCCGACCGCCCCGACCTCGCCACGCCGTGCCCATGGCCCCTCCGGCGGGCACGGCCCCGGATGCCGCCGCCCGCGTGCCTGACCCGGTCGGGCGCCCGCCCCCCCCGGGGGGGGGGGCCCCCCGGGGCGGCGGGGGGCCGGGGGGGGGGCCCCCGGGGGGCCCCCCCCGGCCCCGCACGTGGGCCGGCGACCCACGAGGGTAGTCGACGGGCCCCC